>NC_022657.1:8430714-8745833 GCF_000494755.1 Amorphoplanes friuliensis DSM 7358
GTCGGCCGCCCCCAGGCCAGGACACTGAGCAGCACCGCGGGAGCCGCCGAATAGACGGTCAGCTGCTCGTTGGCCTGCCCGAGCAGCACGCAGTAGGCCAGGAAGCCGTAACTGACGACCCCGAACGCCACCAGCCCGGCGGCCTGCCGCCCGAGCCGCCGCCGATGGAACAACCCACCCCGGTACGCGGCGATGAGCAGCCCGGCGGCGCCGATCGAGAAGATCAGATAACCGCTGAGGTACATCGTGAACGTGTCGCCGAACACGCCCGCCGACGAGACGCCGGACCGGTTGAGCCCGCTGACCTGCAGAAACCCGGCCAGCCGGTTGAGGCTGGTGTCGTGCTCGGACCACCACCAGCCGCCGGCACCGTTGACCACCGCCCACAGCGGGAACGTGCCCCAGACCAGCAGCCCGATCAGCAGTGCGGCGAGCGAGCGCCGCAGGTACGCCCAGTCGCGTTCGAGCAGGCCCGCCAGCGCCGGGACCACGATCGTGAAGATCAGCGGCTCCTTGACCAGCAGCGCGAGCCCGGAGACCACCCCGACCACACCGAGGTAGACCGGGCTGGTGGCGTTCCGCAGCCGCAGCGACAGATACACGACGAGCAGACCCACGAAGATCGCGGTCGGTTCGATCAGACCGGTACGCCCGAAGCGCACCAGAAACCCGTCGAAGGTCGCGAGCACCATCGCACCGGCGACGATCCACGTGCGTGCCGCAGCGCCGCGACCGACGGCGTACCGGCGGGCCAGCAGCCCGACCATCAGCACGGTCAGAACGCTGAAGAACGCGCCGAGCTGCCGCGCGTGCAGGATCGCGCCGACGAGGTCGCCGTGTGCGCTTCCCGACAGCAGGGTCCACGCGCCGATCAGCAAGAAGTGCAGCGGCGGGTGAACGGTGGTCGGCTGCGAGCCCCACGACACCGAACCGTCGGTGGCGACGTTCTGACCGGCGAGCGCGTACATGACCTCGTCGAGGTCGAAGTCGAGGCCGGCGGAGAGGTTGACGAAGTAGACGGCGACCGCGAGGGCGACCCCACCGGCGTAGATCACGATGGGCCGGCGGTCCAGCCGCTCGGCGACCGACGTCCGGTGCTCAGTACGTTCCGCGGTCAGCACGGCGGTTTGGTCCCGGTCAGGCGGTCACTCCGGGTCGCCTCGAGGATCATCTCGGCGATGCGGTCGTGCCCGTGGTCGTTGAGGTGAGCGTGGTCGGCGAGGAAGTCGTCCCAGTAGCGCACCTCGTCGGCGGTGCTGATGAACAGCACGTCGTCACGCTCGGCCGCGATGTCCCGGGCCAGGGCGTTGTTGCGCGCCAGCAGCGGGTTGGACCGCGGGAACATGTAGTCGTCGACCCGCCACAGCCCGACCAGCACCTTCTGCGCCGGGCCGAGCTGGTCGAGCACCTCCCGCAGCCGCGCGGCAAACTCCGCCGACGGGAGCCGGTGGAACCCACCCGTACAGGCGATGATCAAGCGTTTGACCTGGACCTTGGCCCGCGAGACGAGACATTGGCGCAGCCGCTTGAGCCGGGCGTTCGAGTAGTACGGCCGCGGCTCCATCCCGCCCGGACCCCGCCAGCTCTGCGGCGCAAAACGATCGAGCAGCGCCTGGAGGAACCGGCTCGGGTGCACGTAGGCCTCGGCGGCACCGAACGACAGGATGATCAGGTCGGGCGCGAACTCCCGGATCTGCTCCAGCGTCGACGGCTCCACGTCGGCCACGGTCAGCGCCGACCGCGACAGCTGAAGGATCTCGGCGCCGGGTCCGAGCGACTCCCCCACGCGTACGCCGTACGACCGGCCGCGTACGCCGAGTCCCAGGGGGCTGCTGGCGCCCAGGATCGCCACCTTGGCCGTCACGGCGTCCACTGCCTGGTCGACGTCACGGCGCTGAGGCCCTGGAAGAAGTCCCGCAGCCCCTGACCGCGCGGCCCGCCCGTGCGTTTCCACCCGAGCAGGTCAGTGGGACGCGCCACCCGGACGCGCAGGGTGTCCGCCGGGATGCCGAAGCGGCTCAGGAACGCGGTCGCGTCACCCTCGTCGAAACCGGCCAGCAGCACGCGTACGCGCGGCGCAGCACCGGTCTCGGGGGCGTCCCAGTCCACCTGGTCGACGCTGCGCAGCACGGTGAAGTCGATTTTGGCGGCCTCGCGCACGGGCAGCTCGACCACCGTGGACAGGTCGCAGATCGCCCGTCCGTCGGCCGCCACCCGGCGCGTGTCCTCGCTGATCAGCAGGCCCGTGATCCGATCGGCGGTCGCGTCCCAGGTGAACCGGGACGACCAATCCCGGCAGCGCTGCGCCCACGCCTCCGCGACAGCCGTGTCCTCGAGCTCGATCAGGGCGGAGGTGAGCTGCCCCGCAAGGTGCTGCGGGCGCTCGACGACCCAGCCCGTCGTGCGGTTGCGGACCGAGTCGCGCAGACCCGGCGACGCCAGCACGACGGCCGGCAGACCCAGGCACATCGCCTCGGTCACCGCGAGCCCCCAGCCCTCGACCTCGGACGTGCAGACGGTCAGCCAGCCCGAGGCGAGCAGACGATTGCGGTCCGGGGTGGCGAGGCGGCCGTGCAGGCGTACCGAACCGGCCAGGTCGAGCTCGTCGACCAGGCGGGTCAGCTCCCGCCGGCACGGGCCGTCGCCGATCAGGTGCAGCTCCACGTCCGGCACCAGCTCGACAACCCGGGGCATGACCCGGATCAGCAGGTCCCAGCGTTTGTGCGGCGCGAGGCGGCCGACACAGACGATGCGCGGCGCCTCGGACCGCTGCGCACCGGACACCGCGAGCGGCTCCTGCCCGTTCGCCGCGACAAAAACCGGGCCGATCAGACCCAGGACCCGCCGCACCTCGGTACGCGACGACGGCGACACCACCGCGATCGTGCGCTCGCCGTAGACCAGCCGGTTGCCGACACGTTCCATCCACCGGCCCACCTGCGCCACCGGCCAGCGAAAATGCTGGGCGAACATCGACTGGTGCACGTGGTGGATGAGCACCACCACCGGCACCCGCCGCCCCACGGCCAGCGGCGCGAAGAACGGGATGCCGTTGCAGGTGTCGACGATGCCGTTGATGTCGCGGCGGTGCCGGAGGAGCCAGAGCAGCGCGTACAGGTAGACCGTGTAGGCGTTGCCTCTCCGGCGTACCGTCGCGCCCTTGATCGTCTCGGTCCTGGCCGTCCCGCGGGACCGCGAGGTGAGCACGGTGACCCGCTGGCCGTCGGCGACCAGGCGCGTGGCGACCTGATGCATGAACTCCTCGGCCCCGCCCGCATGCGGATGACGGGCGTCCTTGAAGTTGAGCCAGACCAGATGTTCGCCGGGCTCACCCCGGTAGCGTCGCTCCCTCACGGCGCCACCCGGACCAGGACGACCGTCGTCTCGATGTCCTGCCCGGGCCCCGGAACAGCGCTGCCGTGGGCCGTCATCCGCAGCCCGGCGTGCTTCGGCGTGTCCGGCAACCGCGGCACGAACCCGGGCCCGTCCGGCCGGTCGTCCCCGACGATCAGCACGGCGACCGAGGTCTCCAGCACGGTCAGGCCGCCGGTGCAGACGATGTGCTGACCGTCCGCGAGAAGCTTCACGGCGTGGCTCAGCGACTCACCCGTCCCCCGGCCGAAGGTCGACGGCTCCCCGAAACCGACCCAGCGGGCCGGGCTCGTCGTGACACCCCGCAGCGCCGCCGATCCCCAGCCCGGTGACGAACACCCGACCACCCGGACCAGCACCCCGAGACCCGCCGCGACGTCGTCGACCGCCTCCAGCGTCCGGTCACTCGACCCGCAGTCGACGACGGCGATGCCGGCCGTGACGTCGAGGTCCCGCACGCAGTCCGCCGCGTTGCCCAGGTCGGTGCGAATGGTGTGCTCGCGATTCAGAACGGGAAAGACGAACTCCAGGTCGGTCTGCGGTTGCCTCGCCGGTGCCGCCTTGCCGGTCTCTCCGGTCTCTCCGGTCGCTCCGGTCGCCCCGGTCGCTCCGTTCGCTTCCGTTTCTTCGGTGATGAGAGCATTTCGCATCTCGTCGTTTCCGCCCCCGCTGCCGTCTGTAGCTGCCGGTTCCCATAGTGGTCCCGGTACACCCGACGCGTGCCCAAGAAACCGAGTCGTAACCATTGAATTCGGAGACTTCCGGGCCTTATAGGAAAGTGGCCGAACCCGCGGCTGAACAGCGAATATTCATCAGATCGGTGCCGCCCGCGACCAATTCGCCGGCCCGGCCGCGACCGATCCCCGACGATCGGGAAATGCGCAGGACTCAGCTCGTCAAATGGACGGTCACCGCTCTCGTCACCGCCCTGACGATCCCGGGCCTGCCGGCCCTCGGCTACCGCAAAGTCATCCGGTACGCGGACTTCAGCGACACCTCGGCCCTCCGCCTCAACGGCACGGCCGCCGTCACCGGTGGTGCCCTGCGCCTGACGAGCGGCCTGCGCAGCCAGGCCGGAACGGCGTGGTCCACGACCCGGCTCAACACCGAGAAGACGTTCCAGACCACTTTCGACGTGTCCATGACCGGCGGCGTGACCCACGCGGACGGCCTGGCCTTCGTCCTGCAGACCGACGGCCCCTCGGTGGTGGGCGGCCGGGGCGGCAGCATCGGCTACGGCGGCCTGACCCACAGCGTGGCGGTAGAACTCGACACGTACCGCAACCCGAACGACCCCGACAACAGCCACGTCGCGATCGTGACCGGCGGCAAGTCGGACGACCCCGCCACGGCCGTGTCCGTGCCGCTCTTCGGCCAGACGCTGCGCATCCGCATCAACTACGACGCGCAGACGCAGCTGATGAAGGTCCGTCTGCGGTCCGTGGAAGCCGGTACCGCCGAGGTGAAGCTCCTGACCCAGGAAGTCGATCTCCGCGAGGCTCTCGGCTCCCGGCGGGCGTGGATGGGCTTCACCGCGGCAACAGGTCAGGAGATGGCCACCCAGGAGATCCACAACTGGACGGTCAAGGTGGCCCGCTGAGCCCACGGGTATCGTTGGGCCCTGACAGCCGCCCCCGGTGACCACTCCCGGCCGCGCAGCTCGGTCCAGCCGACAGAACCGTCGCGCAGATGCCTCTTTCAGGTGACCTCGGCGGACATTTTCCGGGAAAAACATTGTTCCGGCCGCCCCGGAATTGCCCGCAATCATTGGTGAAACAGCCCACCAGGGCCCTCGTCCCGTTCACCCGGCTTGAGATCAAGCAGGGGCGCTGGTAGGCACAGCATTTTCCCAGGCAGGCCTGGACGAGCATGCATATACCCAGGTAGCCGCAGCGCAGAAGGCCGTTGATCCTTCACATCCCCGTCAGCCGAACGGATTAGCCCGGACGGCGCGACCCGGCGGACTTCCGGTATCGGATAGGACAAACGGAAGCACTATCGCGCCCCGGAATGGAATCGGTCATCTTTGTCGCAGCGCCGGAACGCCCCACTGGTTCGGCGCCCACAAAATCATCAAGTGCACCGAGCGTCGACCTTTCCGCGACGTTGCGGAAGTCGCACGCCAAGCCGTTCCAGGAGGAACCCCCCATGCGCAAGATCACCAAGCGTTCCGCTGCCATCATCGCCGCTGCTGTTGTCGGTGTCGGGGCACTCGGCGGAGTCGCTATGGCGAACGGCTGGCTCGTCGGCGGTAAGGGTTACGCCACCGCCTCCGGCGCCAAGGTCTCCGACATGCGTGCGGACGTCACCCTCGACAAGAACATCTACCCGGAGGTCTCGCTGACCGCCACGGCGCTGGTGGACAACCCGAACGAGTTCAACGTCGAGCTGACCGGCATCAAGAACCCGGCTGTCACCGCGAGCAGGGGCGGCGCCGCCAACCCCGGATGCGTCACCGCTCTGAATAACCTCGGACTCGCAGCCGTGACGCCCACCCTTCCGGGAACCGCGCCGATCATCGCCAAGCAGAGCACAGACAAGACGGTCAGCCTGCCACTCACGATCGCGAAGGAATTCCCCCTGGCCTGCCAGGACTCGATCATCAACCTGACCTTCGACTTCGAAGGCACCAGCACCGTCAAGGCCGCGAACGTCTAGTCCCCACCCGTGGCGGGCGAAGCAACGGCTTCGCCCGCCGGCCGTGCCGACCCCTGGGAGACATCATGGACCGTTCGAAATTTGCCGTCGGAACGGCGGCGATGCTGACGGCTCTCCTGCTGGCGGCGGCGTCCGGCACACCGAGCGCCTCCGCCGGCGAGACGATGACCATTACGGGAACGCGCGACAAAGCGCACGGCTACAACCAGCAGACCTTCGGCATCGCCATGGGGGGCAAGGCCCCCAAGGGTCTCTATCCCGGCGTGGTGCGGGAGATGAAGCTGACGCTGCGCAATCCTTATGACTTCGCCCTGAGCGTGAAGAGCCTCGAGGGAAAGGTCGTCTCGACGTCGAAGCGGAAGTGCAAACCCACGGCGAGCAACCTGGTAGCCGGGGACTACTCCGGAAAGCTTCCGCTCGTCGTCCCGCCCCGCGGCAAGGTCGACGCCAAGACGATTCCGCTGTTCATGCCTCCGAATGCCAGCGCCGCCTGCCAAGGAGCCGTCTTCACCATCGAACTGACCGGCACCGCAACGAAGGCCCGCCGATGAAGCATCTGACCAAGCTGTCGTTGGTTGTCGTCACGGCCACCGCCACTCTCTTCGCCGGAAGCATGTATGCGTTCGCCGGATGGACCACCGACGCCCCCAAGACGGTTCTGAAGATGCGATCCGTCGCCATGCCGGCCGGTAATGCCCCCAGTGTGGCGAAGAATGGGAAGAACGCGGCTGTCGACTGGGTGGGAAGCAAGATTGCTCCCGGGGTGAAGGTGCAGAGCTACATCGTGACGCGGTTCGGGGTGGGGAATCCGGTGGTGGTCTGTGATCGGGTCACGACCACCTCATGCAAGGACAAACTCGTTCCGGGCGGGACCTGGACGTGGAAGGTCCAGCCGGTCTTTGCGAGCTGGATCGGTGACTTCAGCCCGGCAAGTGTCGCGCTGACCTTCAGCGGGCCGCCGCCCGCCGCGGCCGACCTTGTCAGTGCGACGTCTCCGGCGGATCCTGCTGCGCCTCTCCCTGCTTCGCCCGCGGCGACACCGACTGCCGCTGCGACCAAGACTGGCGGTGGCGGGGATGAGACGGCAGTCCCGCCACCGCCGCAGGCACCCGTCACCAGTCCTCCTGCGGCGTCTGAGCCGACGCCTGAGGACGCTCCTGTCACCACGCCGCCCGCCCCGGCGACCTCCGGGCCGGTTGGTGATGTTCCGCCGGATCCGCCTGATGCGGGCTGATCCTGAAAGCTTGGCCCCCGACGCCTGTACCGGCGTCGGGGGCCTTTGTGCGTCGGTACACGGAGGGATTAGGCCCTTCGACGTTCAGGATTCCTTGAAATCTGAAAGTCGCGGACGATTGTCCGATGTGATGCATTCTTCTGGCGGGGCATGGTGATCGGGCATTCAGCGGATTGTTGAGAAAGGCCGGCCAATGTGAATGGGGTTCGGCGTCGACCGGCTGACGCCGGACATAGCCCGGCGCTGGTTTGAATTGCCGGGCCCGTAGTGGTAAGCAGGCTGTCTTTGCCGATGAGCCCGCCTTCTGCACGTCGGTGCAGGTCAGGAGCTTGTGGAGTTTCACGTTCCGGTGTCCCTCTTGCGGGTTAAGCCGGACAGACCCTCCTGCGCGATTTATGCGCGGTGAACGGCGGACGGATTCCCGATCACAACGGCATGCGTTTTCGGGGAATGTAATAGGACACCGTTTTCGCCGCCGTACCACCGCAGGAGGATGCTCCGTATGCGCAAGCTCAGCAGACGGTTCGCCGCCGCCATTTGCCCGTTCGGCGCCGGCCGGGTGGCGTCGTGATCCGGGACCTTCCGCCCGTTCGTGACGTACTGACCCGGCGTGACGGCATGTTCCGCCGTGACGGGGAGGGCGGCTTCGGCGAGGGTGAGGCGTCCGAGGGCACGCATGCTTTCCCGGGGCGGACGATCGAGGTGGACCTCGAGGACGAGCCGACCACCGATCTGCGCAGCCGTTCCAAGCGGGGCTGGCTGCGGCGGATCGATGGGCGTACCCGATCGATTTTGACGGGGGCCGCGGTCGCGGCCATCATCGTCAACGCCGGGGCGGTCTGGGCTTATTGGCAGATCACCGGGTCGGAGACGGGGCGGGACACCGCCGGGACGGTCGTGGAGCTCAATCTGCGCGCGCGGTCGGATCTGAACAAGCCGCTCGTGCCGGGCGGCGCCGGCAATCTCACCGTGACCGTCACGAACGACAACGACTTCCCGATCCGGATCACGTCGGTGGCGCCGGGCGAGGGCAACATCATCGCGGATGACGAGCATCGTGAGGCCGGCTGCACCACGACCGGGGTGGTCGTCGCGCAGCGTTCGGTCAAGGTCGAGTGGGATGTTCCGCGGAACACCATCGGCGCGTTCACCGTGCCGGACGGTCTGGCGATGGGCAAGGGGTCCGACAAGGCGTGCAAGGGTGCGACGTTCACGGTGCCGGTGCTGGTCTCGGGTCTGGCGGGCCGGCCCTGAGCGTGGTGACCGTCCGCGTGACGCTGTCGTAGCTGCGGGCGGCGGCAAATCGTCCGCGTGCGACGCCGAGACCCGCCAGTTCGGCGTCGTACGCGGCATGGTCCGGTGCGTTCAGGGCCAGGCTGATGTGCGGCACCCAGGCCTCGGGCGCGTGCAGGGGGTTACGCCGCGTGCCGTCGAGCGCGTGCCACACCGTGGCGTGGAGGTCGCGGAGTTCGTCGGTGAGGACCACCCGCCAGGCCACGGCCTTCCCCAGGAAGATCAGCCCGTCGAGTTCCGCCTCCAGCGGCAGAGCCGGAACGATCTCGGCCGCGGGCGTCAGCGCGTCGGCGGCCACGAGGGTGAGGTGCGGCCGGTTGGTGACGTGGGTGTGCGTCGCCAGGCTGCGCAATCCGGCCTGCCGCAGCCTCTCCCAGACGCCCCGCACCACGTCGTCAAGATCAGGATCAAGGACCAGTTCGACGGTACGCACGCAGCCGACGGTACGTGGGCATCAGGGGCGGCGGCCGCGAGGGCACGCCGCGCCTGATGTCCACCGGGCTTCCCGGGGGACGCCCGAACGGCGCTCCCGCCGGTAACAGAGCGTGGGCGGGCGGGTGCGCCGGAGTGAAATCGTAGCGCCGATATGCAAGTTGCACTACGCCCGGAGGCTATCCACATTGCGCTGCGTACGCGGGGCGGCCGGGTGGCGTTCGATCAGCGGGATCGGGGGCAGCGGCGGGAGCGCACTGCCGGCCACCGAGTCGTAGAGGTGCGCGCGGGCGCGTTCGATCGCCACGTCCGCGATCTGCTCGTCCCGGGACGCCTTGCCTATGCCCTCGGCCATGACCCGCGAGGTCGCCTCGGCGTACCGGCGCACGTCCTTCAGGCCCTGCTCGTAGCCGATGGCCGCCTCGTGTTCGTGGACGCGGGCCTCCCGGGCCTCGGTCCGCTCGTACGCGTTGCCGTGCGACACGAACTTCAGCCCGACCGCGGCGCAGTCCAGCGCGACCAGCAGCAGGGCAACACCCAGGTAGAAGACGCCGATACCCCAGAAGTCGCTGTTCACCAGGTACCACATCGCCTTGGTGCGGGCGCCGAACCCGGCGTCGGCCCGGATCGACTCGGCGTTGACCGTACGCTGGTCGGCGATCTTGGTGGTGAGGTCGGCCTCCTCGGCGGCGCGGGCGGTCCGGGCGGCCTTCTGGGTGTCCTGGAGGCGGGCGGCCTGGGCGTCGAGCCGGGCGGCCTGGTCGTCGAGGCCGCGGGAACGCTGGACCAGCGTGTCGCAGTAGCCGCCGTCGGGGCAGCCGGACCTGCGGGTGACACCGTTGCCCTCGGAGTCGGCGATGGCCTGGTCGTAGAGCTTGCGGGCGTCCCGGCGCTTCTCGGCGGCCCGGGTGTTGAGCGCCTGCACCGCGCGGTTCTCGGCGACCGTCTGCTTCTTCAGATCTCGCAGCCGGGCGTCGTACGCGGCGATCGCCCCGCTGACCTCAACCTTGCTGATCTGCTCGTTGTGCACCTCGTTGAGCCGCGCGTCGATCTCACCCTGGTACCGGGACAGCATCAGCGGCTCGGTGATGATCACGGCGAAGAGCAGCGCGAGGGCCAGACGACCGGCGTAGAGCCCGAACGTCGGCTTGCGCAGCAGGTCCTCGGGGTCCGGCGAGTCCAGGCGCTCGTAGTTGATCGCCACCCGCCCCACCACAGCCCGGTCGTACGCGACCACACCCGTCGCGACCAGCGGCCCGACCAGCCACTGGTACCACGGGTGCGTGTAGTTCGCGCTGGCGTCGACGAAGGCCGCGCCGCCCACGGTCGCGTACGCAAAATAGAGCACGATGAACACGCCGATGGAGCTGTAGAGCACCCGATCGGAATGGGTCGTCACGCTGTCCGGGTTCACGTTGGCGATCCGGAGCAGCACGCGACGACGACGCATGCAGCCGAGTCTTTCCCATCACAGCGGTGTTCGCGGCGAAACGGGTGGATCGAGCGGGGCCGTGGGTAAGGCTTGTGTACGGCATACCTGACGAGCACGAGGAGCACTATGAGTTCCGCAGTACCGGACATCACGCTCAACGACGGACGTACCATCCCGCAGCTCGGCTTCGGCGTCTTCCAGGTGCCGCCGGCGGAAACCCAGAAGGCCGTCGAGACGGCCATCGAGATCGGTTACCGCCACATCGACACCGCCCAGATGTACGGCAACGAGGCCGGCGTCGGTGCCGCCGTCGCCGCGTCGGGTCTGAACCGCGACGAGTTCTTCCTGACCAGCAAGCTCAACAACGGCTTCCACCTGCCGGACGACGCCCGCCGGTCCTTCGACGAGACGCTGAAGGCGCTCGGCACCGACCACATCGACCTGTTCCTGATCCACTGGCCGCTGCCGGGCCGCTACAACGGCGACTTCGTGCAGACGTGGAACACCCTCGAGGAGTTCTACCGCGACGGCCGCGCCCGGTCGATCGGCGTCTCCAACTTCACCCAGCACCACCTCGGGCGGCTGCGCGCCGAGACGCAGGTCCGGCCCGCGGTCAACCAGATCGAGGTCCACCCGTACCTGACGAACGACGACCTGCGCACGTACAACACCGAGAACGAGATCGCGAACGAGGCGTACTCCCCGATCGCCCAGGGTGAGGTGCTCGGCGACCCCGTGATCGTGGACATCGCGCGTCAGGCCGGCAAGTCCCCGGCCCAGGTGGTCCTGCGCTGGCACATCCAGCGCGGCGACATCATCTTCCCCAAATCCAAGACCGCTGACCGCGTACGCGAGAACTTCGAGATCTTCGACTTCGAGCTCGACGGCAGCGCCATGGCCAGCATCACGTCGCTGGACCGGGGCGAGAAGGGCCGCACCGGCGCCAACCCGGACACGATGAACTGGATCCCGGAGAACTGACCTACTTCAGGGCTGTGGGCTCCGTGATGGTCACGCGCACGATCACCGTGGCCTCCACCGTTTGCAGTTGGGGGTCGACCTCGAGCTCGAGGTCGGCTCCCGACGAGCCCCCGACAGCCATCCGGAACATCGGATCGCCGCGGCCGTCGCTGACCTGGTCGGAGATCTCGACGAGCCGGTCGACCTCGGCACCGACTGCTTCCGCATATTCGCGGGCCCGCCCGAGGGCGTCGCTGATGGCGGCCCGGCGCACGTCGGCACCGGCGCGGCTGCCCGGCCGCAGCTGCCACCACGGACCGGAGATCGACGTCTGATCCTGGTTGGCCAGGCGCAGCAGCAACTCGCCGAGAGCACTGAAGTCGGTCACGGTCACCGTCGTGCTGACGCTTCCCGCGTACGCCGCGATGCGCTCGCCGCCGCCCCGCTTGAGCTCGGCATGCACCTGCACACCGCTGGTCTCGCGGCGTTCGATGGCGTCGGGGAAGTCGTCGAGGTGGCTGCGCAGCTCGGCCGCCCGCTCGGTCAGCCGGGTCAGCGCGGTCTGCCTGTCCTTGTCCCGCGCGGACACGGTCACGGAGAAGACCGCCAGCTCGGGCGGGACTTCGCGGGTCGCCTCACCGCGAACGACGATCATCGGTTGGTCGGCCATGCCCTGACGCTACCCGCCGGCCCGGCGTGAACGCGCGGCCAGGAGACCCACCACGAGACCCACGGCCAGCAGCAGAACAAGCCCGGCACCGACGATGACCAGCGGCGGGATGCCGGTTTCCTCGGCCTTTTCCGGAGCAGTCGCTGTTTCGACCGGCTTACTGCTTTGGCTCGGCTTCGCCGCGGGTTGCTCGGCGGTCAGCGCGGCCAGCAGATCGAGCTGCCCCACGCCGTAGTAGTCGTCGCGCCCCTTGTCACCACGGTCGATCGCGGTCGAGGTGAGCCGGTCCATGACCTCGGTGGCGCTCAGCTCCGGATGTTCGGCCCGGATCAGCGCCGCGGACCCGGCCACGATGGCCGCCGCCCCGCTGGTGCCGTTGCCCCGCTGATATTTGCCACCGGGCGCCGGCCCGGGAATCTCCACCCCGGGAGCGACCAGGTCGACGTGCTTGCCGTGGTTGGAGAACTTCGCGACCTTGTTGTTGCGGTCGACGGCACCGACAGCCAGAACCTCGGGATAACCACCCGGGAACTCGGCAACGTTGTCCGTGTCCCCGTCGTTGCCGGCAGTCGCCACCAGCACCACATCAGCGGCGATCGCCTCCTGCACCGCCGCATGCAAACTCTCGGAATCCCGCGTCGCGAAAGACATGTTGATCACCTTCGCGCCGTTCTCGACCGCCCACCGGATCCCCTGCGCCACCAGCACCGGATCGTTCACCGGCCGAATCGGCATGATCTTCGCCGCGGGCGCGATCCCCAGCACCCCGTCGTTGCTGCCGTGCCCCCGCCCGGCGATGACCCCGGCCATGCCGGTGCCGTGCCCGTTGACGTCGAGGTTGCCGGAAGGCTTGTCCTGCGCCACCTGCCGCCCCGGCAGCACAGCACCCTTCAGATCAGGATGCGTGCCGTCCACCCCGGTATCCAGCAGACCGACGGTGATGCCCTCGCCCTTACTGATCTTCTGCGCCTGAGCGACCTTCAACGGCCCCCAGAACCACTGCTGCTCGCGCACAGCATCAGCCCGAGCCGGCGCCGCCGTACCCACCACAAAAGCCAGCGCCGCCACGACCGCAACACCCTGCCGCACCCAGCCACCATCCCGCCGGCCATGACCAGACAGCAGAATCCGCCCTGGCCAGGCGACCGAGCCCCGCCCGCTCCCCACAGCACCGCTGGGCCGCGGAGCCCTTGCGGGGGTAATCACAGGCTGCAAAAGCCGGGCCGCGGACGTGTCGGACTGCGAACCTGGGCCAGACCTCACGGTCGGGACAGGCCGTGAGGGTTGGCCTGAGGGTGTTGGGGTCACCCGCGCCAGCCGATGACGTTGGGGCCGGGGTCGTGGCGGGCGGTGTCCGGGGCCGGGGCGATGACGGGGTTGACGCCTTCGGCCACCTGCCATGGGTTGTCGGGGTCGAACGGGGGCTGCTCGCCGTCGCCGGTGCGGCGGGTGCCGCGGGCGGTGCCGGTCAGGCCGGGGGTGCCGGCTCCGGCGCGGGCGGAGCCGACCGGCTCGTCCGGCAGCCAGGACGGGCGGGGTGGGCGGACGGGTTCGCTCCGACCGGCGCCGCGAGCTGCTCCCGGGCGCGCACCGGCAACACCACCACGACCGGCCGGACCGCCGACGCTTCCAGCGCCACCACGACCGGCCGCGCCGCCGACGCCACCGGCGCCTGATGCACCGCCGCCGCGGGGGCCGGTGGCGGGTCGGCCTGCGGCGCCGCCGACGCCGCCGTGGGGGAGGCCGTTCGTGCCGCGGCCGGCGCCGGCCACGGACTCGCCGATGACTGCGCCGGAAGGCAGGGCGCGCGGGCCGGTTCCGGCGGGGCGGACGCCGCGGGCGGCACCGCCGACACCGTTGGCACCGAGTCCAGTCACGCCGCCACCCGTGCGGGGGCCGGTTGCGCCGCCCGTGCCGATGCCGCGTGGACCTCCCGCGCCGCCGACGCCCGGGCCGACGATCGGGCTGGGCGGTGGGGGCACGATGCCGCCACCGCCGCCGGTCGGGGGAACCACGCCGGTGCCGGGCGGGCCGGTCGGCGGGGCTGCCGGAGGCGGGTTGATGACCCCGGAAAGACCGGGACCGGTGACGGTCCCGCCGCCACCGCCACCGCCGCCGTCGGTCGGGCCGCCGGGCGAGTCCGGTGTCGGAGCACCGCCGTCGGGCACGATCGGGTCGTGGCCGGGCAGTGGGGGCACAGGGTTGTGCGGCACGGGGATGTCGGTGCTCGAACCGCCGCGGGTCGAGGACGCGCTTCCCGAGCCCGACCCGGTGTTGGACGTGGAGCCGCCGGGCTTGTCCTCGGGCTCCCACTCGGGGTCGATGGGGTCGAGCACATAGGACTCCGGGACGCGGAGGCGGGCGACGTTGTCCTGGACGATCTGCTCAGCGGTGATCATGTGCTGCTGAGCCTTCTTGTCCAGCTCGTCCTCGGCGTTGTCCCACCACGCCGGGGTCAGGTCGTCGCTCTTCTCCTTGTACTGCTCCCAGAGCGGCTTGATGTTGTTCTTCGCCTGGCGCAGCGCCTCGAGGATGTTGGCGAGGCCGGTTGCGGTGTCGTCGGCGTCGGTCTTGGCCTGGTCCATGCGGGCGAGGAGCGTGTCGAGCTCCTCGACGAAGGCGGCCGAGCTCATGTTCTGCTCCGGCGGCCAGGCCGTCACGAGGGCCTCGCGGGCCTTGAGCAGGAGACTGCGCTGGTCCTTGACCGCGCCGGAGATCTCGCCCCAGGCGGCGACCTGGCGCCAGGCCTCGGGGTCGTCCTCGTTCATCACCATCGACCACAGGCGCGGGGTGTTGTAGGAGCCCCAGGCCGTGCACCAGCTGCTGTTCAGCACGGGATCGCTCACATCGCCACCGCCGGTCCACCGTGCCGCGGGTTGTCGGCCCGGTCGGCCGCGATGCGGGCGGCGCGGGCCTCCTGGGCCGCGGTCCACAGTGCGTGCTCGACGAGCTTGGTGCCCTCGGCCGACTTGGCGTCGACGGCGTCGAAGTCGGCCGCGACCTTTTCCGCGGCGGCGGCGAGGAGCCGGGCCGCGGACAGGTAGTTGGTGAGATTGCTGGTCGACGCGCTCAAGCTCTGGGCGTAGCGCTGCTTGGCGGCGTGCACTCCACCGCTGACATTCGACTCACCGAACGGAACGCTGTCGAGCGGCATCTTGGCCCGGCCGACCGCAGGCTCGGTCACGTTGTCGGTGTCGGCCCGCACGTCCGTGGCGAACTTGTTGAGCCCGCCTGTCTCGACATTGATCTGATCACCCATGACAGCCTCCCCGTAGACGCGCCGTCACAACGCTCTGAGGGTAGCGACCACAGACGACATCCGGGTACCCCGGAGGGCCCGGTCAGGCGGTCAGACGGGCGACAGCCGCGGCGACACGTTCATCGGTGGCGGTCAACGCGATGCGGACGTGCCGCGCCGCGGACGGGCCGTAGAACGCGCCCGGTGCGGCCAGGATGCCGCGCTGGGCGAGCCAGTCGACGGTGGCCCAGCAGTCCTCGCCGCGGGTCGACCACAGGTAGAGGCCGGCGGCGGAGTGCTCGATCTCGAACCCGGCCTTGAGCAGCGCTTCCCTGAGCGACTCCCGGCGGGCCGCGTAGAGAGCGCGCTGGTCGGCGACGTGTGTCTCGTCGCCGAGCGCGGCCACCATCGCGGCCTGCACGGGCGCCGGCACGATCATGCCGGCGTGTTTGCGGACCGCGAGCAGCTCGGCGATGAGCGCCGGGTCGCCACCGAGGAAGCCCGCGCGGTAACCGGCCAGGTTGGAGCGCTTGGAGAGCGAGTGCACCGACACGACGCCGGTGTAGTCGCCGCCGCAGACCTCGTCGGCGAGCACGGAGACCGGGGTCTCGTCCCAGCCCAGCGTCAGGTAGCACTCGTCGCTGACCACGACCGCTCCGCGCTCGCGGGCCCAGTCGACCACCTTGCGCAGGTGGGCGGCGGGCAGCACACGGCCGGTCGGGTTGGACGGCGAGTTGATCCAGACGAGCTTGACGCGCGGGTCGGGACCCAGCGCGGTCAGTGAGTCGGCGCGCACCACCTCGGCACCGGCCAGCCGGACCCCGACCTCGTACGTCGGGTAGCAGACCTGCGGGATGACAACGACGTCACCGGGACCGACGCCCAGCAGGGTCGGCAGCCACGCCACCAGCTCCTTGGAGCCGATGGTCGGCAGCACACCGAGCTTGCCGGACGCGCCGCAGGTGCGGGCCAGCCACTCCGCGATGGCCGTCCGCAGCGCCGGGGTGCCCGCGGTGAGCGGATATCCCGGTGCGTCGGACGCCTCCGCGAGCGCGGCCCGGATCAGCGCCGGGACCGGGTCGACCGGGGTGCCGATCGAGAGGTCCACGAGGCCGTCCGGGTGCGCCGCGGCGACAGCCTTGGCCGGCTCCAGCAGGTCCCAGGGGAAGTCGGGCAGTGCGGCCGACAACACGTCAGTGATCGCCTCGAGGCGCCTGTGCCGCCACGAACGGGGTGTCCTTCTCGATCTTGCCGACCTTGGACGCGCCACCGGGCGAGCCGAGGCCCTCGAAGAACTCGTAGTTCGCGTTGGTGTAGTCCTTCCACTGCTCCGGGACGTCATCCTCGTAGAAGATGGCCTCGACCGGGCAGACCGGCTCGCACGCACCGCAGTCGACGCACTCATCGGGGTGGATGTAGAGCATCCGGTTGCCCTCGTAGATGCAGTCGACGGGGCATTCTTCGATGCACGCCTTGTCGAGCACATCGACGCAGGGCTCAGCGATGATGTAGGTCACGGGTCTTTCCCTTCCAGAGCCACACCGCGGGACACCGCGGCGGTACGAGCAGAGCCTAGTATCTCGCCGGGAGGAGGTGGCACGTGCTCCGACGGCAGGATGTGGGACACCGCGTGGTCGTTCGCCGAATTGTAGGCGTTTCCCAGGATCGCCCACTTTTCACGGACGCGCTCGGTGAGCTTGTCGAATTGACGGAGACGGAACTCACTCTCGCCACCGCCAAGGGCACCCTGCGCGTGCCGCTCGCCGAGGTCCACCGGGCCAAACGGGTGCCCGCGGCGCGCCGCCCGCCCGCCGCCGACGTGATCGCCCTGGAGCTGGCGGCGAACGATGCTTGGCCTGCTCCGATCCAGGCCCGGCTGGGCGGCTGGATCCTGCGCGCCGCGGACAACTGGACCGGCCGCGCGAACGCCGCGCTCGCCGTCGGTGACCCGGACCGCACGCTCGGCGCCGCGATCGACGCGGTCGAGCAGTGGTATGCCGCCAAGGGTCAGCGCCCCATGATCAACACCCCGATGCCGCTCGCCGCCCCGGTCAACGCCGCGCTGGACGCCCGCGGCTGGACGGCCCGCCCGCTGGTCCTGGTGCAGACCGGCCCCGTGCAGCCGCTGCTCACCGAGGTCGCCGCCCGCCGGGATCTCCCACCGGTCGAGCTGGCCGACTCCCCCACCGACGCCTGGTACGCCATGGTCGCCGCGCACAAGGGCGCCCTGCCGGCGACGGCCAGGCAGATCATCACGGGCGTGCCGGACGTGGTGTTCGCCTCGGTTCAGGACGAGACCGGCAACCTGCTCGCGGTCGCCCGCGGCGCGGTCACCGGCCCCGACCGCTGGCTCGGGCTCTCCCTGGTGCAGACCGCGCCCTCAGCACGCCGCCGCGGCCTGGGTCGGCACGTGATGCGCGCGGTGGCCCAGTGGGCCACGCAGAGGGGCGCCGCCCGGGCCTATCTGCAGGTGGAGGAGAACAACGCCGGGGCTGTGGGGCTCTACCAGAGCCTCGGCTTCAGCACTCACCACACCTATCTCACGCGTGAGGCCCCAGAAGCCGTTCGGTGAGGTCCCGGACGGCCTTCGTGACCTCCGGTGTCACGTGCTGCCGGAGCTGTTCGGCGTCGACCAGCGTTCCCGGGCTCAGATCCGGGGCCGTGGCCGCGTGGAGGATCGGCCGGGCCGCTTCCGCCGCCGGACGCTGAACGCCCTGCTGGATCACGTCCCACATCGAGCGCATCGCGGGCGGCAGCATCCGGATCTCCATCGCGGCGGCGTTCGGGGTGGCGGCCGGGCCGGGATCGGCCACGACCAGCGTGATGCCGCGCTCGTGGAGATCGTCGGCGACGTCGAGCGCCCAGGACAGGTTCGCGAGCTTCGCGCGGCCCGTGACGGCGAGTCCGTAGTGCTCACCGGGCACCTCGACGTCCGCGAAGTCCGGCACGGCGGCCATCATCGCGCTCGAGGTCACCTGCACGACCCGGCTGGGTGCGCCCGCCGCCAGCACGCCGGTCAGCGCGCTGGTCAGCAGGTACGGCGTCAGATGGTTGAGCACAAAACTGGCCTCGAGCCCGTCGGCGGTCTCCCAGCGGTGCGCGAACATGCCACCGGCGTTGTTGACCAGCAGGTGCAGCGGGCCCTCCTGCGCCAGCCGGGCGCCCAGGTCACGCACGGTTCCGAGCGAGGACAGGTCGGCAGCGAGGAAGCGCACCTCGGCGCCCGCGATCTCGTCCCGCAGGGTGCGGACTGCGGACGCCCCACGTGCCTCGTCGCGGGCGATGATCGTCACCGCGTACCCGGATCGGAGCAGGCCGCGGGCGGTCTCGAAGCCGATGCCGGCGCTGCCGGCGGTGATGATGGCCTGTGAAGTCATGCCCGGAATCGTGGGGTTCCGGCGGAGGCCGGGGTAGGCCGGGCGAGGCATGGTTGCGATGCCGCGACGGCATGGCAGATCGTGCAACAGTGGGCGGGTGAGCGACATCGACCTGCGCCATCTGCGGTACCTGATCGCGGTGGCCGACGAGGGTGGGTTCACCCGTGCGGCCGAGCGGCTCGGGATGACCCAGCCGGCGCTGTCGCGGGCCGTGCGGGGCCTGGAGGACGAGGTCGGTGTCCCGCTGCTGATCCGCCTGCACCGCGGGGTGGAGCTGACCACCGCCGGCAAGGTGCTGGTCGAGGCGGCACGCGGCATCACCACGGCGATGGAGACCGCTCTGCGCCGGTCGCGTCAGGCCGCCGAGGAGAGCACGCGGTTGCGGATCAGCGCGCGCGGCTGCGAGGTGGCCGCGGCGGAAGAGCTCAAGCGGGGCTGGGCCGAGCCGGTCGAGGTGCTCGTCACGGACCGGCGGTCGCAGAGCGACGTGCTGCGCGAGGGCGGCGCCGAGCTGGCGCTCATCCGCGGACCGTTCGACGACCGCGGCCTGGACAGCGACGTGCTCTCCACCGAGCCACGGATCGTCCTGCTGCACGCCTCTCACCGCCTCGCGGACAGCGCCGTCATCGCCCGTGCGGACCTGTCACCGGACCCGGTTGTCGTCTGGTCGGGCAGCGGCCGGCAGGAGCGTGACTACTGGCTGGGCATCGACTCCGGCCACCGTGACGTGATCGTGGGGCCGGAGGTCGACGACGTCCTGCAGATGCTGGCCCGGGTGCGGCTGGGCGAGGCCATCGCCTTCGCACCGCTGGCCATGCTGCGACTGCTGACCCTGCCCGATGACGTGCGGACGGTGCCGGTCGACGGCCTGACCGACACCGAGATCCGGATCGTCTGGGTCCAGGAGGAGACCTCCCCGGCCATCGCCCGCTTCGTCCGGTACGCGGTGAGGAGCTAGCGGCGCACCACGCGGCGCGGCTTGGTGGTCTTGGCCCGGGCGAAGGCCTGCAGCGACCGGGAGCGGTAGTCGCGCCCGAGCATCGTGGCGACCCAGTAGCCCAGGAGCGTGCCCACGATGGCGAAGCCGCCGTAGAGCCAGATCTGGGAGAAGAAGTTGCCGGCGCCCGCGGCGAACGGCGTGTCACCGCTGATGAACGGGCCGATCAGGATGGTCAGCAGCATGCCGCCGATCGCCGACGCGGCCAGCTCGGGCAGCCACGAGCTGGGCGGCACCCGCTGTGCGCGGATGAACGCGACAACCGCGAGCACCACGCCGATGACCGCGAACATGATGATCGAGACGGTGTTCTGCGCCGAGTCGTTGTCGGCAAAACCGATGCGGATCACCACCCGGGCGACCACGTTGATCGCGAACAGAGCGGCTGCCAGCACCGCGATCGGCACCCAACGCTGCCTCATGACGTCCTCCCCGGACGGGCTACGGCTTCGCGCCGCAAATGAACCGTGGCTCGGGATCGTAGCGCCAGGTGAACTTCTCGCGCTCGACCTCTTTGCCATCCTTGCGGATGACGCGCCATGCGTCCTGGGTGAAACCTGGGAGTCCGCTGCTTGTTATGCACTTCGGGCCGGGCTCGCGGTAGACGGTCGGCGGCGACGTGATGTTGCGGCGTGGGCTGCGTACGGTCTTGACGCTGTCGTAGACCTTGGTGCTCCACATCGTCACGGACACCGACTTGCTGGTGTACGACGTGTCGATGTAGATGCCGTACGGCGTGGTGTTCTTGAACTTCAGATCGAGCGTCGGGTAGAAGATCGTCGACTCGATGACGGCCGGATAGCGCGAGAAGTAGAACGAGTGCGGCTTGTGCTCGACGTCCTCGAGACCGGCGTAGTAGGCGGCGTTGAAGAGTGTCGTCGTGAACTGTGAGGCACCGCCGCCGACACCCGGCTCGAGTTTGCCGCCGACGATGACCGGCGCGTCCTTGTAACCGGCCGCGTAGTCGCGTTCGCCGGTGTGGTCGTTCAGGGAGAACGTCTCGCCGGGCCGGACGATCGCACCGTCGACGGCCCGGGCCACGGTCATGATGTTCTGGCTGCGGGGCGAGCTGCTGCCGCCGGTGAAGTAGGTCGTGAAGGCCGAGACCTTCTCCTTGACGCCCAGCTTGGCCAGCTCGGCGTCGGTCACGTTCGAGTGCTGGGAGCTCAGGGTCGCCTCGACGGACCGCGGCTCGGGGTTCGGCAGGACGGCGAGCAGGGCCGGCCCGAGCTTGGCCAGGTCGACCAGGTCACCCGGCTTTCCCGCCTCGATCTTCGGCTTCCCGCCGGACAGGACGATCTTTGCTTCCTCGGGGGCCTTCTCGACCTTGGCGAACTGCCGCGCGGCGGCCGCGTGCAGCTTCGGGCCGTCGACGGCCGGAGTGAGCTTGCCGTTGTCGTCGGAGCGGAAGACGAGGCCCTTGGCGATGGCCTTCGGGCTCAGCGTGAACGACTTCTTTCCGACGGTGACCTTGACCGGCGCCGCGACAGCCGGGGTGGCCAGATCCGCCACCAGGGCGTCGACCTGCTCCTTCGTGGTTGCCGGCGGCTTGTCCACCAGCTCGACAGCGGCCGTGCCGCCGACCAGCCACGCCTCGCGGATCGCCGCGGCGGCACCGGGCACGTCGAGGTTCCGGCCCACCTCCGGATAGGTGGGTTTCGGCTTCAGGCCCGCGTACACGAGGCCCGGTTTCCTGATCGTGATCTTGCTGGGGTCGAGCTGCTCGCGGAGCACCGCCTCCAGCTCGGCCTCGTCGAGCTCGATGACCGGCCGGACCGGCCGCTCGCCGAAGAACGCCGGGTTGCCCTTCATCGCCTTGCCGACGGTGAGCTCCACGTCGAGCTTCAGGTTGATGTCGGCCGGCTCGACGGAGATCATCTCGCCCGCGAGATCCACGGCCACGGCGTCACCCGTACGCGGGCCCAGCGCGTCGGTCAGCGTGCGTTCGGCCTCGGAGCGGGACTGGCCGCCAAGATCGACGCCGAGGACGCGGGTGCCCCGGGGAACGTCACCGGTGTACGCCCAGGCGGCCACTCCGGCGCCCGCGACGAGCACGGCGGCGACCGTCGCCACCACGACGACCCGCGTGCGGTTGATCAAGGGCGGCGGGGCTGAATCGGAGGCGACCACGGCGCAAGTGTGCAGGCCGGGCGCGTGGGGCGACAAACGCCACGACCGGTCGTCACTGCTTTGTGACAGGCGGCCGCTTCAAGATCAGCCGGTACATGTACACGGCGAAGGTGAGGCTGCCGACGAGGATCATCACGAGGGCGACCCAGTTGTCACCACTGATCAGATAGTCGCCCTCGGTGGTGCGGACGCCCGCGGCAAAGAACATGATCAACGTCCAGACGGCCCACGGCACGCCCAGCCCCCAGCGCCGGCCGACGGTCGTCACCGCGAACCACGACAGCGCGACGTTGGCCACGACGGTCGCGAGCACGGCCACGCCGATCGGGATGCCGCCGATCCGCAGCGGCGACAGGAACAGCTCCAGGAACGCCGTGAGAACCGCGGCGACCACGGAGACGACGATCCCGCCCGTCCGGACCACGATTTCCAGCGCGCGGCTCGGCTCGCGCTGCGGCGGTGCCGGCTCGGCGGACGACGTGACGGGCGCCTCGATCGTCATCGCCCGACCACGTTGCTGAACAGGTCGTCCTCCCACTTGTGCGGGCCGCTCACCTCGCCACGCTCGCCCTTGACCAGCGTGAAGTACTCGACACCCATGAACTCGCCGCCGAAGTCCCCGGCGATGCCGTACAGCCAGGAGTTGTCCGGGATCTGGGTGGCGTGCGCGCGCATCGCCGCGACCTTCTGCTCGTAGAAGTCGGTGCCGTCGATCCGGGCCGCGATCTCGTCGTCCGGGTGCCCGAACGGCAGGTCCTCGACGTTCACCACGTCGGCGAAGGGGTTGTCGTCCATCCCCTTGAACGCCTCCATGCCGCCCTCGAGCACACTGCGCGGCATCGCGGTCCAGTAGATCTTCTCGGGGCCGAAACCCTCGGCGTCGGCCAGCTCGGCCGCGCGCATCGCGACACGGTGCGCCTGGATGTGGTCCGGGTGGCCGTAGAAGCCGTTCTCGTCGTACGTGATCAGCACCTGCGGGCGTACCTCCCGCATGATCTCCAGGCACTGCCGGGCCGCCTCCTCGAGGTCGGCCCCCCAGAAGGCCCGGGGATGGTTGTTGGTCTCCAGACCCATCATGCCGGAGTCGCGGTAGCGACCCGCACCACCGAGAAAACGGTGATCGGTGACGCCGAGCGCGGCGCAGGCACGCTCCAGCTCGACGATTCGCCAGCCCCCGAGCTGGTCGGCCTGCTTGGCCTCCAGCTGCTCCAGCGCGGGCACGTGGATCTCGCCCTCCTCGCCGAGTGTGCAGGTCACGAGGGTCACCGAGGCACCCTCGGCGGCATAGCGGGCCATGGTCGAGCCGGTGCCGGTGACCTCGTCGTCGGGGTGGGCGTGCACGAGCATGAGGCGGCGTGCAGGCAGCGCATTCGTCACGCGCGCCACTCTACGCGCGACGACCCGCGGCCTCCGCGTGTGCGGTTTGCCGGGCGCGAGGGGCCTGTGATCAGCGATGCTGGTCGGCGTGGAGTATCCCGAACTCGCCGACCGCACCGGCCGGTTCCGCTTCGGCGCCCCGCACGCCCTGACGGTCGGTGACGACGGCGCGCGGGTCGCCTTCCTGCGCTCCGCCGGCCCGCGCGACCCGGCGGCGGCGCTGTGGGTCCTCGACGTCGCCACCGGGGCGCTCAGCCAGGTGGCGGCCGGGCCGGTCCCCGCGTACGCGGGCTCGGCGAACCTCGACGTGCTGGCCTGGGCCCACGACGGCCGCCTGTTCTCCTCTGTCGCGGGGCACATCGCCACCGCCGCGGAGGTCCTCGATCCCCGCCCTGACCCGGCCGGGCAGCACATCGGATATGTCACACCCGACGGCTCCCTGCGTGTTGTCAGCGGCTCCGACGACCAGCTGCTCGCCGGTGAGGCCGGCAGCGGCGTCTCCTGGGGTGTCCCGGAGCCCGTCGCCGCCGAGTTCGGGCGCGACCGCGGCTGGTGGTGGTCACCCGACGGCAGCCAGATCCTGGCCGTCCGCAGCACCGGTACGGCCCTGAGCCTGCACCTGCTCGACCTGCACGGCGGCTGGGTCGACGTCCACTGGGACCGCGAGACGTACCCGTACCTGGTCGGTGTGCGCTGGAGCGGCACCGGGAACGCCCTGATCACGGTGCTGCGGCGGACCCAGCAGCACGGCCTGGTGCTGTCCGTCGACCCGCGTACCGGCGAGACCCAGGTCCACGCCGAGCTGGCCGACGCACGCTGGGTCGAACCCGTACCCGGAACGCCCCGGCAGTTGCCCGACGGCCGGGTCCTCGTCGGCGGCGAGCTGGCCCACGACGGCTTCGACGCCCGCTGCCTCTTCGCCGACGGCAGCCTGATCACCCCGCCCGGCCTCTACGTCCGCCGCGTCGCCGGAGTGCTGCGCCGGCCCACCGGCGGCCCCGAGCTGATCATCGAAGGCACCGACGGCGAACCGTCCGAGCAGCACGTCTTCGCCGTCCGCACCGCGCTGGGCGGAGGCACCGCGAGCGCCCGCCGGCTCACGACCGAGCCCGGCTGGCACACCGCCACGCTCGGCGGTGACGTGCTGATCCTCGACCTCACCGTCACGCGCGGTGCAGCCAAGGTCTGCACCCTGCCGTCGCTGGCCGAGCCGCTGGTGTACCACCCCGAGCCGGTCCTGGAACGCGTCACCGACCGGCGGCTGCCGACCGGCGTCCTCTACCCCACCGGCCACTTCGACGGGACCAAACTCCCCGTCCTCCTCGAGCTCGGCGACGGGCCGGGCCACCAGCAGGTCGTCTCCGACCCGGCCCGCTGGCAGGAAAAACAATGGTGGGCCGACGCCGGCTTCCTCGTGGTCACCGTCGACACCCGGGGTACGCCCGGAGTCGCACCCAGCTTCGAGAAGGTCATCTACCGCCGGCTCGCCGACGTGGCCCTCACCGACCAGATCGACGCGCTGCACGCCCTCACCGGCAAACACCCCGACCTGGACCTGACCCGCGTCGCCGTCCGCGGCACCGGCCTCGGCGGCTGGCTCGCGGCGGCCGCCGTCCAGCGCCGCGGTGACCTCTTCCGCTGCGGCATCGCCCGCGACCCGGTCACGGACTGGTCCGACCTGCCCCCCGCGTACGCCGAGCGCTACCTCGGCAGCCGCGCCGACAACTCCGACATCTACGAGCACCACCGCGTGGACGCCTCGGCGCCGACGCTGCTGATCTCCCCCGCCGGGGGCCTGTCCGAAGAACTCACCTACGTGACCCGATTCGTGTGACCCGATCCGTGACCCGATCCGTGACCCGATCCTCGACCCGATCCGTGACCCGATTCGTGACCCGGGAGTGTGCATGACGTCAGCTCTGATCGGCCGCAGCCTGCCCATGGAAGCCCTGGCGACGACCGAGGCGGAATACCTCCAGCTCGGCGAGACCTCGGCCCGCACGGAGCTGTGGGACGGCGGCGTACTCACCTGTCCGCGAGACACACCGAGACACCAGCTGATCCTGAACGCCCTGGCCAACGCGTTGCGCGCGAACCGCACCGACCTGAACGTCATCTCGGGCGTACCGGTCCGCCTCGGCCCGGGCCGCATCGCCGTCCCCGACCTGATCATCGCCGGCACGATCGACCTCGACCAGCCCCTGGTGGAGGCCTCCTCGGTCCGCCTGGTCTGCGAGATCACGTCCCCGGCCAGCATGACCGTGGACTGGACGCTCAAGATGCACGCGTACGCCCAGGCCCGCATCCCCTGCTACCTGGTCGCCGAACCCGAACGCGGCCTCCTGCACAGCAACATGCTCTCCGCCCAGGGCTACGTCGAACAATCCGTCATGCAACTCGTCCGAGTCACCGGCCTGAACCTCTAAGCGGCGGCCAGTTGGTTTCGGCCTGAGCGTTTGGCGGTGTAGAGGCGGGCGTCGGCGCGGTCGTAGAGGTCGCGGCCCTTCTCGCCGTCCTGGCAGGCGGCCAGGCCCATGCTCAGGGTGACGCGGAGGCCCAGGGCGATCGTGTTCCAGTCGCGGGCCAGGATGACGCGGCGGATGCGTTCGGCGATCTGCGCGGCCTCCGGCTCGCCGGTGCTCAGGAACATCGCGAACTCGTCGCCGCCGAAGCGGATCGCGACCTCGTCGTGGCGGCAGTGGGAGCGCAGGATCGAGGCGATCTCGCCGAGGACGCGGTCGCCGACGCCGTGGGAGAAGCGGTCGTTGATGTCCTTGAAGCGGTCCACGTCGATGAGCAGCAACGAGCCGCCGCCCTCGACGCTGTCCATGCGGCTGTCGAACATCCGGCGGTTGCCCAGGCCGGTCAGTGCGTCCGAGGTCGCGGCCAGATCGGCCGTCGTCCGCGCGGCCTCCAGTTCGACCCTCCGGTACGCCTGACGCAGCATCGTCCGCCGGTCGAGCCGCAGCTGCCAGAGGGCACCGACGTGGCTGCGCAGGGACTCCAGCACCGTCTGCATCGCCTCACCGGGGAACTCGAGTACGGCGGTGACTGCCAGCTCGTACCGGAAAAGGAGCCGCTGGGAGGCCAGGACCGAGAGCTCCTCGGCGGCGCGGAACTCGCGGCGGGCGGCCGCGAGGTCGCCGGTGGCCCGCAGGGACAGGCCGTGGGCGAGATGCAGCAGGCGTGCCTCGTGCTGCTGGCCGGAGTCGCGCATCTTGAGCAGCAGCTCACCGACCAGGCGGAAGACGTCGTCGTGCCGGCCCGTCTTGGCGTAACCGACCGCCAGCGCGGACACGCCGATCGGGGAGTCGAGGCCCTTGTCGACCCAGAACTCCAGCAGGGCGACCGCCTTGTCGACGAGCGCGGACGCCTCCTCGATCCGGCCGACCTGCTCCAGCCGCAGGGCCCACTCCAGCCACATCTCGGCGTGCTCGAGCTCGGCGCCGGTGCGGTAGAGGTCGTCGGGTGAGTCGAACGAGTTCAGCGCCTTGTGCATGACCTCGTCGGCCAGCTCGAACAGGTCGGCCGAGCGGGCGGCGTTGCACAGCGAGGCCATCGCGGAGAAGTAGCGGATTCCCTTGTTCGGCGCGACGTCGAGCAGGTTCATGGCCCGGGCGACGTAGTGCAGGCCGTCGTCGATGCGGCCCAGGTGCATCAGCACCTCGGCGGTGTCGGCCATGATCTTGGCGTCGGTCGCCCGCGGGCCGGCCGGGCGGCTGACCAGCTCCTCGGCGATCGTGAGGGCCTCGTCGAGGCGGCCGAGGGCGCTCAGGGCGTACATGCGGCCCAGGCGGCTGACACGGCGGGTGCGGTGGTCGCCCAGGAGCAGCGTGACGGCTTCGGCCTCGTCGGCGGCGTTCAGCGTCTCGGTGTGGTGACCCCGGATCGTCAGGTCATGGACGTGCAGCGCCAGCGCGGCGTAGGGCCCGTACGGGGACACGGGCACCGGCAGGCGATTGGACTCCACGGGGGTTCAGAATCGGCTGTGGCGGGCCCGATGTGAGGACTGTCGGCGCCGTGCGGGCAGAGAATGTCGGTGGCTTCTCGTAGGGTCTCGGACATGAGCGTGGATCATTTCGACGAGGCCGGCACGGCGGTCCAGGCCGCCCTGGACGCCGGGGCTCGCTATGCGGACGCGCGGGTGATGCTGCGCCGCACCGAGACGATGAGTGCCCGTGACGGCGAGGTTGAGGACCTCAGCTCGGACGAGAGCGCGGGCATCGGCGTCCGGGCGCTGGTCGGCTCCAGCTGGGGCTTCTACGCCGTGCCGGACCTGTCCGACTCCGCCGCGCGCGCCGCCGGGCGCCGGGCCGCCGAGATCGCCGCCGCGAGCGCGATCGTCCCCGGACCCGCGATCGACCTGGTGCCGGCCGGCGCCGGGACGGCGAGCTGGGCCAGCGAGTGCGTGATCGACCCGCTGTCGGTGCCGCTGTCGACCAAGGGCGACCTGCTGGTCGCGGCCACCGCCGCCGCCAAGGACGCCGGCGCCGACCTGGCCGAGGGCATCTACCAGATCTGGGACACCCGCAAGTGGTTCGTGTCCAGCGACGGCCACCGCATCGACCAGCACATCCGGGAGTGCGGCGCGGGCATCACCGCCAGCGCCTACGGTGACGGCGAGATCCAGCGCCGCTCCTGGCCCTCACACCGCGGTCAGTACGGCACCCGCGGCTGGGAGCTGGTCGACGAGCTGGCGCTGACCGACAACGCCGCCCGCATGGCCGACGAGGCCCGGGCCCTGCTCACCGCCCCGCTGTGCCCGTCCGGGGAGACCACGCTCATTCTCGGCGGCGAGCAGCTCGCCCTGCAGATCCACGAGTCCGTCGGGCACGCGATCGAGCTCGACCGCATCCTCGGCTGGGAGGCCGCCTTCGCGGGCACCTCCTGGCTCGACCTCGACCAGCTGGGCACCCTGCGGTACGGCTCGGACCTGATGAACATCACCATCGACCCGACGATCCCGGGTGCGCTCGGCAGCTTCGGCTACGACGACGAGGGCTCACCGGCGGTCAAGCGCGACGCGGTCCGCAACGGCCGCTGGGTCGGCGTGCTGGCCGGCCGCGACTCGGCCGCGATGGCCGGCCTCGACTACGCCGGCAGCGTCCGCTCCGACGGCTGGGCCCGTCTGCCGATGGTCCGCATGACCAACGTCGGCCTGGAGCCGGGCCCGCACACCCTCGACGAGATCATCGCCGCGACCGACGACGGCGTCCTGATGGACATCAACCGCTCCTGGTCGATCGACGACCGCCGCCTCAACTTCCAGTTCGGCTGCGAGATCGGCTACGAGGTCAAGAACGGCAAGCGCGGCCGGATGCTGCGCAACCCCACCTACACGGGGATCGGCCCGAAGTTCTGGCAGTCCATGGACATGCTGTCCTCGGAGACGGTCGCCTGGGGCACGCCCAACTGCGGCAAGGGCCAGCCGGGCCAGATCGGCCACACCGGCCACCCGGCGGCACCGGCCCGCTTCACCAACGTACGAGTGGGGGTCCGGGGATGAGCGCCGAGCTGGACATCGCGGGTCGCGTGATCGAGCTGACCCGGCGGCTGGCCGGGACGGGCGCCGAGGCGGAGGCGGTCGCCGACCACTCCGCGCAGGCACTGACCCGCTTCGCCAATTCCGCGATCCACCAAAACGTCGCGGACGCGACCACCACCGTGTGGCTGCGCCTGCACCTCGACGGGCGCACGGCCGCCGGCTCGACCACGGTCACCGACGCCGACGGCCTGCAGTCCCTGGTGGAACGCACGATCGCCGCGTCCCGCCTCTCCCCGCCGGACGCCGCCTGGCCCGGCCTCACCGCACCGGCCCCGCTGCGCCCGGTCGAGGCGTTCGACGAGGCCACCGCGGCGGCCTCCCCCCGGGAACGCGCCGAACGCGTCCGTGACTTCGTCCAGGCCGCTGACGGGCTCGAGACCGCGGGCTTCTGCCGCACGGCCTACTCGTCCGGCGGCTTCGTCAACACCGCCGGCCAGTCCGTCGAAGGCCGCGCGGCCGAGGCAGCGATGGACGGCATCGCCCGCCTCGACGGCGCCGACGGCGTCTCCCGCCGGGCCAGCGAGCACCTGGCCGACCTCGACGGCGCAGCGCTCGGGGCCCGGGCCGCTGCGAAAGCCCGTGCGGGCGGCCGGCCGATCGAGCTGCCACCGGGCCGCTACGAGGTTGTCCTCGAGCCCACCGCGGTCGCCGACCTGCTGAGCAACCTGGCCACGTTCGGCTTCAACGGCAAGTCGTTCGCCCAGCACCAGTCCTTCGCCGAGCTCGGCACCCAGCAGTTCGACCCGGCCATCACCATCACCGACGAGCCCCTCGGCGCCACCCTTCCGTTCGACCTCGAAGGCACACCCCGCGACACACTCGTCCTGGTGCGCGACGGCATCACCACCGCGGTGAGCCACGACCGCACCTCCGCGGCCGAGGCCGGCGCAACATCGACCGGCCACGCGTCCGGGTCGTCCCGCTCGTGGGGCCCGATCGCCGCCAACGTCCGCCTCGCCCCAGGCCCGGCCACCGGCGCCGCCGCCGACACTGGTGACGGCCCGACGGCCGCGTCCGCCCGCGCCCTGGTCAGCGGCATCCGCCGCGGCCTGCTCATCACCGACTTCTGGTACACCCGCGTCCTCGACCAGAAAAGCCTCGTCATCACCGGCCTCACCCGCAACGGCGTCTGGCTCGTCGAGGACGGCGAGGTCACTGCGGCGGTAGGCAACATGCGCTTCACCCAGTCCTACCCGGACGCGCTCGGCCCGGGCAGCGTGCTGGGCATCGGCGCCGAAGCGATCCCGCTGCCGGACCGGTGGTCGGGCGTCCGATACACAGCCCCAGCCCTCCACCTCAAATCCTGGAACCTCACCGGCAACGCCTCCGGCTGACACCCCGCGGCGCCAACCTCACAACCCGATGCCGTCCGGCGGCGGCCTGCCGCGGCCCGGGCAAGTCGGGCCTTGCTGCTGAGCGCACTGCGCGAGAGGAGGTAGGTCCGCTGCTAGACCGACGGGCGGTCTTGGCCGTGTCCTGGCCGGCCGCGACGCGGCCGACCGGTGGGCGGGTCTCGGCCGGTCGCGGGTGGGCCGGTCCTGGCCGGTCGCGTATGCAGCTTGCAGGTGGCGGGGTGCGACCGGCGCTTGACCGGCGGGCCGGGCATTGACCGACGTGTTTCACTGGGCCGGTGAGCGCTGGATCAATGAGTGACGGGCCGCGTGACCAGCGGCCCGACTGGGATCAGTCCGCGGCGGACCCGGCCGACGAGCCGGTCACCGGTCCACCGGCGGGCGCGAGTGCGCTGCCCGACTCCAGCGCGCCCGGCTCCGGTGGGACGACTTCCGGCGGGACGACTTCCGGCGGGACGACGGCATCCCGCGGGTCGGCTTCACCGGCGGCGGCTGCCGATGAAAGCAGCCGGGCGGGCGCGACAAGCGACGAGGCCTGGGCCGACGACGCGGATGGGACCAGTGACGGCGACGGAGGCGCGGCGCCGACTTCGGGTGCGCCGGTTTCCGGAAGCCCGGCAGCCGGTTCGGGTCCCGGCCCGAGCCGCGGCCGCGGTGCCGGCGCCGGCCGGGGAGGCGGTGCGGGCCGGGGAAGCGCTGGCGGCCGGAGCGGTGCCGGGGCGGCCAGACCGCGCCGGCGCGGGATTCAGCTGACTGACGCCGATGCGGCCGACGCCGGTGGGCCCGAGGCCGACGCGCGGAAGAAGCGGCGTCGGAAGCTGTTCGTCGGTGGAATCTCCGTCGGCGCACTCCTCGTGGTCATCGCCCTCTGTGCCGGTGGCTTCGCCGTGATCAATGCCGTTTCCAGCTTCCAGGACGATGCTGCCGACGCGCGGGAGAGCAGGCGGCTTCGTGATGCCGCCTGCCTGGCGCTGGAGAGCCGGCTCAATCGGCTGGTGCCACCGGGTGCCACTGCCACGCCTCAGGCGCGGGCGGTGGCCATTCAGGACGAGAACGCCGCTGCGCGGATCTACGTTGCGCAGCTGCGGGACAAGCAGCACAGCGACTGGTGGCTGCAGATGCTCGATGCGCGGACCACGTTTGCCGAGGGGCTCGAGGCTCAGGCGAAGTCGCGTACGCCGGCTTTTTATGTTGCTCCCGAGACCCGTGATCAGGTCTCCGTGGCCGATGAGCTGGTGGACTGGTCGCCCTCGGCCTGCGGCGGAGCGATCCGGCGGCTGGCCGCTCCCGACCTGTAGCACTTGGTAAGCCTTCCCTTACACAGCAGCCAGTCGACCTTCGTTGTAACGTGTGCCACACATTGCGGACGCACACCCATCAGGCGCGCCCGCCGGCAGACGCAGGTCACTGTCAGCACCGTCAGGGAGACGTCAATGACGACGACGGCAACGAGGTCGGATCCGGGGCGTTCGCGCGCTGCGATCGCGGCGAAGACGTTGCGTACGGACCGGTGGTGGTTTCCGCCGCTGGTCACCTTCGTGGGTCTTGCCGCGTGGGTCACCTACGCGACCGTCCGTGTGTTCATGCACAGGGACTATTACGTCGATGCATATCACTATCTGACCCCGTTCTACTCACCGTGTCTGACCGACCGGTGCGTGGAGGGGGCCGCGGAGTTCGGCACCCCGCTACCGAGCTTCTGGCTCATCCCGGAGGCGGCGCTCACGCTGCCGTTCCTGCTGCTCTTCCGCCTCACCTGTTACTACTACCGCAAGGCGTACTACCGCGCCTTCTGGCTGTCGCCGCCGGCCTGTGCCGTGCCCGACGCCCACGAGAAGTATTCGGGTGAGACGCGGTTCCCGCTCGTCTTCCAGAACCTCCACCGGTACGCGTTCTACGCCGCCGCGATCATCTCGGTGATCAACACTTGGGATGCGATCGTGGCGTTCCAGTCCGGGGACAAGTTCGGGTTCGGGCTCGGCAACATCATCCTGGTCGGCAACGTCGTGATGCTGTGGGCGTACACGTTGTCCTGCCACTCCTGCCGGCACATCGCCGGTGGACGGTTGAAGCACTTCTCGAAGCACCCGGTGCGGTACCGGTTCTGGACGTTCGTGTCGAAGCTCAACGCCCGGCACATGATGCTGGCGTGGATCACGCTCGGCACGCTCGCCCTGACCGACTTCTACATCATGGCGCTCGCGGCGGGCTGGTGGCCCGACCTGCGCTTCATCAACTAAGGGCCCCCAATGACAACCCGAATCGAACGACACCACTACGACGTCGTCGTGATCGGCGCCGGTGGCGCCGGGCTGCGGGCGGCCATCGAGGCGCGGCTCGCCGGCAAGAAGACCGCCATCATCTCGAAGTCGCTGTTCGGCAAGGCGCACACCGTCATGGCCGAGGGCGGCGCGGCTGCCGCCATGGGCAACGTGAACAGCAAGGACAACTGGATGGTGCACTTCGGTGACACCATGCGGGGCGGCAAGTTCCTGAACAACTTCCGGATGGCGGAACTGCACGCCAAGGAGGCGCCGGAGCGCATCTGGGAGCTGGAGACGTACGGTGCGCTCTTCGACCGCACCAAGGACGGCAAGATCTCCCAGCGGAACTTCGGCGGCCACGAGTACCCGCGGCTGGCGCACGTCGGTGACCGGACCGGCCTGGAGCTGATCCGCACCCTGCAGCAGAAGATCGTCTCGCTGCAGCAGGAGGACTTCGCGGAGACCGGCAACTACGACTCCAAGATCCGGGTCTTCTCGGAGACGACGATCACCGAGCTGCTGCTCGACGGCAACAAGGTCGCCGGCGCGTTCGGCTACTACCGCGAGACGGGCGAGTTCATCCTGCTCGAGGCGCCCGCGGTGGTGCTCGCCACCGGCGGTGTCGGCCGGTCCTACAAGGTCACGTCGAACTCGTGGGAGTACACCGGTGACGGCCACGCGCTCGCCCTGCGGGCCGGCGCGACGCTGATCAACATGGAGTTCCTGCAGTTCCACCCGACCGGCATGGTCTGGCCGCCCAGCGTCAAGGGCATCCTGGTCACCGAGTCGGTCCGGGGCGACGGCGGTGTCCTGAAGAACACCGACGGCAAGCGGTTCATGTTCAACTACGTCCCCGACGTCTTCCGCCGGCAGTACGCGGAGACCGAGGAGGAGGCCGACCGCTGGTACAAGGACCCGGAGAACAACCGGCGTCCCCCCGAGCTCCTGCCCCGCGACGAGGTCGCCCGCGCGATCAACAGCGAGGTCAAGGCCGGCCGGGGTACGAAGGCCGGCGGTGTCCTGCTCGACATCGCCAGCCGGCTTCCGGCCGAGGAGGTCCAGCGGCGCCTGCCGTCGATGTACCACCAGTTCAAGGAGCTGGCGGACGTCGACATCACCAAGGAGCCGATGGAGGTCGGCCCGACCTGTCACTACGTGATGGGTGGTGTCGAGGTCGACCCGGATTCGGCGGCGGCCTTCGGCCACGTCGAGGGCCTGTTCGCAGCCGGTGAGGTGTCCGGCGGCATGCACGGCTCCAACCGGCTCGGCGGCAACTCGCTCTCCGACCTGCTGGTGTTCGGCAAGCGCGCGGGTGAGCACGCGGCCTCGTACACGGACGCGCTGGTCAAGCGGCCCAAGGTGACGACCTCGGACGTCGAGTCGGCGGTGGACGCCGCACTGGCGCCGCTGAGCCGAGAGGGCGGCGAGAACCCGTACCAATTGCAGCAGGACCTGCAGGCGGTCATGGGTGACCTGGTCGGCATCATCCGCCGGGAGGGTGAGCTGACCGACGCGCTGAAGCGGCTCCAGGAGCTGAAGCTCCGGGTGGCGAACGTCGGTGCGGCCGGCGGCCGCAAGTACAACCCGGGCTGGCACCTGGCCCTGGACCTGCGCAACATGCTCGTCGTCTCGGAGTGCACCGCGAAGGCGGCGCTGGAGCGGGAGGAGTCGCGCGGCGGCCACACCCGCGAGGACTTCCCGAAGATGAGCCCGCAGTGGCGGCTGCTCAACCTGGTGTGCTCGCTAGACGACACCGGCGACGTGCACCTCGAGCGCAAACCCGTACCGAGGATGCGCGACGAGCTGATCAAGCTCTTCGACCGCACGGAGCTCTCGAAGTATCTGACGGACGACGAACTGGCCGAGTACGACGCGGTAGTCGGGGAGGCGAAGTAATGGAGCGTCACTTTCGGGTGTGGCGGGGCGACTCGTCGGGTGGTGAGATCCAGGACTTCGACGTCGAGGTGAACGAGGGTGAGGTTGTCCTCGACATCATCCACCGGCTCCAGGCGACGCAGACCCCGGATCTGGCCTGCCGCTGGAACTGCAAGGCCGGCAAGTGCGGCTCCTGCTCCATGGAGATCAACGGCAAGCCGCGCCTGGGCTGCATGACGCGCATGTCCACCTTCGAGGAGGACGAGACCGTCACGATCACGCCGCTGCGGGCCTTCCCGATCATCCGCGACCTGGTCACGGACGTCTCGTTCAACTACGAGAAGGCGCGCGAGACACCGGCGTTCGCACCGCCGCCGGGGGTCAAGCCCGGTGACTACCGGATGCAGCAGATCGACGTGGAACGCTCGCAGGAGTTCCGCAAGTGCATCGAGTGTTTCCTCTGCCAGAACACCTGCCACGTGGTCCGCGATCACGAGGAGAACAAAGAGGCGTTCTCCGGCCCGCGCTATTTCATCCGCGCGGCCGAGCTCGACATGCACCCGCTGGACGACCGCGAGGACCGCAAGGAATACGCCCAGGCACATCAGGGTCTCGGTTATTGCAACATCACCAAGTGCTGCACCGAGGTCTGCCCCGAGCACATCAAGATCACTGACAACGCGATCATTCCGATGAAGGAACGTGTCGTCGACCGTCGTTACGACCCGCTGGTCTGGCTCGGCCGCAAGATCTTCCGCCGGGACCAGATGGAAAGCCCTCAGCCGGCCCGCGCCGGCGGCGGCAGTGGTGGCACCACCATGGCTCCGAGCACGCCGGAGGGCGTCACCGGGGTCGCCTCGGGCCTGAGCACCTCGGGTGCCCGCCTGCCAGAACCCCCCGCCGTGAACGCCGACGGCAGGCTCGACGTCGCGGAACTCCTGTCGCACCAGGCGGGCGGTCCGTCGCCCTTCGGTGACGACCAGGAATTCCCGCTGCCGACGGGCCACATTGCCTATCAACACCCAGAACCGGACAAAGACTGAGCTGATCGGAAAGGGCCCGCTCCGGCGGGCCTTTTTCTTTTCCCCGGTACGCCCGGACGGGGTCGAATTCAGTTCACGTCTGCGCTAAGTTCCGTCCACCTTCGAAAAGAGTGGGGACATGGCGAAGCGGATCCGGCGAGGTTTCCTGGCGGCATTTCTGGCCACGGCCGGTGTGCTGTTGTTGCCGCTGAGCGCGGCGGTCGCGGCGCCGCCGGCCAGCTACGACGAGTTGCTGGTGGTCGAGGCGCAGCCGTCGTCGACCCTTCGGCCCGGCGGCCTGCTCGATCTGAACCTGTCGGCTTCGTATTACCCCTCCGAGGTCGCTCAGCACCGGACGGTGGTGATGGAGCTCCCGGCCGGGGTCACGTTCGGCAAGGCCGACAACGACTACTCGGCCGGGCCGTGTGTGCCGGACGCGTCGGGGCGGGTCGTCACGTGCACGACCCAGGACCCGGTCGACGAGCGCCCGGCCCTCAACGCCCAGTGGTTCGTGACGGCTGAGCTGGGCGAGGACCTGCCGCCCGGCCAGAACATCACCGTCAAGACCACCCTGACGACGGAGATTCCCGACCCGGATCTGTCGAACAACGTCGGCAGCTGGGACTTCTTCATCGCCGGGCCCGTCGACATGTCCGCCACCATCAGCGCGCCGCCCGGGCCGTGGCGTGCGGGCTCCGAGTTCGACGCGACGATCACGCTGGTCAACAACGGACCGAACCGCTCACCCACCCAGCTGTACACGACGTACTCCCCCAGCACGCTGGGGCTGCAGGGCTGGCCCGACGAGTGCGAGCTCTACCGCGGCACGTGGAATTGCACCTTCCCGATGCTTGAGGCCGGAGCGACCCGCAAGATCACCCTGCGCGTCCGGGTCCCGGAGTCCGAAGCGACGTCGGTGGAGCTGAGCTCGACGATCCTCCCGACCGCGCCGGACACCGATCGGAGCAACAACGAGGGCACGTACGCGGCCGACCTGCTCAAACCGTCGACCAGCCCGAGTCCGAGCCCGAGCCCGAGTCCGACCGTGACGCCGACTGTGACGCCGACAGGCAACAGCGGCGGCTCCGCCGGCGGCGAACCGTCCCTGCCGATCACCGGTGCACCCGTCGGCGGGCTCGTCCTGCTCGCCCTGACCCTGCTGGCCGTCGGCGCCGGTGTCCTGCTGCTGTCCCACCGCACCGCTGAAACGACGGAGATCTGAGATGGCGACCCTGCTTCACCGCACCGCAGCGGCAACAGCCGCGCTGACCCTGGGTGTGCTGGGCCTCGGCGGTCCGGCCGCGGCGGCGCCACCGGCCTCCTACGACGAGACCATCGGGTTCTACAACCAGGCCGGGCGTGACGCGATCGCACCCGGCAGCTCGGTCACGTTTGTCATCACCTCGGGCTACGACTTCATCCCGCCGCAGCAGAAGAAGGTCGTGGTGGAGCTGCCCGACGGCGTCACCTTCACCAAGGCCGACAGTCCGTACGCCTCGGGCCCCTGTGTCGCGGACGCCACCGGTTCCGTGGTGACCTGCACCAACATCGTGGACCCGGCGCAGAAGGGCAGTCAGGCGAACTGGTGGGTCACGACCAAGGTCGCCGACGACGTGCCGGAGGGCACCTCGCTGACCGCGAAGGCGACGCTGACCACGGAGTTGCCGGACCCGGATCCAGCCAACAACGTGGAGAGCTGGACCTTGCTGGTCAACACCGGCGGCGACATGTCGGTGACGATCAGCGCGCCGCCGGGACCCTGGCAGATCGGCTCGAAGTTCACCGCCCGGATCACCATTCACAACAACGGCCCGTACCGGGCGATGGCGAGCATGAAGACGTCCATCAACCCCGTCGAGCTGGGAAATTCCGGCTGGCCGGCAAACTGCGGCGCGGACGCCGGCTCGAGCACGTGCACCTTCGACGATCCGATCGACGCGGGCGGATCCCTGGTCCTGGACATCAAGATCACGGTCCCCGCCCGGGCGGACGGCGACGACATCACGCTGGCCCCGGAGATCTACCCGACGGCTCCGGACCCCAACGGAGAAAACAACACGGCGAGCTACCACGCGAAGCTCATCAGGGCGACCACTTCACCGTCGCCCTCCCCCTCGCCCACCACCACGCCGGCCGTTCCTGACGACAACCAGGCCGGTGACGAGCCGTCGCTGCCGATCACGGGCTCGTCCACCGCGCCTCTGGCTGTCGCCGGTCTGAGCCTGCTCACCGCCGGAGCCGCGGCGCTCCTGCTCGCCCGCAGGCGGCGAACCCGGTAAAGCTCAGGCGCGAAGCCGGGTGATTTCCGAGCGGGCGTGCTGCACGTCGTCGGTGTCCCGTCCACCGGCCTCGGCGATCTCCTCGGCGAGGTCGTTCGCGGCGGCGAGCACATGCTTGGCACGCTGCTTCTCGCGGTGCCCGTGCTGGGCCTTGCGGTACGCGCGGCGGGTCCGCCAGCCGCCTGCCGCCGCGGTCACCTCGGCCTCGGTGAGCAGCCCGGTCTCGGTTTCGGGGGCGAGGATGTCGCGCAGCCAGCCCTGCTCCTGCGGTGCCGCGAGGCGGAACGCCAGCCACAGCAGGAGCAGGTCGGCGATCGGCATGACCACGAACCACAGCAGGAGCACCCCGACCGTGCCGGCCAGCAGGTATCCGAGCGCGCTCATGTCGTCCCAGGCGCCGTGCGCGACCATCGCCGCGAGCATCAGCAGCAGACCGCGGAGCCGGTGCGTACGCTCGCCCCGGCCGAGCAGCCACATGACGCCGGAGCAGAAGACCGCGCTGAACAGCACGTGCCCGAAAAGCCCGGAGGCGCTGCGGATCAGCACGATCTGCCACGCGGAACCGACCTGGTCGGCGCCGAAGTTCATCGCGGTGTTGTTGAAGGCGTACAGGACGTCCTCGGAGATCTGGAAGCCGAGCCCGATGTAGGCGCCGATGATGAGCCCGTCGAACGGGCTGCGTACCAGCTTGCGGGCCAGCCCGAGCAGCAGGATCAGCCCGAGGCCCTTGCCGATCTCCTCGTTGATCGGCGCGGTCAGCCCGGCACCCCAGTCGTTGACCCAGGCCTGCCCGAACGCCTTGCCGTAGAGCGACAGGAACGCCCCGTTGGCGGGCAACGCGATCCAGAAGGTGGCGGCGGCCGCACCCCACACGAACGCGGCGACCAGGAGGCTTCCGGGCTGTCGCGTGTACCTGTTGTGGTAGGCCAGCAGGACCAGCCACGGGATGGTGTAGATCGCGAACGCCAGCACCCCGGTGCCCAGCCCGACGCCGTACGCGCCGGCGCCCGAACCGTAGTACTGCACCATCTGCCAGACGCCGCCGGCAACCCCGAGGGCGTAGACCCAGAAGCACAGGTTGCGGGGCTGCAGGAGCCGGAAGGGCTCACCCCAGCCGGAGGCCTCGAGCGCAGCAGCCCGGGTCACGACCGGGCCTCCACCGAGACGCTGCGCAGCATCGCGCTGATCTGGCCGTTGTGGGCGGACAGCTGACTTTCCGCACCGCTGACCTCGATCGCCAGTCCCCGGCCGTCGGGCAGGACGTACGCCGCGATGATGCCGTCGCTGGACGTGCTGGTGTAGTTCTCCACGACACCGGCGATGCCGCCGGCCGCGTTCACGGCACCCCGGCTGCCGTCGATGGTGAACTCGGGCCGGTCGTCGGAGCGGCTCTCGTTGCGGTTGAGCTGGTCCAGCAGCGCGTTCGCATCACCGGCGAACGGCGCGACCTGGATCTGCGCGCCGACCCCGCTCCGGGCCACCGTCGCCGTGGACGACCCGGTCCCGGGTTGCACCGTGCTCGCGCCCACCAGGAGCCCGTCGATGAGCAGCCACCCCACCGGCGGGGTGACCGTCAGACCGCTGCTCAGATTGAGCCGGTCACCGGCGCGGACGACGTCGTCCTCCGCGATGTGGTGATCGATCCACGGGATGACCGCCCGCAGGACAACCGCGATCACCAGCACCACCAGCGCGGGGAGAAGACTCCGCCGATCGAGGCCCAGCCAGCGCCGCTCCACGGGTATCCAGCTGCGAGATCTCGCCATGGAGTCACTCTCACACACACGGTGATCCACCGCAGGCCAGGCGAAGGTAGGGTTCCGCGGGTGGAAATCGTGACCAGCGGGGACAGGCCCGACCTGCACGAGAAGGCCGCCGCCGCGTTCAAGGAGCGCTGGCCGGAGTTCATCTTCCACGACGCGACATCCAAGAAGTACATGAGCCGGGTCAAGCAGCACTTCGGCGGTTTCGACATCACGGTGCTCGACAACGGCGCCGTGGCTGCCGGTGGCTGGGGTGTGCCGATTCCGTGGAGCGGCGACGCCGACGACTTGCCGTCGGGCTACGACGAGGCGCTGGTCCGAGCCGTGCAGGCCCGGGAGGCAGGCATTCCGGCCACCACACTGAGCTTCATGGCCGCCGCGGTGGCCTCGGCGTATGACAAGCGTGGACTTGCCAAGACTGTCCTCCAGGAGTTGACGCGACGGGCCCACGAGGCCGGCCTCGTCCATGTCATTGCTCCGCTGCGACCGACCTGGAAGCACCGGTACCCGACGGTGTCCATGGCGGAATACGCCGCGTGGGCACGCGCGGACGGGCTCTCGATCGATCCGTGGATCCGTACGCATCAGCGGATGGGCGCACGGGTGCTCGGCCCGGCGCCGCGCTCGATGGTCATCGAGGGCACCGTCGCGGAATGGGAGGACTGGACGGGCATGGTCTTCCCGGCCACGCACGACTATGTCGTCCCGGACGCGCTGAACCTGGTCAGAATCGACGTGGATCAGGACCGCGGAGTCTACGTCGAGCAGAATCTCTGGGTTCAGCACCGCTAACCCGGCCGAAACCTGAGTAGTCGCACACACGTTCTAACCGGCGTAGAGTGGGCCGGTGAGTGTTTATCAGCCGTCGATGCTCGACCTCATGGGTGGGGCGAGCACCACGCTCGAGCCGCTGCCGGGTCGCCTCGTCCGTCATCAGTTGACGGCCGGCGCCTGGGTCGACGTGCTGTCCGGCTGGGTGCGGGGCTCCGATCCGGTTTTTGAGACGCTGCTGACCGAGGTCGACTGGCGGGCCGAGCGCCGGGCGATGTATGACGGCGTCGTCGACGTGCCGCGCCTGCTGCGGTGGTACGGCCGGGGTGAGACCTTGCCGCACGCGTCGCTGACCGAGGCCCGTGACGCGTTGTCGGCCCACTATGCCGAGGAGCTGGGCGAGGGGTTCGTCACGGCCGGCATGTGTCTCTACCGCGACGGGCGCGACAGCGTGGCCTGGCACGGTGACACGCTGGGCCGGTCCGCCCGCGAGGACACCATGGTCGCGATCGTGTCGTTCGGTTCGCCGCGCAATCTGCTGCTCCGGCCCCGGGCCGGTGGGTCCGAGACCTTGCGCTTCCCGCTGGGGCACGGCGATCTGATCGTCATGGGCGGGTCCTGCCAGCGCACCTGGGAGCACGCCATCCCCAAGACCGCAAAGCCGGTCGGCCCGCGGGTCAGCGTGCAGTTCCGCCCGATCAACGTCGCCTGAAGTCATCACCGGTGCCGGCCGGTGGGTGAGTCATGCCCGGATCCAGGTTCACCGGGATGTTTCCAGGCCATTGACAGGACGTCTCAAGAACTTACACTCACTGTGTAATTAGTTACCCCCGTCACATCCTCCACCTAGGACCCCCCGAGGTGACGATGTCCCCTGCAGATTCCGCCGACACCGCTGAAGGCCTTGCGCTGCACCAGATCGGTGTCCGATTCGGCGGCCTCGTCGCCCTGGACGGCGTTTCGCTCCGGGTGCCACCCGGCCGCACCGTGGGTGTCATCGGCCCGAACGGTGCGGGCAAGACCACCCTCTTCAACGTCATCTGCGGCTTTGTCGCGCCGACCACCGGTGCTCTCACCCTCGACGGCCGTCCCCTCCGCCCTCGTCCGCACCGCCTGGCGCGCCTCGGCATCGCCCGGACGCTGCAGGGCGTCGGCCTCTTCGCCGGCATGACGGTGCTCGAGAACGTCATGGTCGGTGCCGAGCACGCGGGCCAGAGACCCGAGGCCGCACGGGAGGCCCTCGAGCGCTGCGATGTCGCCTCGCACGCGCACGCCCTTCCCGGCGGGCTGCCGTACGCAGTCCGCAAGCGAGTCGCTCTGGCCCGCGCCCTCGTCGCCCAGCCCCGGCTGCTCCTGCTGGACGAACCCGCCGGTGGCCTGGGCGCCGACGAGATCGCCCAGCTCGGCGAGCTCATCACGGGACTGCCCTGCGCGGTGCTGCTGGTCGAGCACCACATGGACCTGGTCATGTCCGTCTGCGACGAGATCCTCGTCCTCGACTTCGGCAAACCGGTCGCGCACGGCACCCCGAGCGAGATCCGTATGAACGAAGCTGTTGCTGACGCGTACCTCGGCGCTGCCGCATGACGGCGTTGCTGGAGGCGGAGCAGATCACGGTCGGGTACGGCGGCGCGCCCGTCCTGCACGGCGTCGACCTCGAGGTGCCGGCCGGTGCGATCACGGCTGTCCTCGGGGCGAACGGCGCGGGGAAGACGACGCTTCTGCGTACCCTGTCGGGTTTGTTGAGACCGGGCACCGGGCGGGTCGTGCTCGACGGGCAGGACCTGCGCGGGGTCAAGGTCGAGGAGATGGTGCGGCGCGGGGTCGCGCACGTGCCGGAGGGCCGCGGGGTCGTCACCGAGCTGACCGTCGACGAAAATCTGCGCCTCGGCGGCCTGTGGCGCAAGGACCGCGCGGACGCCAAGAAGGCGCTCGACGAGGTCTACGAGCTGTTCGAGCCGCTCGCCCGCCGCCGGCGCTTTCCCGGCCATCAGCTGTCCGGCGGCGAGCGGCAGATGCTCGCGCTGGGCCGCGCGCTGGTCGGACGGCCGCGCCTGCTGCTGCTGGACGAGCCGTCGCTGGGGCTCGCACCGCGGGTGACCGGTCAGATCATGGGCCTGCTGCGGACGCTGCGGGACGAGACCGGGCTGACCGTCCTGCTGGTGGAGCAGAACGTCCGCAGTGCCCTCTCCGTCGCCGATTCCGGTGTCGTGATGTCGCTGGGCCGGGTCGTCGCGAGCGCGGACGCGGGGACGTTGCGCGACGACGAAGACATGCGGCACGCATACCTCGGATTCTGAGAAGGGAGGGCCATGGACCGGTTCGTTTTCCTGACGTTCGACGGCCTGAGCCGCGGCGCGGTGTACGCCGCCTTCGCCCTGGCACTGGTGCTGATCTGGCGGGCCACCCGGATCGTGAACTTCGCCCAGGGCGCGATGGCGGTGTCGACCGCGTACGTCGGCTACTCGGTGTCCACGGCGACGGGCTCGTACTGGCTGGGTTTTGTGGTGGCGGTTGTTGCCGGCCTGCTCCTCGGCGCCGTCACGGAGCGAGTGGTGATGCGGTTCGTCGACCATTCGTCGCCGCTCAACGGCGTGGTGGTGGCGCTCGGGCTGGTGCTGGTCATCCAGGGTGTGCTCGGCATGATCTACGGCAACGAGTTCCGGCCGGCGGGCGCACCGTTCAGCCGGGACGCGTTCACGGTCGGCGGTGTCGCGCTGCTGTCCCGCTTCGACCTCTTCGTCTTCGCCGCGGTGTTCGTCGTCGTGGCGCTGCTGGCGGTGCTGTTCACCAAAACGGCCGTGGGTCTGCGGATGCGAGCGTCAGCCTTCGCACCGGACGTGTCTCGGCTGCTCGGTGTCAACGTCGGCGGGATGCTGACGCTGGGCTGGGCGCTGGCCGCGGCGGTCGGCTCGCTGGCGGGTCTGCTGGTCATCCCGACCGAGCTGGGCCTGCACCCGAACGCGATGGACATCGTCTTCGTCTCGTCGTTCACCGCGGCGGTGGTCGGCGGGCTGGACAGCGCGTTCGGCGCGGTCGCCGGTGGGTTGATCGTGGGGCTGCTGCTCTCCTACACGAGCGGTTACCTGGGCGCGACCGTCGCACCGATCGCCGTGCTGGTGCTGCTGGTCGTGGTGCTCCTCGGCCGGCCCGGCGGGCTCTTCTCCCGATCGGCGGCGAGAGCCGTATGAGCGCAACCGTCGCAGAACGAGTCACCACGCCCCGCAAAACCGAGACCAGGCCGAGAAGCCGCTATCTGCTGTGGACGGTGATCGCTGCTGTCCTGATCGTTGCCCTCACCTACGTCCTGCCGCCGTTCCGCAACTATCAGCTCGCCACCGTCGGCGCCTACCTCTGCGTGACCGCCGGCCTGACCGTCCTCACCGGGCTGAACGGGCAGCTGTCGCTCGGCCATGGCGCGTTGATGGCGACCGGCGCGTACACCGTGGCGATGGTCCAGGAGCAGCTCTCCGGCCGGGGCCAGTGGACGCTGCTGGTGTCCGTCATCGCCGCGATCCTGGTGACCACGGTCGCGGGCGGGATCGTCGGGCTGGCGGCAGCCCGGCTGCGCGGGCCCTACCTGGCCGGGCTCACGCTTGCCGTCGCCGTCGTGGTGCCGGCGATCACCAGCACCTTCGACAAGACCTTCAACAGCGACCAGGGCCTTTCCGTGTACGTCGACCCGCCGCCGCTCGCGCTGGGTGCCACCTTCCCGTACGAGCGCTGGCAGGCCTGGTTGTCCTGGGCCGGCGCCCTGCTGACGATGCTCGTGCTGGCCACACTCGTGCGTGGTCGCTTCGGCCGGTCACTCCGGGCCGTCCGCGACGACGAGGCCGCCGCTCGCATCGCCGGAGTCAGCGTTGCGCGTACCCAGGTCCTGGCTTTTGTGGTCAGCGCGGCCTGCGCGGGGCTCGGTGGCGCACTCTTCGCCGTGCTCGCCCAGAGCGTGTCCCCGGGTGCGTTCCCGCTGTCGTTGTCGCTGTTCCTCGTGATGGCGATCGTGATCGGCGGGCTCGGCAGCCTGGCCGGCGCGGTCTGGGGCGCGGTTCTGCTGGTCGCACTCCCCGCTCTGACGCACTCGGTCACCGACTCGATCAACGTGTCGCCGGCGGTCGCTCAGCGGCTCGAAGGAAACCTCCCCTTGGCCCTCTTCGGCATCACGTTGGTCGTAGTCATGCTCGCCGCTCCCGGCGGCATCGCCTCCCTCAAACCCACTTACAGAAGGAGAAAGGCATGAGACGTCTCTGGTCCACGCTCGCCGCCATAACCCTGATCGCCGCCGCTGCTGGTTGCAGTGACGACGGCGGTGGTGGCAGCAGCGGCGGCAGTGTCCCGGGCGTGACCGGCACCGAGATCCTCGTCGGCACGCACATGCCGCTCACCGGTCCGGCCGCGGCGGGCTACTCGAAGATCGCGCCGGCCACCAAGGCGTACTTCGACTACGTGAACGCGAACGGCGGCGTGCACGGCCGGAAGATCAACTACAAGATCATGGACGACACCTACAACCCGGCGACGACCCAGCAGGTGGTCCGCGAGCTGGTCCTGCAGGACAAGGTCTTCGCGATCCTGAACGGCCTGGGCACGCCGACCCACACCGGTGTCCTCGACTTCCTCAAGACCAACCGTGTCCCCGACCTGTTCGTCGCCTCGGGCAGCCGCAGCTGGGACCAGCCCGACAAGTACCCCGGCACGTTCGGCTTCAACGTCGACTACACGGTCGAGGGCAAGATCCTGGCGACGCACGTCAAGGAGACCCAGGCCGGCAAGAAGGTCTGTTTCCTCGGCCAGGACGACGACTTCGGCCGCGACGCGCTGGCCGGCATCGAGAAGATCCTCGGCCCGGTCGCCGCCAAGCAGTCCTACGTCACCAGCAACCCGAACGTCGGCCCGCAGATGGGCGCGCTCAAGCAGGCCGGCTGCCAGGTGGTCATGCTGGCGACCGTGCCCGGCTTCACCGCGCTGAGCCTCGGCACGGCCGCCAAGATCGGCTTCAAGCCGCAGTTCGTGGTCTCGCAGGTCGGCGCCGACCTCGGCACCCTCTCCAAGCAGCTGGGTGCGGCCGCGCCGCTCACCGAGGGCCTGATCTCGGCGAACTACCTGCCGCTGAGCACCGACGACGCCAACCCGTGGATCCAGCTCTACAAGAAGGTCAACACCGCGCACAACGGCGGCGCCGAATTCGACAACAACACCGTCTACGGCATGTCCGTCGGCTACCTGTTCGTGCAAAGCCTGCAGTCGGCCGGGAAAGATCTCACCCGCGAGGGGCTGATCTCGGCGATCGAGAAGGGCGGATTCCAGGGTCCGGGTCACGCGCCCCTGCGCTTCTCGGACAAGGACCACTCCGGGTACGGCGGAATGCAGCTCAGCAAGGTCGAGGGCGGCAAGCAGGCCTACTTCGGTACGCCGTACGAAACCGACGAGGGGGACGGGGCCGTCGCGGCGTACTCGACTCCCGCCGCGACTCCTCCGCAGAACGGGATCCCGGCGGCGTCCTAGCACAGCGGTAACACGAGAGAAACGGTTGCGGCTCGCCGCCAACAGTTGCAAGGTTGGCGGCGAGAGCGGTTACCCGTCAGTATCAGGCACTGTATGTGCACATTTCTTCTTGGGGGTCTTGACCGGATGTCGAAGCTCAGCGGCGCCGTGGCCATCGTGACCGGGGCGAGCCGAGGAATCGGTTTTGCCATCGCGCAGCGCTTTGTCGCCGAGGGCGCCAAGGTCTGCATCACCGGACGCGACGCCGGCGCCCTCGAGTCCGCGGCCAAGGACCTCGGCGGGCCCGACGTGGCCATCGGCGTCGCCGGCAAGGGTGACGACGCCGGCCACCGGGCGGCGGTCGTCGACACCGTGCTCGGCGCGTTCGGGCCGGTCAGCCTGCTCGTCAACAACATCGGGATCAACCCGGCGTACGGCCCGCTCGGCTCGCTCGACCTGGGTGCCGCCCGCAAGATGCTCGACGTCAACGTGCTGGGCACGCTCGGCTGGGTGCAGGAGGCCCTGCGCGGCGGTCTCGAGGACACCAGCGGCGCGATCGTCAACATCTCGTCGATCTCGGGTGTGCGTCCCGCGCCCGGCATCGGCTTCTACGGCGTCACCAAGGCCGCGCTCATCCACCTGACCGAGGAGCTGGCCGTCGAGCTGGCGCCCAAGATCCGCGTCAACGCCGTGGCCCCGGCCGTGGTCAAGACGCGTTTTGCCACCGCGCTCTACGAGGGCCGCGAGGCGGAGGTCGCCGCCACCTACCCGCTGCAACGGCTCGGTGTTCCCGAGGACGTCGCCGGCACGGTCGCCTTCCTCTGCTCCGCCGACGCCGCCTGGATCACCGGGCAGACCGTGGTCATCGACGGTGGCATCACCCTGACGGGAGCCGGCGCGTGAGTTTCCAGCGGGTGGTCGTCACCGGCGCGGGCGGCGGCATCGGCGCGGCCCTGGCCCGCCGGTTCGCCGCCGAGGGCGCCCAGGTGATCGTGAACGACCTGGACCCGGTCGCCGCAGCGGCCGTCGCGGCCGAGATCGGCGGACACGCGGTCCCGGGCGACGCCGGCAACGAGGCCGACGTGCGCCTGCTCGTCGACACCGCCTGGGAGAAGCTCGGCGGCTGCGACCTCTTCTGCGCCAACGCCGGCATGCTGTCGCCCGGCTCGGCCGACGCCGACGACGCCGCCTGGGAACGCGCCTGGCAGGTCAACGTCATGTCCCATGTGTACGTGGCCCGCGCCGTACTCCCCCGCTGGCTGGAGAACGGTGGCGGGCGGCTGCTCTTCACCGTCTCCGCCGCGGGGCTGCTGACCCTGCTGGGCAGCGCGCCGTACTCCGTCACCAAACACGCCGCGCTCAGCTTTGCCGAGTGGCTCCGTGCGACGTACGCCCACCGTGGCATCACTGTGCAGGCGCTCTGCCCCCAGGGTGTGCGTACGGACATGATGACCAGCGGTGGCGACAGCGCCAGCAGTGCCCAGCTCGCCGCGACCGCGATGGACCCCGCCGAGGTGGCGGACTTCGTGTCCCGGGCGCTGGAGGGCGACAGCTTCCTCGTCCTGCCGCACCCCGAGGTCGCCGACTACTACCAGCGCCGGGCGACCGACCCCGACCGCTGGCTCGCCGGCATGAACAAGATCCAGCGCGGCTTCGACGCGGCGGGCATCGCATGAGCGGGCCCCCCGGACTCGACCTCGAACGCCTGCGGACCTACCTGGGCTCCGGAGAGCTGGCCGCGACGATGTTCGCCGGTGGCAGATCCAATCTCACGTACGCCGTGAGCGACGGCACCGACCGCTGGGTGCTGCGCCGCCCGCCGCTGGGTCACGTCCTCCCCACGGCCCACGACATGTCCCGCGAGCACAAAGTCCTGGACGCGCTCTCGGCCGCGGGTTTTCCCGCACCGAAACCCGTGCTGATCTGCACCGACCTGGACGTCATCGGCGCCCCGTTCTACCTGATGGAGTACGTCGACGGCACGATCTACCGCGACGTCGCCGTCCTCGAGGCGATGGGCCCGGAGGCGATGCGCGCCCTGGTGCTGTCCCTCGTGGACACGCTCGCCGACCTGCACGCGCTCGACCCCGCCCAGATCGGGCTGGCCGACTTCGGCCGTCCCGAGGGCTTCAACGAGCGCCAGGTCCGCCGCTGGAAGAAGCAGCTCGACGCCTCCAACAGCCGCGAGGTGCCGGGCATCGAAGAGCTGCACGCGCGGCTGGCGGCCGAGATCCCGGACGGCGCGGGTGCGGTGGTACACGGCGACTACCGCCTCGACAACGTCCTCATCGGACCTCAGCTGGAGATCAACGCGGTCCTCGACTGGGAGATGTCCACGCTGGGCGACCCGCTCAGCGACGTCGCCCTGATGCTCGTCTACGCCGGGCGCCCGCTGCTGAGCAAGGACGGCGTGCCGCGCTCGTCCATCTCGGTCCCCGGGCACCCGAGCCTCGCCGAGATGGCCGGACACTATGCGAAGCGGTCCGGCCGCGACGTCTCGGACCTGCACTGGTACGTCGCCTTCGCCGCGTTCAAGCTGGCGGTGATCCTCGAAGGTGTGCACTACAGGTACGTTCAGGGCCAGACCGTGGGTGAGGGCTTCGACACGGTGGGCACGATGGTCGCCCCGCTGGTGGCACAGGGACACGCTTCGCTCGACGGAACGCTGGAGGAGAACTGATGGACTTCGCGTTCGACGAGAAGACCGAGGACTACCGCAAGCGGCTCCTCGGCTTCCTCGACGAGTACGTCTACCCGGCCGAGGCCACCTTCGACGAGGACTACGCCGGTGACTGGGCGCCACCACCGGTCATCACGAGGCTCCAGGCCCAGGCCAAACTGGCCGGCCTGTGGAACCTCTTCCTCCCCGGCGAGCACGGCGCCGGCCTGACCAACCTCCAGTACGCCCCGCTGGCCGAGCTGACCGGCCGCAGCCCGGCGATCGCACCACCCGCCCTGAACTGCGCCGCGCCCGACACCGGCAACATGGAGGTGCTCGCGCAGTTCGGCAGCCCCGCGCAGCAGGAACGCTGGCTGCGCCCGCTGCTCGACGGCACGATCCGGTCGGCCTTCGCGATGACCGAACCGCAGGTGGCGTCCTCGGACGCGACCAACATCGGCACCCGCATCATCCGCGACGGCAACGACTACGTCATCAACGGCCGCAAGTTCTACATCTCCGGCGCGATGAACCCGAACTGCCAGATCTTCATCGTGATGGGCAAGACCGATCCCGACGCCGCCCGGCACGTCCAGCAGAGCATGATCCTGGTACCCCGTGACACGCCCGGTCTGACGATCAAGCGCGGCATGACCGTCTTCGGCTACGACGACGGTGACCACGGCGGCCACGCGGAGATGCTCTTCGAAGACGTCCGCGTCCCGGCGGAAAACCTGATCGGCGAGGAGGGGTCCGGCTTCGCCATCTCCCAGGCCCGTCTCGGCCCCGGCCGCATCCACCACTGCATGCGCCTGATCGGCATGGCCGAGCGCGCCCTCGAGCTCATGTGCCGCCGGTCGCTGACCCGCACACCGTTCGGCAAACCCCTCGCCGAGCAGGGTGTGGTGCAGGAGTGGATCGCCGAGTCCCGGGTACGCATCGAGCAGGCCCGCCTGCTCGTGCTCAAAGCCGCCTGGCTGATGGACACCGTCGGCAACAAGGGCGCCCACACCGAGATCCAGGCGATCAAAATCATCGTCCCGTCCACCACCGAATGGATCATCGACAAGGCGATCCAGGCCCACGGCGCCGCCGGCGTCGGCCAGGACACCCCGCTGGCCCGCCTCTGGGCGCAGACCCGCACGCTGCGCCTCGCGGACGGCCCGGACGAGGTCCACAAGCGCTCGCTGGCCCGCCGCGAGCTCAACCGTTATCGGAGTTCCTGATGCCGGCCGCCTCACCCCGCCCACCCCAGCGCATCGACGGTCGCACCGCCCGCTCGGAACGCACCCGCAACGCCATCGTCGAGGCCCACGTCGCCCTGATCCTCGACGGCGACCTCCGCCCCACCGCCGACCGCATCGCCAAACAGGCCGGCGTCTCCCTCCGCGCCCTGTGGAGCCACTTCGCCGACATGGAGGCCCTCTTCGCCGCCAGCGGCGAACGCATACTGCAACAACGCGACGAGGCCCACGAGCCGATCCCCACGGACCTCCCCCTGAAAGCCCGCATCGACGCCTACTGCCATCAGCGGGCGCGCCTGCTCGAGCAGGTGGCGCCCGCCGCGAAGGCCTCCTCGCTGAAGGAACCGTTCTCCCCTACGCTCCAGGGCTACCGCCGCAGCCACACCGAACGCGTCCGCACCGAGCTGAGGACCCTCTTCGCCCGCGAGATCGGCGACAACGAAACCCTCCTGGCCGCCCTCACCGCGGTCAGCATGTGGCCGACCTGGGGCACCCTCCGCGACGCCATGGGCATGGACCCCGAAGCCGCCCGCGAAGTCCTGACCTGCTCCATCACCGCCCTGCTGACCGCCCCACGGAGCTGACACAAACCTAGAAGGTCCTCTAGCATTGTGTTTGTGGGGCAGATCAGCGTGGCCCAGGCGGCCCGGCGGCTCGGCGTCAGCGTGTCGCGCATCCATCAGCGCATCGCCGACGGTTCGCTGGGTGCTGTCCGGGTCGGCTCTCAATGGGTGATCGACGAGGCCTCGTTGCTGCCGCTCGAGGAAGCCAATTCACCCGGCCGGCCGCTGTCCCTGCGTTCGATCTGGGGGCTGCTCGCGCTGAGTCTCTCCGAGGAAGACGTCCTCGCCGCTTTTGCACCGGTCGAGCTGTCCCGGAACCGCGACCGCCTCCGGCGCCTGCTGGCCGAGCCGGATCCGGCGCCGCTGCTGCGGTTGTGGTTCCGTAACCGCGCCGACCGCCGCCGTTATCGGGCCTCTCCCCGCGACCTGCCCGGCCTGCGCACCGACACCGGTCTGACCCCGGCCGGCCTGAGCCACCCGGACAGCCACATGCAGGCGAACGACCTGGTCGAGGCCTATGTCCCCCTCGCCCGGGTGGACGCTGTGGTGGACGACCACCTGCTCTCCCCGGCCACCACCGACCGCGACTCCAACGTCATCCTGCACGTGGCCGCTTCCACCTTCGACGACCTGAGTGGCCCTCTGCTCCTGGCCGCCGACCTGGCCGACCACCGCCGCCCCCGCGAAGAAGCCCGAGCCGCCGAGCTCCTCCGAGAGATTCCTGCCCCATGACCACTGTCCCGGTCATGTCGGGCGCCCAGGCCGCCGCCTGGCACGGCGTCATGGACCTCCACGACCGCCTCGATCACGGCTGGACTCTCGTCGGCGGTCAGCTGGTCCACCTGCACTGCGCCGAGCAGGGCCACACCCCGCCCCGCCCGACCGACGACATCGACACGGTCATCGACGTCCGCGCCGCCGGTGACATGCTCCAGACCTTCACCGGCGTGCTGACCGGCCTGGGTTTCACCTCGGTCGGCACGTCTCCGGAGGGGTACCAGCACCGCTGGTCGCGCGCCGATGCCGTCATCGACGTCCTGCTTCCCGAGGGCGTGGGCGAACGCACCGCCGCCCGCCCCGGTGTCACCGGCAGCCCGACCCTGCCTACGCCGGGCGGCACCCAGGCGTTGCATCGCAGCGTTTCCGTCTCGGTCACGGTCGACGGCCGTACGGGTTCGGTCCGCCGCCCCACCCTCGTCGGCGCGCTGGTGATGAAGGCCGCAGCTCACACCACGGTCGGCGACGCGGCCCGGGGCCGGCACCGCTTCGACTTCGCCGCCCTGGCCGCGCTGATCGCCGCCCGCGACTTCCGCGAGACCGAACTGACCAAAAAGGACCGGAGCCGTCTCCGCGCCATGCTCCAGGCCACCCGCGCCGACCGCGAAGTCATGCTCGGCCTCCCCGACGCCCCCGAATCCCTGAACCGCCTCGAACGCGCCGCGGGCCTCGTCTAGCCGGTCGACGTTTTCTCGGCACGCTGAGCGACCCTCCGGCCGACCGCTGAACCCCGCCGTGCTGGTTCAGAGCCAGCCGCGCCGGGTGGCCAGCCGGCCCGCCTCGAAACGGCTGCGGGCGCCGAGCAAGGTCATCAGGTCGGCCATCATCCGGCGTGCGGTGCGCTGGGAAACACCGAGCCGGTTCGCCGCCGCGTCGTCGGTCAGGCCCTCGCCCAGCAGCCTCAGCAGCTCGCGCTGCTGAGCGGTGAGGCCGCCGGGGTCGCGTTCCGGCACCCGGGACAGCGGGTCCGCGGAGGCCCAGACCAGGGTGAAGAGCGACTGCAGGCAACTGACCACCCCCGTGCCGGTGAGCTGCATCGCGCCCGCCCGGCTGTTCTCCGGGTCGATCGGGACCAGCGCCACCCGGTCGTCGACGATCAGCATCCGCGAGGGCAGCACCGGCACCGTACGCACCTCACCCCCAGCCGCCACCAGCCAGGCCGCATAATCGAGGGTTCCGGGGTCGTTGCGCATGCTGTCCTGGTAGACGGTGCGCAGCACGACGCCGCGCCGCAACGCGGCTTCGTCCAGCGGGCGGCTCTCGGCCAGGCTGGCCGCCGACTGTGCCCGGCCGGGCATGAACGACAGGCATTCGCGCTGCGCCGAGGCGGCCAGATATTCGATCCGGGCCCGGACGGCGTCCATCCCGAGCAGCCGCTCTGCCCCCAGCTGGTCAGGGCGGACCCGATCGACGTATTCACCGACCACTCTGGCCACCATCAACCGGCCGTCGGCGAGCTCGCGCTGCTGGCGTTCGAGGTCGGCCTGGCGCCGGGCGACGAGCGCCTGCAGCCCGACCTCCGGGTTGGCCGCCCGGAACACCCCGGGCACGTCGGCGGACGGCCGCACCAGCTCCAGGCCGGCCAGTTCGGCCAACGCCTCGCCGGCGCTGTCCGGGTGCAGGCCCAGTTGGGCGGAGAGCTCCGCGACGGCCAGACCGGACTGGCCGAGCAGCGTGCGGTAGGCCCGCTCGGCAGCCGGGCTCAGTCCCAGGGCCGCCAGAGTCGGTCCACTGGGCGCGCCGCACTTGTCTGTGGTCATCGCAGCGCATGGTAGTCAGAGTTCGCACCACCATCGGGGGTGTCCGTTTCCACCTGTTGGGAGGAGACCAGGGATGGCCAGAACTGTCCATTGCCGCTTCCGTCCTCCTGGGAACGCTTCCCCTACCGACCCGTCGCACCCAAAATCTCCTTCGTCGTCGGCACGGGGCCGAGACAGAGGAGAAGATCTTCATGCGTGCAGGTCAGAGGTTCGAGAGAATCGTTGTTGTCGCAGCGTGCGTGCTTGCCGCGGTGCTGGCTCTGACGGGGGCCGCGGTGACGGCGCCGGAAAGTTCGCCGGACCGCATCAGCAGCAACGGCGGGGTCGGACCCGGCTTCGGCTGGGATTGAGAGGCCGGATTTGCGCGCCACGATGATCGGCCGGCCGGGGACGTCGCGGGCGGCGACTGCCGGTACAGGCCTGGTCAGGGTGGGTCTGGTCGACGACCACCCGGTGACGTTGTGGGGGCTGCGGTCCGCGCTCGAAGCCGCCGGGCTGTCGGTCACAGCCACCGCCGCTGACACAGCCGGTCTCGACCCGGACGGGTTCGACGTGCTGCTGCTGGACCTGTACCTGGGTTCGGATCTGCCGTGCCTCGACGAGATCCGGCACTGGTCCGACCGGACCAGAGTGGTGGTCATGTCGGCCTCGGAACGGCCCGAAGATGTGGCACAGACCATGGCCGCCGGGGCAAGGGCGTACGTCCACAAGGGCAACTCGGCCGAACGATACGTCTCGACGGTCCACGCGGCCGCCGCCGGGCTGGCGCGGGCAGCGGCGCCGGACCCGGCCGGGAAGCTTTCTCCGCGGGAGCGGCTCGTGCTGACCGGGATCGCCGGTGGGCGGACGCACGACCAGATCGCGCGGCAGCTCGGGATCAGCCGCCACACGGTCGACACGTACGTGAAGCGGGTGCGGGCGAAGATGAACGTCGGCAACAAGGCCGAGCTGACCCGGGCCTCGATGGCCCTGGGCCTGGGCCGGCCCGGATGACCCGGAACACCCGGGTGGTCGTGGCAGGTGGCGGCACGGACGGCCGCCACCTGCCTCGGGGGCGTACCGGCTTCACCGTCACGGCGCAGGTGCCTTCGCTCTCCGATCCGCGCTGTCACGACGCTGACCTCGTCGTGCTGGATCTCGACTTCGACCGCAACGCGGTCGACCTGGTCGCACTCGCGACCGCCACTGCGCTGCCGCCGGTGCTGGTGACCGGCACCTCGCTGCTGCGGTCGGACATCTGGATGGCCCGTCGCTGCGGGGCCCGCGGATATGTCGCGCCGACGGGCCGGACACTGCCCGCGTTGCGTGCGCTCCGCGACGGTGAAGAACACTGGCCGACCGGCCTCGGTGCGGCGCCCGCCTGGCTGGCCGAGCCCGATCCGCTGATCCGCTTCGGCGTCTTCACCCGGATGCGCGAACACGCCCGGTACGCGCGGCTGTTGCACGACAACGTGCTGCAGACGCTCGAAGGGCTGGCCCTGCTGCCGTCCACCGACGCGGCCGTGCGCGGACTTCTGGCCGGCGAGGCCGCCCGGCTGCGGGCTTTCATCGCCGGCCCGCCGGGCACCACGAACCCCGGCCTCGCCGGCGCGTTGTCAGCGCTCGCCGACGAGCACCGGGCGCGCGGCCTGCAGATCTCGCTGTCCACCGTGGGTGTGGACGACCTGGCACCCGCGGCCGTGAGTGCCGTCACCGACGCCGTCGCCGAGGCGCTGCGCAACGTCGTCAAGCACGCCGCCACCGATCGGGCCACTGTGGTGGTGAGACGGCGCGGCGGCACCGTGGTCGTGCGGGTCGCCGACTCCGGCTCCGGTTTCGACCCGGTCGCGAGGCCGGCCGGCTTCGGGCTCGCCGAGTCGATCGGCGGTCGCCTGAGCGCAGTCGGCGGACGGGTCAGCGTCACCGCTGCGCCGGGACGGGGCACCGTCCTCGAACTCACCGTCCCGGTACGGCGGCAGCACGTCATCCGCTAGGCCGGCAGGACGGCGAGCCAGGACGCGGGCAGGTTGCGGCGCACCTCGACGGCACCGAAGATCGACGGTTCCTGGGGGCCGTGCTGACCCACCCAGGCAGCCATCCGGGACAGGCCCTCGCCGAGGGGGACGGACTCGGGGACGTCGAAGAACTTGCGGACCTTCGTGTGGTCCGCGTACGCGTCCTGAACCTCCTGACGGGCGGCGAGATGCTCGACGCGCAGCGGCACCCCCATCGCGGCTGCGGTCTCCCGGGCGAGCGCGTTGACCGTGTAGACGGCGTCCCCGCCCACGTTGAACGTCTCCTGGTACGCCTCCGGCACTTCGATCGAGCGGGCGATGAGCGGGGCGACATCACCGATGTAGCTGAACGCCCGGGTCTGCTCACCGTCCCCGAAGATCGTGTACGGCTCACCGCGCAGCGACTGGTTCATGAAGATGCCGATGACGTTGCGGTAGCGGTCGCCGATGTTCTGGAACTCGCCGTAGACGTTGTGCGGCCGGAAGATGATGTACGGCAGCCCGAACATCTCGTGGCTGACCTGCAGCTCCTGCTCGACGGCGAACTTCGCGATGCCGTAGGGGTCCTCCGGCGCCGGCTCCATCTCCTCGGTCATCGGCGGCCGGGCGGCACCGTAGACCGCGATCGAGGACGTGAAGACGAAGCAGCGCACCGTGCCGGCGTTGACCGCCGCGTTGATCAGGTTGATGCTGCCCATCAGGTTGTTGGCATAGTTGAACCGCTTGATGAAGTGGCTCAGCCCTTCGGCAGCGTACGCCGCCAGGTGGAAGACGTAGTCGAAGCCGTGCTGCTGGAACAGCCGGTCGACGAGTTCGTGGTCGACGATGTCGCCCTGGACGAACTGGGCGCCCTCGGGCACGTTGCGCAGGGAGCCGCCGCTGAGGTCGTCGAGCACGATCACGTCGTACCCGCGGCCGAGCAGTTCGCGGGCGACGTTGGCGCCGATGAAACCGGCGCCGCCGGTGACGAGCGCGGTGGGGTTGGGCTTGGTCATGGCGTCCTTTCCGGAACGTGGAGCACCGCGGCGGCGTGCACGAGTTCGCCGAGGGCGATCGCGGCCAGGCCACCGGCTGCTCCGAAATGACTGATGAACAGGTATGCGGCCGGAGCCGCGACCGCGAGCCCGGCGACGGAGCCCGCGGCGGTGCGGCGCAGCATCGCCCGTCCGCCGTTCTCCAGCAGGAAGTTGATCGTGCCCATCCCGAAGATCAGCGGTGCGCAGGCGAGGTAGAGCACGAGGAGCACAACAACATCCGGTGCGAGGCCGGCCCGCCCGGCCAGGACCGCCAGTGCGGTGACCACGATCAGGTACGGCGTCCCGGCGACGACGAGCAGCCGCGCGTTACGAGCGGAACGGGCCCGGACAGCCGCGCCCGCGCCGGCCGGGTGCAGTGCCACCGAGACCTGAGGTTGCACCACCCGCAGCAGGTAGCCGAAGGCCTTGACCAGCAACGACGAGACACCCACCGCGAGGAAGAGCGCACCGGCCTGCTCGTGGTGCGGCGAGTGGGCCAGCACTACGAACACCAGGCTGACCACCGCCGCGGCGGCGACCTCGCCGGCCGACATCAGCATCGAGGTCCCGGACGCTGCCCGCAGTACGGCGCGGCGCGGGGTGCGGAACGTCCGGGGCCGGAGCTCGACCAGCAGAGCGGCATTGAGCCCGGTGACCAGTGCGACCGTCCAGCCGACGAAGGCGGTAGGGCCGAGGTCGCCCAGTGCCGCCGCGAGCGTCGTGACGACCAGGCCGGCCACGAGCGCCACGTGGTTGGCGACGTCGAGACCGGGACGGCCCTGCACCCGGTGCAGACCGACCAGTACCTGGTTGGCACCGAGCCCGATCGCCAGGGCGCCGGCCGCGAAGGTGAGCGGATCCGTCGCGACGACCGCGACCCAGACCAGGCAACCCGCCCCGAGCACGGCCGGGAGCAGCACGAACGCCGTGATCAGCTCCGGGCCCGTGCGGCGGGCCCGGGGAATGAGCTTGAGCGCGCTCTTCTCCACGCCCAGCGCGGTGAGGAACGAAAGGACCGTGAACGCGCCCATGGCCGCGGCGTAACCGGCGAACCTGGCCGGCCCCCAGGCGGTCGCGAGCACGACGTTGCTGACCGCGATCACCAGCCGGTACGTGCCCCGGCCGGCGAACAACGGCACCATCCGCCGGAGCTCCGCACGGGGCGGCAGCAGCACGGTCGCGTTCTCAGACACCGGCCAGGTACTCCGAGGCCACGAGTTTGCCCTTGCCGCCCGCGGAGACCGGCAAGGCCTCCGCGATCACCAGCTCCAGCTCGAACGGGCCGTTCGCCAGCACGAACAACTCCGCGCGGACGGCGTCGAGCACCGGTTCCGGGTCGGCCTCCGGGTCGAGAACCACGCTCATCCGTACCCGCCCGGCGGCGTCCTGGTGCACAAAACACTCGGCGACGCCCGGATGCCAGGCCGAGATCCACATGAAGGTGTCCGCGTAGAGCTTCCGCCCGTCGGCGAGCACGACCACGTCGTCGGCCCGGCCCCGGGTGAGCTCCAGCGTCCGGAACGTCCGCCCGCACGGGCACCGATCCGGGTTGATCCGGCCGATGTCCCCGATGGCGTAGCGCACCAGTGGCATGGCCCGCTCCATGTACGCGGTGACGAGCAGCCGCCCCTCGGCGCCCTCCGGCAGTGGGCGGCCGTCGTCGTCCACGACCTCGACGTGCACCCGGTCCTCGGAGATGTGCCGGCCGCCCCGCGAACACTCGAAGTAGACGTTCAGCACCTCGAACGCCGAGTACTCGTCGAAGACCGGTACGCCGAAGCTCTCGGTGAACTGCGCCCGGAGCTGCGGCGTCAGCAGTTCCGACTCGGTGAAGACGAGCTTCAGCGTCCGGCGGAGCTGGGCCAGCTCGCCGGCACTGAGCGACCGGAGCAGCTCCCGCAGGTGCACCGGCCAGCCGATCAGCACCTGCGGCCGGTTGCCGAGCAGCTCGGCCTTGATCTCGTCCATCGGCCGGCGGGTCAGCACGGTGTGCCGGCGGAACAGCTTGAACTTCTCGAAGAACCGTGGCGGGCCCTCGTACGGCCGCAGGTGGCTGAGGCGATAGGTGGGCAGGTAGCGGCCGGTGGCCAGGAACCGCCGGAAGCAGGCCGCCAGGTGGTAGTCGTGGCTGCGGCCGTCGTGGCGTACGAGCACACGCCGCCCGGTGCTGCCCGAGGTCTGGAAGTCCCGCCACCCGCTGCGATCGGTGCCCTCGGCGAGGAAGTCCTCCTGCGGCCGGTTCCGCAGCGTCTCCTTGCGCAGAACCGGCAGGGTGGTGAGCTCGCTGAGATCTTGCAACGGGTGCCGCGAGTAGAGGTCGTAGTCGCGGTAGAAGGGGACACGCTCCGCGGCGAACGCCAGCATCTCGTTGATCCAGCGCAGTTTGCGGCGTTCGAGGGTCCCGGCCGGGGCGTACTGGCGGATCAGGGTCACCGGCACGTACAGGGCTTCGCGCAGGAACATGGTCAGACCTGGGCCGGTTCGCGCTCGACGGTGCCGGCCTCGGCCGTTGCGGTGCCGGTGTTACGGCGCCACGGGTTCAGCTTGGCGAACCAGGCGGCCGGGGCGAACAGCGCCAGTGCGGCGAGCACCAGGTGCACGGCGATGAAAGCGAAGGCCTCGTACTTGCTGGCCGGGTGGCCCAGGAACACGGTCATGTGCGAGGCCCAGTCCCAGACCGCGGGGATCTTGTCGTACGGCGGGGCGAAGGTGTTGACCGTCAGGTAGGCCAGGTCCTCGGCGCCGGAGAGCATGATCAGGAGCAGCGCGTAGGAGAGCCGCCGGCTGGTGCCCGCGTCACCGCCGCCGAGCCGGAACGCCAGCACGAACGACAGGATGATCATCGGGGTGAGCGTCAGGATGTGGTAATAGAGATTCGGGTGGTCCTCCGCGTAGAAGAAAATCTTCGGCACGAAGTACAGGAAATAGACCATGAAAGCCACCGGGACCAGCACCCGGACAGCTTTGATGCGCTGAAAGAATGCGACGTCCAGCCGGGCCAGCGCCTCGGCGGCAAAAATGAACGGCACCAATTTGAAGAGGAAGATGCCGAGCGATTTCACTTCACGATCGTGCGGCAGTGCGAACCAGATGATTCCGGCGCACACGGCGGCCGCCGCCAGACAGATCAGAAAGCCGATATTGCGGCGCAGCAGGGTGCTCATACGGCCATCTCCAAGTTTTCCGAGTGCTGACGGGGCGCCTTCGCGGCGATCCGGAAGTGCAGGGTGGCGAGGGCAGTGTCCAGACCTCGCCGGATGTCCTCGCGGTGATCCGCCGTCAGGACGAGATAGCCGAGCTTGTGCGCCGCCTGGGTGTAGCGCCGGACCGGATCGCCGACGTTCTTGAAGAGCCGCAGCTCCGCCAGGACGGGCAGCTCACGGGTCTCTTCCACCCCGTCGATCGCGGTCAGGGTCCCGTCGGTCGCGGCGGTGAGGATGTGCAGCATCGCGTAGCGCTGCTGGCGGCCGGTGCTCAGATCCAGCGATTCACCGAGGGCCAGCCGGATCGCCGCCTCCACGGTGTCCAGCCCGAACGCGTGCCGCACCAGCATCGGCATGCCGTTGCCACCCAGCCGGGCGCCCATCTCGATGAAGTGGATGCGCTGCTCGGCATCGAGCACGAAGTCCACGTTGATCGGACCGCTACGGTGACCCAGCTCGGCGAAGAGGGCGGCGAGCATCTCGTCGAGCCGGTCGCGGACGTCCTCGCCGAGCTCGGCCGGCAGCACGTGCGAGACCGTGATCATCTCGGGCTCCGGCGTCATGACCCGCTCGGTGACGGCGACGAACACGGGACTGCCGTTCTGCGCGAAGCACTCCGCGGAGTAGTGCCGGCCCTCGACACGCTCCTCGACGATCACCTCGCCGGTGAACGAGTGGCGCCGGGCCAGAGCCAGGGCGGCGTCCAGGTCGCCGGCCGACCGCACGCAGGTCAGGCCCTTGCTGCCGGAGGAGTCCGTCGGCTTGACCACCACCGGCAGGCGCAGACCGGACGGGCCACGCCCGTGCCGGTAGGTGGGGAAGCCGAGCTTCGTAACGACCTCGTGGAAGAACGCCTTGTCCTCGGAAGCCCGCACGGCGAGCGGCGCCGGCCGGAACGCCGTGCCGTAGTGCGCGCTCAGCGCCGCCACCGAGGCCTGTGCCGCGTCACTGGCCGGCGAGAGCACCGCCGCGACGTCGATCGCGCCCAGCCGCTCGGCGATCGCCGCCGGGTCCCGCGAGGTCAGGCAGAGGAACTCGTCAGCGGCGTACGCCGCGAGCGCACCGGGGTTCCGGTCGACACCGATCACCCGGTACCCGAGCCGGCGGGCGGTGAGGTATGCGGGAAGCTGATCCTCCCCCGCGCCGAGGATGATGATGGACTGCTGGGTCACAGGGCGGTCCTTTCGCTGTGCTGGGTCACGGGTGCCTCGTCGTGCGCGTAGAGGTCGTCCACGGCGTCGATCGGCAGATTGCCTTCGCGGATCAGATAGGACGGCAGCTCGCCGCGGACCCGGATCGACGGGATCAGGTATCGCGTCAGCACTCCCAGGCCCAGGAACGCCGCAGCGTTGACCACCAGCACCGCCGCGGTCGTGCCGGCCGAGCCGATCCGGCCGAGCGCCAGCAGCGCGAGGACCACACCGGTGAACAGCACGCAGAACGCCGACGTCAGCTGCACGGCCGCCAGCGGGCGTACGGAGAAGCCGACAAAGAGGTCCATCGCGTGGCTGACCAGCTTGGTGAGGCTCCATTTGGCGGTCCCGCCGACCCGGGCGGAGTGCTCGGTCGGCACCACGGCACAGCGCGCGCCGATCAGCGGCGCGGTCGCGATGAAGTACGGGGTCCGCAGTCCGGCCAGGACGATCCGTCGCGCGACCGAGGTCCGGGACACCCGGAACACCGAGGCGTGCATCGGCAGGCTGATCGCCAGCAGCCGGCGCGCGACGAACGCCAGCCCGGACGAGCCCCAGCGGCGCAGCACCGGGTCCTGCCGGTCGACCCGGACGCCGAAGACGATGTCGTAACCCTCGAGTGCCTTCTCGACCAGCTTCGGGATCTCGGTCGGCGGCGACTGCAGGTCCGCGTCCAGCTGCACGGTCCAGCGGTAACTGGCGTACTTGAAACCGGCCGAGAACGCGGCCTCCAGGCCGAAGTTGCGGGCGAACGCCAGGTAGCGGACCCGGCTGTCGGTCGCCGCGAACGACTTGATGAGGTCGAGCGTCCCGTCCTTGCTGCCGTCGTCGACGAACAGGATCTCGTACTCGGCGAAGCCCGCCATCACGGCGCTGATCTCGCGGTACGCCCGCTCGATGCAGAGTTCCTCGTCGTAACACGGCACCATCGCGGTGATCGGGGTGGCCCAGAGATCGTCACGCATCGGTGCCGCCGTTCGCGCCCGGCCAGGCGTCCGGGAACAACCGGCGTGCCGTCATCCGCCACAGGTAGGAGGAGCCCTCCGAGCCGGCCGTGCCGGGCCGCCCGCCCAGGAACCGCTCGGCGAGGCTCGCGTGCCGGGCCCGCCACGCCACCACGGCTTCGTCGAAGTCGAGCATCGCGGCCCGCAACTGCTCGACGGCGACCATGGCACCGGGATCCGGCGCATCACGCCGCTGCTTCGCCAGCTGGGCGTACGCGTCGGCCACGGAGATCTCGTCCATCCGGCGTACCAGCCGGGCGGTCTCCTGCTCGGTGAAGCCGGGCACGGTCAGGTAGCGCGTCTCGCGCAGTCCACAAGCGAACTCGATCTCGCGCCATTGCGACGACTGGATGCCGCTGGCGCTGCCCAGGTCGGCCCGGATCCGCTCGAAGGCGGCGGGTGTCAGTGTGGCCAGCACGTCGAACTGCGCGCTCAGCACCTGCATGATCGCCGGCAGCCGGCCGATCCGCGCGGTGGCCGTTCCGGGGTCGCCGGCCAGGATCGCGGACCGCGCCTCGTCGAGGTGGCCGAGGATCAGCGCGAACCACATCTCACAGATCTGGTGGGTGACGAGAAACAGCATCCGGTCCGGTCCGCCGTCGCGCACCAAGGTGCTGTCCAGCAGTTCATCGAGCCGGAGAAGGTCACGGTACGTCTCGTCCCGCTGCAATTTGCGCACGCCGGAACCAACCCCCTGCCATTTTCGCGGATGCGACGGATGTCGTCGTGCGGAAACGCTATCGGGGACAACGCAACAAAGCCTGTCCCTTGTTACAGGGACAGGCTTTGCGGAATACGCGGGGCGACGGTCAGAAAGTCACGACGGAACGGGCTCCCTCGCCGCGGGTCATGCGCTCGAAGGCCGCCGGAACCTCGGCGAGGGTGATGCGGTCGGTGATGAGGTGGTCGAGTTTGAGAGCGCCCGACAGGACGTCCTGGGCCAGTGCCGGCACCTCGACGTCCGGGTCCGAGGAACCGTAGACCGAGGCCCGCAGGGTGCGCGCGCTGGTGAAGATGTCCAGGGCGCTCAGCTCGACCATGTCGTCGGCCCGGCCCATGCCGACGACCGTCACCTGGCCGCCGCGGCGGGTGGCGCGCCAGGCGGCGCGGATGGTGGCGGCCCGGCCGACACATTCGAAGGCGTGGTCGGCGCCGAGCCGCGATGTCAGCGCGCGGATGTCCTTCGACAGGTTGTCCGACGAGACCACGAAGTCGGTGGCCCCCGCCGCTTCGGCCAGGGCCTTCTTGGCCTCGGAGACGTCCACGGCGATGACCGACGCCGCGCCGGCCGCGCGGGCTGCGGCGACCACGGACAGGCCGACGCCGCCGAGGCCGATGACCACAACCGACGATCCCGGCTGCACCTCGGCGGTGTTGCGGACCGCGCCGGTCCCGGTGAGGACGGCGCACCCGAGCAGGGCGGCACTTTCCCAGGCCAGTTCATCCGGTACGGGTATGACAGCCTTCTCCGGCACCACCACCTGCTCGGCGAACGCCCCCAGGCCGAGGGTCACGTGCACCGGTGCCCCGTCGAGGGTGATGCCGTTCTCCAGGGCCGCGACGTTCGCCGTGGAGCACAGCCAAGGTTCGCCGTGGGTGCAGAACCAGCACTGGCGGCAGGGCGGGGACCAGTTCAGGGCCACGTGCGTACCGGCCTGGACCCGGGTGACGCCGGCGCCGGCCTCGACGACCTCGCCGGCGGCTTCATGGCCGAGCACCAGGGGGTGAGGCGGTTTGAGGGTGCCGTTGACCATGGAGAGGTCCGAGTGGCAGACGCCGGCGGCCCTGATGCGGATGCGGACCTGGCCGGGGCCGACCTCGGGGAGGCGCAACTCCTCGACCGCGGGTGCGGCGCCGTTGTCGCGGACGACCAGGCCCTGAATGTATGCGCTCACCGCTGGATCGCCTTCGTCTGCTGGAATTCGGCCAGGCCGTACGGGCCCAGCTCGCGGCCGATGCCGGACTGCTTGTAACCGCCGAACGGCGCGGCCGGGTTGAACGCGCCGCCGTTGACGTCGACCGCACCCGTCCGCAGGCGACGGGCCACGGCCAGCGCCCGATCGTCGGAGCCCCAGACGCCGCCGGCGAGGCCGTACCGGGAATTGTTGGCGATCTCGACGGCGTGGTCGTCGCTGTCGAACGGGATGATCGACAGCACCGGGCCGAAGATCTCTTCCTGGGCGAGCTCACTGGCCGGGTCGACGTCCGCGAAGACGGTCGGGGCGACGAAGTAGCCGCGGTCGGGCACACCCGCGTCGCCGGCGACCTGGCGGGCGTCGGCGCGGGTGATGAAGCCGCGGACGCGATCGCGCTGCGCGGCGGAGACCAGCGGGCCGAGCCGCGTGCCCTCGTCGAACGGGTCACCGGTCGTGTACGCCGCGGCCGCAGCGGCGGCGAGCTCCACGGCTTCGGCGTAGTGGCTGCGATGGACCAGCATGCGTGTCCACGCCGTACAGGTCTGGCCGGAGTTGAGGAAGGCGTTGCCGACGCCGACCTTGACGGCCCTGGTCACGTCGGCGTCCTCGAGAATGACGTTGGCGGACTTGCCGCCGAGCTCGAGTGCCACCCGCGCGATCCGGTCGGCGGCGGCATGGGTGATCGCCCGGCCGGTCGCGGTGGAGCCGGTGAAGGACACCATGTCGACGCCGGGATGGCCGGCGATCGCCGCACCGACGACCTGGCCGGTGCCGGGCACCAGGTTGAGGACGCCGGGAGGCAGCCCGGCCTCGTCGGCGGCGTCGAGCAGCAGGTACGCGACCAGCGGCGTCAACTCGCTCGGCTTGAGCACCACCGTGCAGCCCGCGGCCAGCGCGGCGGCCACCTTCGCGACAACCTGGTGCAGCGGGTAGTTCCACGGGGTGATCGCCCCGACCACACCGACCGGCTCGTGGACGACCAGCGAATTGCCGATCGTCTCCTCGCGTACGGGTTCGGCGGCCAGGTCGGCGTACGCACGGAGAACCGTGAGCGGGAGACCTGCCTGGACCATCTTGGCGACCTTGAGGGGTGTGCCCAGCTCGAGCCCGACGGTCCGGGCGATGTCGCCCGCGCGGGCCGTGAGGGACTCGTGGAGCTTGCCCAGCACCGCACCACGCTCGGCCATCGAGGTCTGCGCCCAGCCGGGGAACGCGGCGCGGGCGGCGGCGACGGCCCGGTCGACGTCCGCGGCGTTCCCGGCGGGCACGTGGCCGAGGATCTCCTCGGTGGCCGGGTTCTCGACCGGGATCGTCTCCGCGGACGACGGCGGCACCCAGGCCCCGTCGATGTAGATCTTGTCGCGGGAGAGGCTCATGTCAGGCTCCCTTTCAGCTGATCCAGACCGGCCTTTTTCACCTCGAGGCCGGCAAGAACGGTTTCCAGGCCGAGTGCAAACGCCCCTTCGTCGACGCTGCGCCGGTGCTCGGCCAGGAGGTGGGCGTCGCGCAGGTGCGGGTAGCGCTCGGCGTAGAGCCCGGGGTCCTCGTCGAAGCCTAGGGCGAAAGAGCCGAGGGCAGCGCCCGTCACGAGATAGCGCATCAGGGCGCCGATGTGGGTGGCCCGGGCGGGTGGCCAGCCGGCCGCGATCAGCCCGCCGTAGACGGTGTCGGCCATGGCCAGCGCGGCGGGCCGGCGGCCGGGGCCGTGGGCGAGGACGGGAACGATGTTGGGGTGCGCGGACAGCACCGCGTGGTACGAGTGCGCCCACAGCCGCAGCGCTTCGGACCAGTCGTGGGTGCCGAAGTAGGAGACGTCGACCTGGGCGACCACGGCGTCGGCGACCGCGTCCAGGATCTCGGCTTTGGTCGCGAAGTGGTTGTAGAGCGACGGGCCGGCAACACCCAGCTCGGTGGCGAGCCGGCGGACCGAGACGGCGTCGAGGCCTTCGGCGTCGACCAGGGCGGCGGCCGCGTCGACGATCCGCTCGCGGCTGAGCAGCGTGTGCCGGGGCCGGGCCATTTAACGCTCCTGAAACTCTGGACGGCGCAAAACTTACACCGCTAGTTTTAGCACGTGGACTTTTCACTCAGCGACGAGGAGAGGGCGGTTCGTGAGACCGCCCGGACATTCATCACCCGCGAGGTCATGCCTCTGGAGCAGGAGGCGCTGCGGCGCGAGCGGGCCCATCAGCCCGGTCTCGAGCGCAGCGAGCTGCGCGAGTTGCAGCTCAAGGCGAAGAAGTTCGGCTTCTGGGGCCTGTCGACACCCGAGCAGTACGGCGGCATGGACCTCCCGGCGGTCCTCCAGTCGCTGATCTGGACCGAGGTCGGCCGCACCTTCGTGCAGTTCAAGTTCGGTGGCGAGGCCGACAACATCCTGTATTACGCCAACGACGCGCAAAAAGCCGAATATCTGGTGCCCACGATCGAGGGCGACCGGATCTCCTGCTTCGCCATCACCGAGCCCGGCGCCGGGTCCGACGCGGCGAACATCAAGCTCAGCGCCCGTCAGGACGGCGACGACTGGATCCTCAACGGTGAGAAGACGTTCATCACGAACGGCAACGAGGCCGACTTCGTGATCGTCGTCGCCGTCACCGACAAGGAGAAAGGTGTCCGTGGCGGCGGGACGACCGCGTTCCTGGTCGACCGGGAGATGGGCTGGCGCTCCGAGTTCATCCAGACCATGGGCGAGGGCGGACCGGCCGCACTGATCTTCGACAACGTCCGGGTCCCGGCCCGCAACATCCTCGGCGAGATCGGCCAGGGCTTCGAGCTGGGCATGAAGTGGATCGGCAAGGGCCGCTACCTCATCCCGTCCAACGCTCTCGGCATCGCGGAGCGCGCGCTCGGCATGGCCATCGAGTACGCGAACACCCGCGAGACCTTCGGCGCCAGGATCGGCACCAACCAGGCCATCCAGTGGATGATCGCCGACTCCGAGGTGGAGCTGGAGGCGGCCCGCTGGCTCATCCTGAAGGCGGCGTGGACCGTGGACCAGGGCGCCGACCCGCGCCACGCGTCCTCCATGGCAAAGCTCTACGGCGCCAACATGGTCAACAACGTGGTCGACCGGGTCATGCAGATCCACGGCGGCATGGGTTACACCCGTGAGCTGCCGATCGAGCGCTGGTACCGCCAGGTCCGCCTGATGCGCATCTACGAGGGCACCGACGAGATGCAGCGCCTCATCATCTCCCGGGATCTGCTTCGGGGCTTCACCAAGATCGGAGGGCACCTGGCATGACCATGTTGTCGCTGGCGGCGGTGCTCGCCGAGGGTGCCCGTCGGTACCCGGACAAGGTCGCGGTGGTCGACGGCGCCGCCCGGATCACCTACCACGAGCTCTGGGAGCAGTCCCGGTCCTACGCCGCCGGCCTGCGTGAACTCGGCGTCGGCCCCGGCGACACCGTGGCGATCCTCATCCCGAACCTCGCCGATTTCCCCCGGGCCTACTACGGCGCGCTCGCCGTGGGCGCGCAGCTCGTCCCCGTCCATCTGCTGCTCACGGCCGAGGAGATGGCGTACGTGCTGCGGGACAGCCGCACCGATCTGCTGGTCGCGCACTCGAGCCAGCTGAAGACGGCGGCCGCGGCGGCAAAGCTCGCGGGTGTGAAGGTGGCGAGTGTCGGCCCGATGCCGCCCGGCATTCCCGACGCTCCGCCCCGGCTCGAGGAGGCTGCGGCCGGGGTGCCACCGCTGCCGACGTACGTGAGCCGCGAGGCCGAGGACGTCGCGGTGATCTTCTACACCAGTGGCACCACCGGTGAGCCCAAGGGCGCCCTGCTCACCCACCTCAACCTGGTCATGAACGCGACGGTGAACGTCTTCGACGCCAACGAGGTCAACTCGAGCGACGTGGTCATGGGTTGTCTGCCGCTGTTCCACACCTTCGGGCAGACCGTCGGCATGAACGGCACCTTCCGGCTCGGCGGCACACTGGTCCTGCTCGCGCGTTTCACCGGCGAGGCCGCGATCGAGCTGATGGTCCGCGAGCACGTCACCGTCTTCCACGGCGTGCCGACTATGTACATCGGCCTGCTCGAAGCCGCCGCCAAGGCCGACAAACTGCCCGAGCTGCGCATCTGCGTCTCGGGCGGAGCTTCACTGCCCGTCGCCGTTCTCGAGCGCTTCAGCGAGACCTTCCACTCCACGGTCTTCGAGGGTTACGGCCTCTCCGAGACCTCCCCCACCGCGACCACCAACCAACCCGCCTTCGGTACGCGCGCAGGCACGATCGGCCACCCGATCTGGGGTGTCGAGGTGGAGATCGCCCGGGCCGAGATCGACGACCGCATCGAGCTGCTGCCGGCCGGGGAGCTCGGTGAGATCGTCATCCGGGGCCACAACGTCTTCGCGGGCTACCTGAACAGGCCCGAGGAGACCGCGCAGGCGGTGGTCGACGGCTGGTTCCGCAGCGGTGACCTGGGCACCAAGGACGCCGAGGGTTTCATCACGATCGTCGACCGCAAGAAGGACCTGGTCATCCGGGGCGGCTTCAACGTCTACCCGCGGGAGGTCGAGGAAGTCCTGGCCCGGCACCCGTCCGTGGTGCAGGTCGCCGTGATCGGCGTGCCCGACGAAGTCTTTGGCGAGGAGATCTGTGCGGTGGTGGTGGCCGACCCCGCCGGCATCACCGAGGACGAGCTCATCGAGTGGTCGAAAGAGCAGCTCGGACGGCACAAGTACCCCCGGCAGGTCCGTTTTGTCGACGCGCTGCCGATGGGACCGAGCTTCAAGGTCCTCAAGCGGGAGCTACGGCGCACCTTCGGATCCTGAGGGAGCGAGCAAGGCGGGAAGCTCCGCCACAATCGGCTTGTCCGCCGGCAGCCACGGGACGGTGTCCAGCTCGCCGGCGGTGAGCCACCGCATCGACGCGTGCTCGAGGGCGCGCGGCTCGTCGCCGTTCAGCAGCGTCACCACAAAGACGCGCAGGACGGCGCGGCCGTGCGCCAAAGGCACGTCCGGGCCCACCCGGTCGCCCACCTCCACGCGGACGCCGAGCTCCTCGGCGCACTCCCGGGCCAGCGCCTGAGCGTCGGTCTCCCCCGGCTCCACCTTGCCGCCCGGGAACTCCCAGCGCCCCGCCACCTCCGGCGGCGACGAGCGCTCACACGCGAGCACCCGGCCATCGGTCACGATCACTGCCGCGACAATCACTCTCGGTGACGGACGGCCGTTGACGTGGTGTTCATGGGGCATGAGCCAAGAGCGTGCCACAAAACTTAACCGATCAGGTTGAACGAGACGTCCCGATCGTCACGAGAACACGGATATGTGGGCGTGGACATAGTTGACGCGGAAGACAAGACTGTGGGCACCGACCATGACGACACGGCGACAGTTTGGCCACAAGCCGGCAACGACGCCAGGGAGGTGCAGCATGCGAGGCAGGAAAATCCGCGGTACCCGCCCTGACTATCTCAGCGACGCCCTGGCGGTTCTCGGCGGCTGGACCCAGGACGGGATCCAGCTCAAGCGTGTGCTCGCATGCGACGACAGTCAGCATGCCGCATTGACGGAGCGGATCAAGGTGGCGGCCGACACGCTGCGCCTCCGTCCCAGCATCCGGCGCATGGACGGTCACACCCAGATCCTGCTGGGCGCCTCCGACGGTCAGGCCATCACCGACGGTGAGGTCACCCTGGCGGCCCGGATCGAAGATGCGTACCGCACAGTGGTGGGCCCCCAGTAGCCTGTCGACCATGACGGCTCCGGTTTACGACAGCAAAGGCCAGCTCCAGCAGATCGAGAGCGGCCTGCTCGAGGGCGAGACCATCATCGCGGTGTACGACGCCGTCGGCGCCGGCACCGGATTCATCGGCCTGACCACCCGCCGAGTGATCATCCAGGACAAGTCCTTCGCGGGTAAGCGTGTCGCGATCACGAGCATTCCGTATGCCAAGGTCAGCAGTGTCAGCGTGGTCAGCAACAAGAGCTGGGCCGGTCAGTTCTTCTCGACCGGCACGATTGCGATCACTGTGGGTACGCATACCTACGAGGTGGAGTTCCGGGGCTCGGAGAAGACCCACCACGTGCACAACGTGATCCTCCACTACGCCTCCTAGACCGCACTTCCGGGACCGCGGCGGCGGGGTCACTTCCATGCGCTGACCGCGGTTACCGGCGTTCCGTGTCGCCGGCCTTGAGCGGTTTGCCGAAAGCCTGCGTTTCGACTACGGCGAGGTTTTCGGTGAGGGTGCGGTTGATCGGCCGGTTTGGTCCTGGTTGACGGTTGGGGGCCGGGGGTGACCAAGACGGCTGTGGGGCGTTTTTATGCCGTTCTTGGTCACCCCCGGCCCCCAACCTTGCATGGTTGTCCCTTGCGGCTGGATCTTTGGTTGCTCGCTGCTGGGTGCGTGGTTGGGGTGGGTTGTCTCCTTGCGGGTGGTGGTTTGGCTTCCGCGCGGTGGGCGGGCTTGGGGATTTGGTCTGGCAGGCCGGGGTGGGTGGGGGTCAGGCGACGCACCGCGCCGGTTGCGGTTGTGGGCCGAAGCCTTGGTGATGGCGGCGGCAGTCTTAGCGGCGGGCAGCGGGCGGCGGGCAGCGGGCAGCGGGCGGCGAGCAGCGGGCAGGTAGCAGCGGCAGCGGACAGCTAGCAGCGGGCAGCGGGCGGCGGCTCGAACAGGTCCGCGTCGCCCGGCCTGGCGGGCTCGGGCGGCCTCGTGTCCGGCGGACGTCCGTGACCGGTGACAAGGCGTACTCGTCACGAGCGAATCGCGAAGCCCTGCGCGGCAAGCGGATTCGCGCGACGATCCCCGGACCCGACGACCAGATCGCCGACCGGAAACGCCGCGGCCGCCGAGGCGGGCGCCCGCCCGCCTTCGACTCCGTCGACTACCGCCGCCGCAACCAGGTCGAACGCGGCTTCAACCGGCGCAAACACTGGCGCGGGCCGGCCACCAGGTTCGACAAACTCGGCATCAACCACCAAGCCACCCTCGACCTGATCGAACTACTGGACTGGCTACGCGCGGTTTCCGACGGACATGATCCGCGGGACAGAACCTAGGGCTGTGGCCGCGGCGGTGAGCACCGTGGGCGTCGGCTGCGCTGAGCGGCGAGGCAGCGACAGCGGCGTGAGCACCGTAGGCGTCGGCTGCGCCGAGCGGTCAGGCAGCGACAGCAGCGGCGGGCGGCGGCTTCGGCGGCGGGCGGCGGCTTCGGCGGCGGGCGGCGGCTTCGGCGGCGGGCGGCGGCGGGGCGGCGGGCTCGGGCGGCGAGTTGGGGTGCGCTTGCGCGGGTGGGCAGGTCTGGGCGGCGGGCTTCTGTGGGCTTGGCGTGGGGGGAGGTGGTCGGATTGTGTGGGGTTGGTGGTGGGCTTTTTGCGCGATGGACAAAAGTCCGAGTAGGACGGACGAAAGTATGGACAGTTGCGTTGGTTGTTACTAACGTTTGCTCACTGTTACACGTTAGTAACAAGCGGCGTGCTCGTCCCCAGGGGCTCGGCGCTTGGCCAGGGCTCGGCGTATCGGCGCAAGGTAGCCCCACACCTGGCAACTCCCCTACGTCAGGAAAGGGACTGGACCCTTATGTCCTTGAGACATCGAAGCATGCCCAGACTTCGATATTTTGCGGGAGCATCGCTGCTGGTGGCGGCGAGCCTGGTCGCGACCGCCGCACCCGCGCAGGCCATTGTCATCAACCCCGCCGACTACCAGCAGGTCACGCTGGCCAAGGGTGTGGCCGAGGTCGGTGAGCCGATGGCGCTCGCGGTGCTGCCGGACTCGTCGGTGCTGCACACCGCCCGCAACGGCACGCTGCGGCGTACCGACAAGAGCGGTACGACCACGCTGATCGGCACGCTGGCGGTCTACAACCATGACGAAGAGGGGCTGCAGGGTGTCGGTGTCGACCCCGGCTTCGCCACCAACCGGCAGATCTACCTCTACTACGCGCCGCCGTTGAGCACGCCGGCCGGTGACGCGCCCGCGAGCGGCTCGGACTTCTCTGCCTGGAACGGCGTCAACCGCCTCTCGCGGTACACCCTGAACGCCGACTTCACGCTCAACACCGGCAGCAAGGTCGATGTCCTGGACGTGCCCGCGACCCGTGGCCTGTGCTGCCACGTCGGCGGCGACATCGACTTCGACGCGGCCGGCAACCTCTACCTCTCCACCGGCGACGACAGCAACCCGTTCGACTCCGCGGGGTACTCGCCGATCGACGAGCGCACCGACCGCAACCCCGGGTACGACGCCCAGCGCAGCGCCGGTAACACCAACGACCTGCGCGGCAAGGTGCTGCGGATCAAGGTGAACGCCAACGGGACCTACTCGGTCCCGTCCGGCAACCTCTTCCCGGCCGGTACGGCGAACACCCGTCCCGAGATCTATGCCATGGGCTTCCGGAACCCGTTCCGGATGAGCGTCGACAAGAAGACCGGTGTCGTCTACCTCGGCGACTACGGCCCGGATGCGGGCTCCACCGACCAGAACCGCGGTCCCAGCGGGCAGGTCGAGTTCAACCGCATCACCAGCCCGGGCAACTACGGCTGGCCGTACTGCACCGGCAACAACACCAGCACCGAGACGTACAACGAGTGGAACTTCGCCTCGAACTCGACCGGACCCAAGTACGACTGCGCCGGCGGGCCGACGAACAACTCGTTCCGCAACACCGGTCAGACCAAGCTCCCGCCGGCCCGTCCGGCCTGGATCCGGTACGCCGGAGACGCCGGCACCCCGCCCGAGTTCGGCGGCGGCTCCGAGTCACCCATGGGCGGCCCGGTCTACAACTTCGACGCGAACCTGAACTCCCCCACCAAGTTCCCCGCGGCCCTGGACGGCAACTTCTTCGCCGGTGAGCTGGGACGGGGCTGGATCAAGCCGATCAAGGTCGGCACGAACGGCGCGGTCGGCGAGATCTCGACCTTCCCGTGGGTCGGCAAGCAGGTCATGGACATGGCGTTCGGGCCGGAGGGCTCGCTCTACGTCCTCGACTACGGCACCGGTTACTTCAACGGCGACGTCAATTCGGCGCTGTACCGCTTCGACTACCTGGCCGGCTCGAACCGGGCGCCGACCGCGGTGGCGAGCTCGAACAAGACGAACGGTCAGGCCCCGCTGGCGGTCGCGTTCTCGTCGGCCGGCTCGTCCGATCCCGAGGGTGGCGCGCTGAGCTACTCGTGGGCTTTCGGTGACGGCACCACGTCGACGGCGGCCAACCCGACCAAGACGTACACCGCGAACGGGACCTACAACGCGACGCTGACGGTCACGGACCCCGCGGGTCTCAAGGGCACCGCGAACGTCACCATCACGGTCGGCAACACCGCGCCCACGGTGACGATCAACAGCCCGTTCAACGGCTCGCTCTTCTCGTACGGCGACACGGTGCCCTTCTCGATCACCGTGACCGACCCCGAGGACAGCTCGATCAACTGTGCCGACGTCAAGATGACCTACGTCCTGGGTCACGACAGCCACGGGCACCAGATCACCTCGAAGAACGGCTGCACCGGCTCGATCACCATCCCGGTCGACGGTGAGCACGACTCGGCGGCGAACATCTTCGCGGTCTTCGACGCCGAGTACACCGACGCGGGTGGCCTGACCACTCACACGCAGCACACGCTGCAGCCGCGGCGCCGGCAGGCCGAGCACTACAAGACCTCGTCCGGTGTCGACCCGATCAGCAAGACGACGGCCGAGGGTGGCCGGACGGTCGGCAACATCGACAACGGCGACTGGATCGCGTTCGAGCCGTACCGGCTGAGCAACGTCACGTCGTTCACCGCACGGGTCTCCTCCGGCGGCGCCGGCGGCACGTTGCAGGTCCGGATGGGTTCCCCGACCGGCACGGTCCTCGGCTCGGCCACGGTCCCGGTCACCGGCGGCTGGGAGACCTTCGCCAACGTCACCGGTACGGTCACCGGCGCTCCGGCGAGCACCGGCCAGCTGTACCTGACGTTCTCGGGTGCCACCGGCAGCGGCGCGCTGTTCGATCTGGACGCGTTCACGCTGAACACCGGCACCGCCACGGCCGGCACCGGCCCGATCGTCGGTCTGGCGAGCAAGTGCCTCGACGTGGCCGCCGGCGCGACCGCGGACGGCACGAAGATCCAGCTCTACACCTGCAACAGCACCACCTCGCAGACCTGGACGGTCACCGCGAACAGCACGGTCAAGGCGCTCGGCAAGTGCCTGGACGTGGCCGGTGGCGCCACCGTCAACGGCACCAAGGCGCAGCTCTACACCTGCAACGGCAGTGCCGCCCAGAACTGGGCCGCCAACGCCGACGGGACCCTGCGCAACCCGCAGTCGAGCAAGTGTCTCGACGTCAGTCAGAACAGTTCCGCCAACGGTCAGCAGATCCACATCTGGGACTGCATCGCCGGCGCGGCCAACCAGAAGTGGGTGCTGCCATGATCGGCCAAGTACTAGCCGCCCTGATGCTGCTGCCGGCTCCGGCCGTGGTGGCCGACGACCCGTACGACGTGCTGGTCTTCTCCCGCACGGCCGGTTTCCGGCACGACGCGATCGCGGTCGGCACCCAGGCCATCCGTGACCTGGGCGCGGCCAACAGCTTCACGGTCACCGCGACCGAGGACCCGGCCGCCTTCACCACGGCCGGGCTGGCGAAGTACGAAGCCGTCGTGTTCCTCAACACGACCGGCGACGTGCTCGACAACACGCAGCAGACGGCGTTCGAGGGCTACATCCGCAACGGCGGCGGTTACGTGGGTGTCCACGCGGCCGCCGACACCGAGTACGACTGGCCCTTCTACGGCAATCTGGTCGGCGCCTACTTCGCGTCGCACCCGGCGATCCAGCCGGCCACGGTGGTGACCGAGGACCGCGCCCACGCTGCGACCGCACACCTGCCGCAGCGCTGGAACCGTACGGACGAGTGGTACAACTACCGCACGAACGCCCGGTCCACGGCCCACGTCCTGGCCACACTGGACGAGAGCTCGTACTCCGGTGGTGGCATGGGCGCCGACCACCCGCACACCTGGTGCAAGACGTACGAGGGCGGGCGCTCCTTCTACACCGGCGGCGGCCACACCCAGGAGTCGTACGCGGATCCGGCCTTCCGGGCCCACCTGCTCGGCGGCATCCGGTACGCGGCCAAGGCGTCCAACGCCGACTGCCGTCCGGAGACGGGTTACACGCCGCTCTACAACGGCTCGACGGCCGGCTGGTCGCAGGCCGGTCCGGGCAGCTTCACCAACTCCGACGCCACGCTGACCACGGTCGGTGGCTTGGGCATGCTCTGGTACAGCGCGAAGCAGTTCACCAACTACTCGCTGAAGCTGGACTGGAAGCTCGCCGGTGACGACAACTCGGGTGTCTTCATCGGATTCCCGCCGTCGACCGACCCGTGGTCGGCGGTCAACAACGGCTACGAGATCCAGATCGACGCGACGGACGCCGTCGACCGCACCACGGGCGCCGTCTACACGTTCAAGTCGGCGGACGTCGCCGCCCGCGACGCGGCGCTCAACCCGGCCGGTGAGTGGAACACTTACGAGCTGCTCGTCGAGGGTGAGCGCCTCCAGGTGTTCCTGAACGGCACGAAGATCAACGACTTCACCAACACCGACCCGGTCCGCTCGCTGGCCGGCCACATCGGGCTGCAGAACCACGGTGACGGCGATGACGCCTCGTTCCGCAACGTCCGGATCAAGGAGCTGGGTGGCACCCCGCCGCCGGTCCCCGGCACCGGACCGATCGTCGGCCTGGCGAACAAGTGCCTCGACATCGCCAACTCCAGCACGGCGGACGGCACGAAGATCCAGCTCTACACCTGCAACGGTACGAACGCCCAGAAGTGGACCGTCACGCCGAACAGCACGGTCAAGGCGCTGAACAAGTGCCTCGACGTCGCGGGTGCCGGCACCGCCAACGGCACGAAGGTGCAGCTCTACACGTGCAACGGCAGCGGGGCGCAGAACTGGTCGGCCGGAACCGGCCAGACCCTGCGCAACCCCGCGTCGGGCAAGTGCCTGGACGTGAGCCAGAACAGCTCGGCCAACGGTCAGCAGATCCACATCTGGGACTGCATCGCCGGTGCGGCCAACCAGAAGTGGGTCCTGCCGCAGTCCTAGTAGTCCAGCACGCGGGTGGGCAGCGGCGTCTCGGTCACCGAGCCGTCCGCTGCCCGCTTCAGTTCGTAGCCCTGCGGACCCTGCTTGTCGGCGACCACCTCGGCCAGCCGGGTGCCGCGGTAGACGAGCCCGGCACCGTCGTCGGTCGCGTACCCGTCGCCGAGCGTGCCGTCACCGATCAGCTTGTGCATCATCGGCCGCCGCTGCTCCTCGGCGTCGTAGTGCACGCCGTTGCTGTACGGCAGCCAGGCCAGCCCTTCGGTGAAGGCCCGCAGCTCCAGCCCGAAACTGTCGGTGCTGCCACCCTGATGCCAGCAGATCGAGCCGGCCGAGACACCGCCGAGCACCACACCGGCCTGCCAGGCCTCGTGCAGGATCTCCTCGAGCCCGTGCACCCGCCAGACCGCCACCAGGTTGGCCACGCTGCCGCCGTTGACCCAGATGACGTCCTGGTCGAGCAGGTGCGCCCGGATGTCGTCGTGGTTGGGCATCGGGAAGAGCTGCAGGTGCGAGGCGCGATAGCCGGTCTTGGCAAACGCGGCGTAGGTGGCGCCGATGTAGTCCATCGGGTCGCCGATCGCCTGGTGCAGGAAGCAGATCTTGGCGGTGTCACCCGCGCCGGAGAGCTCCGCGGCGAACTGGTGGATCGGCCCGGGGCTCATGTCGAAGAGGCCGTAGCGGCCGCGCCGGAATCCGGCGCTCGTGGCGAGGATCGTGGGTTCGTCGGCTGTCATCGCGCCATCATGGCGCACGCGTCGGCGGTCTCCAGAACGAGGTCCTGAGCCGCGTCGAGCGCCGCCACCAGATGCACCGGATCACCGTCCAACCCGGCAAAAACGGCATCCAGCCGCTCCTTGAAACGCGGTGGCGCGCCGGGTAGCGCCGCGGCCGCGGCCACCGCACCCTTCTCGTTGATCAGCCAGCGGCCGGCGGCGCCGTGCAACGCGTGCGCACAGACCCCGGCCACCCGGAACAGGCAACCGGCCAGGTAGGCCGAGTCGGCCCGCGTCACCGCCTTGCGCCCCAGCCCGAGCAGAAAATCCGCCTCCCACAGACCGGCGATCAGACTGTCGCGCAACGCCGGCGGATAGACCCCGGCCCGCGCCCGCAGCGCCGCCAGCTCACCGGACGGATCAGCCAGGATCACCCCCAGAGCCAGCTCCCCCGCGTACGCAAAATCGGGTACGCCGAGGGGGTGCCCGGTCTGGCTGTGGAACGTGTATCGCCCGGCCTCGGCGTCGGTGCAGGACTGCTCGACCCGCCCGACCTCGCGGTAGATCCAGTCGACCGCCCCGCCGTCGATGGTCAGCCAGCCGCCGCCGTCGACCCACGGCCCCCAGCCGCCGGGCTCGGTCACCTGCGCGGCCGGACCACCGAATTCGACGGCCAGCGCACCGAGCGCCGCGACATCCAGCGGCTTGCGGTAGTAGACGCCCAGGTCGGTGTCGGACTCCGGCGTGTGTGTGCCCCGCGCCCGGCTCCCGCCCAGCACCACACCTGTCACGCCGGGCACCCGGACCAGACCCTCGGCGAGCTCGTGCAGCCGCTCGTCACTCAACGCCACGACGGTCGTCCTTCCGTACCCGTGCCTCGATCAGGACGCGCCGGGCGTGCGAGACGAAGGCGCCTTCCCGCTGGATCCGCTCGTGCACCTCGCGCAGCTGCGGCAGGAAACGCTCGGCCGTGAAGCCCGGCACGGTCCACACCACCTTGCGCAGGAAGTACGTCACCGCGGCGACGTCGAAGTATTCGGCGCGCAGAGTTTCCGCCCGCACGTCCAGGACCGTGAAACCGGCCGCCTCCGCCTGCGCGGCCAGCTTCTGCGGGAAGTCCGGATCCGGTGGCGACAGCGGCCCGAGCATGGCCTCGGACAGCTCCCGATTGGTCCCTGCGCCGATCTGCTGCGACAGGAACGTACCCCCGGGTCGCAGCACCCGCGCCAGCTCGGTCCACAGTGTGCGTACCGGATGACGGCTCACCACCAGGTCGAACGAGTCGTCCCGGAACGGGAGGGCCGGCTCGTCGGTGACCTCGACCACCGACGCGCCGAGCGGCCGCAGGGTGCGCGCGGCCACCAGCACGTTCGGCCGCCAGGAGTCGGTCGCGACCAGCAGCGCGGGCGGCTTCGGGACGGTCGCTAGGACCTCCCCGCCACCCGTCTGCACGTCCAGGGCCGCGGTCGCCCCGGCCATCCGGTCGGCGACCAGGCGGGCATAACCCCAGGAGGGCCGCTGCTCGGTCGCCCGGCCGTCGAACCAGGAGAAGTCCCAGCCCTCCACCGGTACGGCCGCACCCTCGGCGATCAGGTCCTCGAACGAAGCGCCCATCGGGGCAGTCTCCGTCGCGTACCCGATCACCGCCAGCGGTTTACTCTTTCCGGCCCTCGGCCTTCACCTTGTCCTGGGGCTTGTCCTGCTTGGCCTTGTCCTGCTCGGCCCTGTCCTGCTCGTCCTGCTTGCCGTCGTCCTCGCAGGGCAGCGTGAGCTCGAGCTCGTCGATGTCCGCGGGGTTGAGCAGGCTCAGGTCGCCGTCGATGATGCTCTCCTCGCGAGCATCACCCTCGTCGTCGGTGCAGACGGCGTTGCGGCTCAGACCTACACACGACCCGATCCGCAGGTGGCATTCCCGCCGATGGCCGCGCGGGCCCCGGCCGTCACGGCCGTCACGGTCGTGCCGGCCACCGCCCTGCTGCCAGTCCCGGCCACCACCCCGGTTACCGAAGGCGACCACGCGGTGCTGCGGCTCGCGCGTCACGACCGAATCGATCAGCCGCCGGCTCGTCTCCGTGGTGCCCGTGAAGGTCACCTCGTAATGCAGCACACGCTCCCCGGGTACACCCTGGGTCTGGATCTCCCGGCTCCCCCGCGGCAGCGACGGATCGCGGACCAGCCGCGTCCGGAACGGGATCGACTCGGTCTCCGAGATCCGCTCGACGTGCACCGCGGGCGCGGCGGGACTGTCCGCGCCACCCGCGGGCTTCGGCGCGTCCACCGGCTGCGTCCGGCGCGGCGACCGGGTCGCGGTGCGGTCCGCTTCGCCCGGGGCCGACCGGCCGTCGTCGGGCTCCTGGCCGGCCTGAGCCTGCCCGGCGTGAGCCTGACCGGGCTGGACCTGACCGGGCTGGACCTGACCGGCCTGGGCCTGCCCGGCGAGCGGCGCGCCGGCCTGACGGCCACCGGGCTTCAACTCCCCGGCCACCGGCCCACCCGGCCCCTGCACACCGAGCCCGGCGTTACCGCCCGGCGCCTGCGGAGGCAGCGCAACAACCGCCGACTCACTGCCGACAGCGTTCACCACTCGCGTATCTGTGCTCGTCATGGCAGCGATACCCGCCGCCGAACCGGCCACGAGAGCGAGCGCCCCGAAGCCGGCAGTGGCCATCCGTACCCCGAATGGCAGCCGCGCCCAGAAAGACTTTCGCGGCATTTCGAGTAGATGCTGCCAGGAATCACTAGATGTCTGGTTTAGCACCAAAGCATTGTGCTTGTCCCGAACCCCGACACCAGCATCACAGCCGCACCCAAAAGGATGACGCCGCAGGCCCCGACGACTATCCGACACCCCCGTTACGGAGATCATCTCCGGACCGCCGCACCACATCCGCGCTGCTCAGGCAGGGTCGTGACCGAACGGGAAGCACGAACACCCACAACAGACCTGGAGACACGGTGCGCAGAACGATCAGCATCCTCGCGGTGGCAGCCGCCGCACTCGCCGGCACGGTCGCGGCTGGCGCTCCGGCGGTGGCAGCAGCCGCGCTTGAGGCCGGCGCTCCGGCGGCGGCTGCCGCAACGCCGAGCCTGAGCTTCCACGGCGCGCAGTACGACTCGCCGGGCAAGGACACCCGGAGCCCCGCGAGCCTCGTCAACGAATGGATCTCGCTCATCAACACCGGCAGCGCGCCGGTGGACCTCAGCGGTTACACCATCCGGGACGAGTCGAACCACGTGTACACGTTCGGCGACGTCACGATCGCGGGGTCCGGCGGGCGGATCTGGCTGCGTACCGGAGAGGGCACGCGGAGCGGGCGGAATCTTTTCTGGGGCAGCGGGATCTACATCTGGAACAACACCGGCGACACGGCGACGCTGCGCACCGCCGCCGGCCGGAACGTCGACAGCTGCTCGTGGCAGTGGCGGAAGAACCGCGTATGGGTGGCCTGCTGAGCCGGGAATGCGGAGCGGGCCGCCGGGGAGCTCTGCCCTCCTCGACGGCCCGCGGTCATGCGGTGGATCAGGCGGAGACGGAGGCCGCGCGCACCGGGGCGAGAGCGGTGCTCCAGGCGACGACCTGGTCCAGGACGGTGCTCAGGGCGGCGGCCTGGTGGGCGCCCGGGGTGAACTGGCTGTAGTTGACGAAGTCCGTGGCCAGGGAGAGCGTGACCGCGGCGCGGACGTCCGCCATCATCAGCTCGCCGACGACGAGGCGCAGGGACTCGATGGCCCGGGCGCCGCCGACGGAGCCGTAGCCGACAAAGCCGACGGCCTTGTTGTTCCACTCGGCGAAGAGGAAGTCGATCGCGTTCTTGAGCGCGCCCGAGGTGGAGTGGTTGTACTCCGGGGTGACCATGACAAAGCCGTCGAACGAGGCGATCTTGGCGGCCCACTCGATGGTGTGCGGCTGGGTGTACTGCGCCATCGACGGCGGGATGGCCTCGTCGAGGTGCGGGAGCTTGTAGTCGAGGAGGTCGACCAGCTCGAACTCCGCGTCGGTGCGCTGCGAGGCCAGCTCCAGGACCCACTTGGCGACGGCCTCGCCGTTACGGCCGGGGCGGGTGCTGCCGAGGATGATTCCGATCTTGGTCATTGACTGGACTCCGTAGACTCGAAAAAAGGTTGCTTCGTCAAGCAAATAGCGTAGCAGCCCTGGTGTCAAGGTCGTACGATCTTTGTCATGTCTGCCACACCGCCCCCGGTGCCGCTCAGCGGCGAGGAGGAGGCGGTGATGCGTGCGATGGGCCGGCTGATGATGATCCTGCCGCGGAGCCTGGACGCCGATCTGCAGCGTGACCAGCGCATGTCGCTCAGCGAATACCAGGTGTTGCGCCACCTCTCCGAGTCGCGCAGCGGCCTGATGCGGATGAGCGAGCTGGCTGCCGCCTGTGACATGTCGCTGAGCGGAATGACCCGGCTCGCCGCCAAGCTCGAGTCGCAGGGCCACCTCCGGCGGGTCCCCTGCGAGCGGGACGCCCGTGGGTTCAACGCCGTTCTCACCGACGCCGGTCTCGCACGGCTCCAGCAGGCCTGGCCCTCACATCTGGCCAGCGTCCGCCGGCACCTGATAGATCACCTTAACGGGCTGGACCTCTGCACGCTGGCCAAAGCACTCGAGGGGATGACGGACCCGGCGGGGGCGGCGTGTCAGAGTGCTTCGCATGACCAGCATGACGACTGACGACCTGCCGGCCGGCATCGGCGCTCCCGCCACCCGCGCTCTGCACGGCGCCGGATATCACCGGCTCGAGGACCTGAACGGTGCCAGCCGGGCTGCCCTGGCCGCGTTGCACGGTGTGGGCCCGAAGGCGCTGCGACTCCTGGACGAGGCGCTCGCTGCCCGCGGTCTGACCCTCGCCGCGTGAGGTTCCACCACGGGCAGCAGGTTGTCCGGCGGTTCCTGCATGCCGACCGCCGGATCGCGGCGGTGCGAGCCGCTCTGGTGGTCGCCGACGACACCGACGGCCTGCTGCTCTTCAGTGACATCGGCGCCGGGACCATGCGGCGTACGGATCTGGCCGGCGAGCCGACCCGCCATCTGAGCATCGCCGAGGAGTTGGCGATGCCCACGATGCTGTCGCCCGGCACCCGCGGGAGTTTCCGCTCCTTGCTGCTCATGCCGCCCGGCGCCGCCCACTCGATCTCCTGGAGCTGGCTCGAGGACGGCACGTTCGCGGGCTGGTACGTCAATCTGGAAACGCCGGCGCGGCGCTGGGCCGGTGGTGTCGATGCCCAGGACCAGACGCTCGACGTGCTGGTGTCGGCCGAGCGGGCCTGGTCACTCAAGGACGAGGCCGACCTGGACCCGGCGCAGGCGGCCGCCGTCCGCAGCGAGGCCGACCGCGTGATCAAGCTGGTGGAGGCGGCCGCGTTCCCGTTCGACGGCTCCCTGCTGGACTACGAGCCACCCGCCGGCTGGCAGCCCGCACCCCTGCCGGCCTGGTGGGATGCCGTACCGGCTTGAGGTATTCCGTTATGGGCATATGATTGTCGGCATGGCACGGGCAGCAACAACGACGGATGCGTTCAACGCGGTGGCCGAGCCCTGGCGCCGGGAGATCCTCGACCTGCTCGTGGACGGCGAACGACCGGTCAACGACCTCGTGGAGCTGCTCGGCCTGACCCAGCCCCAGGTGTCCAAACACCTGCGTGTGCTGCGCGAGGTCGACCTGGTGCGGGTCCGCGACGTGGGCCGCCGCCGGCTGTACAGGCTGAACCCCGAGCCGCTCAAGCCCTTGCAGGAGTGGCTCGGCCAGTACGATTTCGCCCTGATCTGACCCGGCTGCGATCATGAAGCGTGCCCGACCGTCTCGCCCGTCTCGCGTCCGAGGTTTTTGCTCCCGCCGTCCTGGTCGCGGCGCTGATGCTGGTGGTCGGCTGGCACGCCGGTGACGAGCCGGGAGTGTCCCGCTGGTGGGGCCTGCCGGGCGCGGTGTTCGCCGCGGGCATCCCCCTGGTCTACGTCCTGCGCAACGTCCGCCGAGGACGCCTGACCAACCATCACATCCCGGAACGCGAGGACCGCCGCAAGCCCCTGCTCTTCGGCCTCGCCTCGGTGGCCGTCGGCCTGCTGGCGCTGATCGTGCTCGGCGCACCGCGCGACGTGATCGCCCTGCTGGCGGCGGGCGGCACCGGGCTGCTGATCTTCACCGTCGTGACGCACTGGTGGAAGATGTCGATCCATGCGGGTGTGGCGGCGGGCACGGTGACGACCCTGGTGGCTCTCTACGGCCCGGTGGCCCTGATCGGTGTGCCGTTCGCCCTGCTGGCCTGCTGGGCCCGCATCCGCCTGTCGGCCCACACCCCGGCCCAGGTCGTCGCGGGTGCCCTGGTCGGCGCGCTCATCGCCGGGACGGTGTTCCCACTCGCCCGCTAGCCACCAGGACGGCCGCAACACCGAGCAAGCTCGTCAAGGTGAACGGCCCGATGAACGGGAACAGCGCAAAGAGCAGGCCCGCCACAGCCAGCGACGCGCTGGCCCCGACCGCATCCGTGATGCTCTTCGCCGCCGTGTTGAAGCCCTCCTCGCCCGGCGCCGACAGGGCGAGCACCAGCGTGCTGATCCGTGGGTAGAGCGTGCCCATGCCCGCGCCCGCCGCGAACCATCCGACGGCTGCCACGGCAGGCGGCAGGTGCAGCACGACGGTCACCAGTTCCGTGAGCGCACCACCGGCCAGGAGTGCGGCGCCGGCCCGGATGGCCGTACCCGGGTCGAGCCGGTCACCGAGCCGGCCCTGCACCGCCGAGGCCAGCGCCCACGCGATCGCACCCGCCGTCAGCGTGATGCCGGAAAGCCAGGTCGGCAGCCCGTAACGGTCGTGCAGCAGCAGCGGAAGGTAGACCTCGGTCCCGAAAAAGACCCCTCCGGCGATCCCGCAGAATGCAACGGTGGCCGGCAGACCGGCCCTCATTCTGTACGTCCCCGCCGGTACGAGGTGACGCAACGCGACGCCGATGACCACCACGGCCACGGGCACCAGCAGCCACGCGATCACCGGCTCGATCTCACCGAGCGAACTGAGCGCCACCACACTGACCGCAACAACGGCCGCTTCGATCACCCGGCGCGCGTCGGCGCTTGTTGCGCGTACGGGATCGGCCCGGTCCCGTCCCTTGAGCGACGGCAGCATGAGCGCGGTCGACACCCCGACCAGCGCCACCACCCCGAGGAAAACCCAGTGCCAGCTCAGCGCGTCGGCGACCAGCCCCGCGGCGAACGGCCCGACCATCGACGGCAGCACCCACGCCGACGCGAACGCCCCGAAAATCTTGATGTGCAGCGCCGACGGGTAGACCATCGCGACCAGCACGTACAGGGCGACGGTCTCCCCGCCGGCCCCGAGCCCCTGCAGGAAACGCCCGGCCACGAACACTGGCATGCTCGTCGCCGTGCCCGCGACGATCAGGCCGAGCGCAAAGGTCCCGACGGAGACCAGCAACGGCACGGCCGGCCCGCGCCGATCAGCCCACGACCCGAACCCGACCATGCCGACGACCCCGGCGGCCAGCGTCGACGAGAAGGCCAGAGCGTAGAGCCCGCGCCCGTCCAGATCCGCCGTGACGATCGGCATGATCGTGGTGACGGCCAGCGACTCGAACGCGGCCAGAAACACCAGGCTCCACGCGCCTACGGTGGTCAGGGCGTACGGGCCCCGGAGGATGCCGGGCGGTCGGATGTCGCTGTCCACGCTCACCACGCCAACCTAGAACTTCAACCCGGCTTGAGATCAAGACCGCCTGGCGTCGCACACCTCGATCAGCTGCCCGGGCAGCGTCGCCGCGAACGACAGCGCTCCCAGGCGTACGGCCAGGGCGCGCCGCGGATGCGGGTTTCCGCTCCGCTCCAACGAAGCCAGCCACCGCTTCTCGATCTGCCGCCGCCCCACTACCACCCCGACCGACACAGCAACCATCGCCACCGTGACAGCACCATGCCGCTTCGGGCGCCGGCTCTCCTCTGTGTCCTCAGCCTTGTCCCCGATCGAAGCCAGCGCCGACAGGGTGCCCACAGCACCGACCCGAACGAGGCGCCGCTTGACGGTCGGCAACTCACCGGCGGCAACCCACACACCGGTCAGCAACCCCTGCAACGCCGCCGTCCCGAAAGCCCGCACATATTCCATGCGCCGACGGTAGATCTACGCCGCATCCTCCCCAGCCACGTAAACCCACGCGTTCCGCCCCGAACCCAACGTGACAGCCACCCGCACGTAGTCGTCAACCTCGTACGCGTCGGCCGCAGCCAGCTCGTCAGGCGTCAGCTCGAGGCAGGCCCCGTCCACGGCATCGCCGTCCGCCCCACGCCGCAAAATCGGATGCCTGTCCGACCCACTCTGGGCGATGACCTCCGGGTCGGTGATGACCACAACATCAACCCTGTACCCGGGCAGCACATCCGCCACGGTCGGCACAGCCCGCCCGAACAACGCCTGCTGCACCCCGGACTGCCGCAAAGTCCCGTACGAAAAAAGCAACTCACTCATCCTGCAAGCCTAAGATTTCCCTCGATCCTTGCTCGATCCTGCAACCGTCTCGACGCCTCCGGCGGAGCGTTGCCACCAGATCCGAGCAGGGAGAACGCAGTTACAGAATGCTACGGTGAGGCCATGACTGCGGTGCCCGAATGGATGCGCCCGCCTCGTCTCGAGGGGTGGTACGCCGACGATCTCGACCACCTCCCCGAAGCCCCGCGTCACACCGAGCTGATCGATGGAGCACTCGTCTTCATGATGTCCCCCCAGCGGTCCTGGCATGCTCGGCTGGTCACGGCTCTGGTGGTGTCCCTGACGGATCAGGCGCCGGTCGGCATCGAGGTCGAGCGGGAGATGACGATTCGGCTCGACGACCGGAACCGTCCCGAACCAGACCTTCTGGTCACGACCGCTCCCTACGCACCCGACCGCACGTTCTACACGCCGGGTGAGGTCCTTCTGGTCGCCGAAGTGGTCTCGCCGGAATCGGCCCACCGTGATCGGACGGTCAAGCTCCGCAAGTACGCAGAAGCCGGTATCCCGAACTACTGGCGGGTCGAGGACGAGAACGGGGCTCCGGTCGTTCACACCTACGAACTCGACGGGCCGACCCGGTCGTACGCCCCGACCGGAATCCACCGCACCAAGATGGTGAGCCCGGTGCCGTTCGAAGTCGAACTCGACCTGGACAGGCTGATCCCGGGCCGCAAGGCCTGAACCGGAGTCAGGCCTCCTCGCCGACGAACCGATTCGCGGCGGCGCAGGTCGACGGCAGATCGGTGTGGACGGTCAGGCCGGGCCGGGCGAGCGCCAACTGCTCGACAACGTCGAAGCGGCGCTCGTAACGCGGGTCCGCGCCGACCGCGAGGGGCTTGTCCGAGGCCGCCCAGCGTCCCAGCTCGTAAAGAACGATCGGCTGAGTCGTCTCGAACGAAAACCAGAACAGGATCGCGTCAGCCACCGCCAGCTGCTCGAACTCCCAGCGAATCTGCCGGGCACCCTCGCCGGCGTCACCCATGGGAAAGTCCGCACGACGCGGGTTGTAGACGGCCGGCCAGACCGGACGCAGCCACCCGATCGCCTCCGCCTGCCAGTCAGCCACACCACTGATGCCACCAGCCAAAAAGATCCCAGGCCGCAGCGGTGACGCCGGCCGATCCGGCGCAACCACAACGCTCATCGGCTGGAGCAAGGACTCACACCGCCACCAGCCGGACGCGGTCGCCACAGAGTTTGACCATGTCGTCGAGGTCTGAGGTCAACATGACCACGGGGCGATGCTGGCGCAAGGCCGCCTCGGCTACCGCCGCATCGATCGCGTACTTGTGCCCGTGCAGACCGGCGTTCATGAGCAGCTTCGACGCCGCTTTCGCTTCGTCTTCGCCCACCGGAACCACGCGCAGGCCCGAAAGCACACAGTTGAAGCGAGCCTTGTCGGTACGGGCGTGGACGGCTTCAATGATGGTGAGCGCGCTGATCACGGCCTCCATGCCACGCGAGCGTGCCTCGGCGGTCATGGCCACCACCCGCTCGTCGTCGGCGAGCAGCTTCGAGAGCCCTTCGCTGTCGAGAATCAGCGTGCCTTCGTGGGTCAGCTTGCGGCGGGCCACTGGCCCTCCTCGGCGAACACCTCGTCGAAGACCTTCCGTGCCCCGTGACGAGCCTGCTCGGAGATCGGCCCCTTGCGGCTCTCGTAATCCGCCAGGTATTCGTCGAGCACCTGCCCGCGAAGCTCCCGCTCGACCGCCTCGGCGATGAACGCGGAGAACTCGCGCTTACCTACGCGCGCACGGATCGCCTCGGCGGTCCCCTCGGGCAGCGACAGGCTCACCCGCGTCGCCGGCCCCTCCCCGATGTTGTAGACCGTTTCGCCCATGACCTCAGTGTGTCAAACGAGTAGGAAAACCGCTACGAACCGCCATCAGACGTTGAAGCGGAACTCCACCACGTCGCCGTCCTTCATGATGTAGTCCTTGCCTTCCATGCGGACCTTGCCGGCGGCCTTGGCGGCGGACATGGAGCCGGCGGCGATCAGGTCGTCGTAGCTGACGATTTCGGCCTTGATGAAGCCGCGCTGGAAGTCGGAGTGGATGACTCCTGCCGCTTCCGGGGCCGTGGCGCCGACCGGGATGACCCAGGCGCGGGCTTCCTTCGGGCCGGCCGTCAGGTACGTCTGCAGGCCCAGGGTGTTGAAGCCGACGCGGATGAGCTGGTTGAGGCCCGGCTCGGTCTGGCCGGTCGACTCGAGCAGCTCCATGGCCTCGTCGTCGGGGAGGTCGATCAGCTCCGACTCGATCTTGGCGTCCATGAAGACGGCGTCGGCCGGGGCGACCAGGGCGCGCATCTCGTCGAGGAACGCCTCGTTGCCGAGCTCGTCCTCGTCGACGTTGAAGACGTACAGGAAGGGCTTGGTGGTGAGGAGGTGGAGCTCGGTGAGGAGGTCGAGGTCGATGCCCGCGGCCTTGGCGCCGACGTAGAGGGTGGTGCCCTCGTCGAGGAGTTTGAAGGCTGCCTCGGCGGCCGCGACCATCGGGGCGCGGTCCTTCTTGAGTTTGGCTTCCTTCTGGAGGCGCGGGAGGGCCTTCTCGACCGTCTGCAGGTCGGCCAGGATGAGCTCGGTGTTGATCGTCTCGATGTCGTCGGCGGGGGAAACCTTGCCGTCGACGTGGAGGACGTTCGGGTCGGAGAAGGCGCGGACGACCTGGCAGATCGCCGAGGCGTCGCGGATGTTCGCGAGGAAGGCGTTGCCGCGGCCCTGGCCCTTCGAGGCGCCGCGGACGAGGCCGGCGATGTCGACGAACGAGACCGGGGCGGGGAGGATCTTCTCCGATTTGAAGATCTCGGCCAGTTTTGTCAGCCGCTCGTCGGGCAGCCCGACCACGCCGACGTTGGGCTCGATCGTCGCGAACGGGTAGTTCGCGGCGAGCACGTCGTTCTTGGTCAGGGCGTTGAAGAGGGTGCTCTTGCCGACGTTGGGCAGGCCGACGATCCCGATGGTAAGGCTCACGACAGGCCAGTCTACGGGGCGGGCGTGTACGCGTACGCCTTGAGCCCGAGGGCGGTGAATGCCGCGACCGGGTTGTCGTGCCGGGGCAGGGCGGCCTGGAACCGCTTCCAGACGTCGAGGTCGGTCTGCCACGCCTTCAGGTAGGCGACGCAGAACGCCGGTTCGATGATCTGGCAGCGGCCGCGGGCAACCTTCAGAGCCTGGATGATCCGGGTACGCCGCTCGCCGTGGCGCTGCCCGTCGAGCCGCCGGAGGATGTCGTCGATCATGGCGATGCGGTGGTCCAGGAATGCCCGCCAGAAGCGTTCGTCGGCGGCCTGCATGGGCCGGTCGTGGTCCGACAGTGAGAACAGGCCCTCGGCGAGGCAGTCGCCGAACTCCTCGGACCGCGCCCGCTCCGGTGACAGGTACGGGTCGTACGGCTGCTGGCTGACCCGGCCGTACACGGCGACACGTTCGACGTTGCGCCGGCCGACGAGGAAGAGCCAGTCCTCGTTGTAGATCGTCGGGAAGAACGGGGTGCGGGAGTTGACCCGGACGGCCATGGCACCGCCGCCGACAAAAACGTCCTGGGGCAGGCCGACCTCGCGCCGGGCGTGGCACACCACGGAGTTGTCGGGGAAGCCGTCGTTGCGCAGGGCGGAGACGTTGTAGTCGCGCAGCAGGCCGCCGGCGTTGCGGATGGCTTCGGGGCGCAGGCCGGTGATGTCGTCGTCGAGGAAGGCGACCTTCTCCCAGCGCTGCATGCGGGCCACGGCCAGGCCGAGGTTGCGTTTGATGCTGACGTCGTTGGCGCGGTTCAGGTGTTTCTGCTTGGCCAGCAGCGTGTCGCACTCGAAGGCGGGGAGGCCGTTCTTGGCGGTGACGTCGACCGCCACGACGGGCGCCCCGAGGAGCTCGGCCTGCTTGCGGACTATTTCGGCGGACGACCACTGGCTGCACAGCGCGATCATCGGACGCTGCAGCTCGCGTGCCAGCTCCAGGGAGTCGCGCATCGTGGCCGGGTTTCTGACCGTGGGCACGATGATCGCCGGTACGTCACCCGCGACGGCGGCCTCCGGGTGGGCCAGCAGGCGGCCGTGGGAATACCGGTGGGCCGCGACCAGCGCGGCGGTCATGCCGCGTTCGACCACTCGTGCAGAACGGTGCCGGCCATGGTCCAGTCGGGGGTGATGACCTCACCCGCGACGATGCTGACCCGGGCGAGGATGCTGTAGGTGTCGTCCGGGGTGTACCGCTGCTCGATGTAGGCGCGGTTGCGGTCACGGAAGCGCGGGTCGGTCAGGGTGCGCACCGCGGCGTAGGTCCCGCGACCGTAGTTGCCGTTGCAGATGGTGACCGACCTCTTCCGGTTGAACGGGTTCGGCGCGCGGCAGAACTGGGCGACGTCCTCGGTCAGACGATCACCCTCCAGTTTCGAGCGGAACACCGTCGCCTGGCCGTTGTGGTCGAGTACACGGAAGGAACCGACGTCCGGATCATTTCCCTCGCGCCGGTCCTGCGCGACCGGAAGGTTCAACGACTGTGTGACCCGGCGCGTCATGGGGTTCCAGTCGACGCCACCCATGAGGACGAGGTGGCTGGTGACGTCGTCCTGGGTCAGCTCGTCGGCGAGCTTGCGCCGCACGGTGACGCCGGGGTTCGCGGCGTAGACGTGGCCGTAGAGCTCCATCAGCGCGTCGAGGTCCGAGTAGGAGTAGAGCTCGACGTAGTCGGGGCTGGCCGGCGACGAGTAGATCTCGCTCGCCCGCAGCTCGGCGGGGAGGCGGGCGCAGACCAGGGTGATCGACGCCTGGTCCGGGAAGTGCCACATGCCTTCCCAGGGCGACCGGGTGGTCAGCTCGTCGGCGTTCGACGGGACGGGCGGCGTCCCGGAGCCGGCCACGCGGAGCTGCAACAGCTCGCGGAACAGTCCCTCGAAGCGGTCCAGTTCCTCCTCGCGGAGGTCCTCCTCGGTCAGCAGCCGCGGATGCCCGTCCTCGATCGACCGGGGACTGGCAAAAAAGCGGGCGTACGCGTTGAGCCACTCCTCGGACGGCTGCGCCTTCCCCTTCTCCCACGAGGAGACCAGGGGAACGCTGCGGCCCAGCGCGGTGGCCACCACGCCCTGTGTCACGGGCTGGTTGGAGAATCCGGACTCGCGCAGCGCACGAAGGCGCGCGCCGAGCCGCCTGCCGTCGTCAGCCATCGCCGGTTCCTTCAGTCGAGAATTTCAGTTACGGACTGAACTTTACTCGTTGCGGACGGTTCGGGGAGAGATGAATCTGCGCGAAAGCCTCATTCACGTCCACCAGGCCAGACTCGACCCCGCAAGTATCTTGCTTCAGTTCAGGGCTGAAGTTTAGCGTGAAGGCAGAAGTTGTCTGAACCGTTACGTCAGACCACCGAAACGGAGGAGGCGACACTCCGCGAACGACAACACCCCCGGTGGCCGCCGAGGGTGTGGTCAATGGTTTCCGTCTTTCGCTTGCCTGCAGAAAGAAGTCACCGTGCTCACCTTAACCCTAGGCACAGCTCTGTCAAAGTCAGCCACCGAGGACGGCTCCGGGGCCCTCAGCGCCCTGATCATCTGCATGATCCTGGTGATGGTCGTGATCGCGAAGCTTTTCGGCGGGATGATCGCGCCGTTCAAGGAAGTCATCAAGGCGGCGGTCGCTGCGCTCGGCGCCCTGCTGCTCACCGGAGTCCTGGTCGTGATGCTCGTCACCGCACTAGTGATGACTGCCTAGTGGCCGGGCTCTCCGACAGCTCGTCGGCCTTCCGTCCCGGCGGCGAACGCCGGGACGGAGGTGACGGCCGAGCCATCGACAGGCACGATGATCCCGTGGGGGGCCTGGGGACACTGCGCATCGCACCCCGGGCGCCCGGCGACATCGACCGGCTCGGCCGCACGTTCGGGCCGCAGGCCCAGAGCTACTACCTGGAACGCTCACGCCGGCAGGGCGTGCTGCTGGTCGCCCGCGTCGGCGAGCGGGCGATCGGCGCGGTGTTCGTCTCCACCGAGCCCGCGCCCGAGTCCGCGATCATCCGCCGCCTCGGCAAGGTCCCGATGCTCCACAAGCTCATGGTCGACGAACAGCTGAGACGTCGCGGGATCGGCACCAGGCTGATCAGGAGCGCCGAGGCCGAGCTCCGCCGGCTCCGCCAGCACCGGGTCGCCGTCGGGGTCGACATCGACAACCCGTCCGCGGCCCGGCTCTACCAGCGGCTCGCCTACCGGGAGTGGGCCTACGGCCTGCTCGAGACGGTGCGGGAGGACGTCAAGGACGGCAAGGTGATTCTCCTGCCGGACGAGTGCCGCGTCTTCCTGAAGAACCTTTAGGGAGTGCTCGCGAGCGTTCGCAGCTGTGTCGCGAGAGCCGGGTCCCGGATCGCCTGCGCCAGCGCGTTGAGCTCGGACGAGGGCAGGTGCAGCGGGATGGTGATCGTGCGGCCGCTCTCCGGGTCGCGGGCGGTCAGCGTCGGGAACCGCTCGAGCGTCTCGCGGCTGGTCTCCCGGTTGCGCCGCAGGCTGTAGGAGCCGGCCGTGACCGTCGCGGTGGCGAGGTCCACGGTGCGGGCCCGGAACGCCCGCCGGACGGTCGCCCGGGTCCCGTCCAGCCAGCCGGCCGTTCGCACCGAGCTCAGCGCCAGATAGAGCCCGACCAGCGTGAAGGGGATGCCGAGGAGTGAGATCCAGCGCATCGGCCCGAACTGATCGTCGAACCCCAGGAACGCACTGCCCCCGGACACACAGTCCTGCACCGCGGGCGGCAGCAGGTCGTACGGAATGCCGGCGATCTCACTCGGCGACGGGCACGACTCGTCCGCGGTGATCACACTCTGCAGCCAGCCGTCGGCGATCAGCGGCAGCAGCACAAATGCCAGACCGGCCAGCGCGAAGACAACACCGAAGGCAGCACCGGCCACCTTCTGCACGGGCGGGGCGCCGATCGACAGTTTGATCACCGGCCCAGCCTACGGACCCGGACAACTCGGCAGAATGTCGTGATGGACATGGATCCGCGGGTGCGGCGACGCTACGAGGTCTACGACGAGGACCAGCGGCTGCGCCGTCCCGGCCTCGGCGACCTGGTCCGGCTCCGCACCTGGGACATCTTCGACCGGTACGTGCCCACGGGCGTCCGCGTGGCAGACATCGGCGGGGGCCCGGGCATCCACGCGGACCGCCTCGCCCGCGGCGACCGGGAGGTGCTGCTCTTCGACCCGATGCCGGGACACGTCGAGATCGCGCGCGGCCGGGGCACCTTCCAGGCCGAGATCGCGGAGGCCCGGCAGGTGCCGCTCGACGACGCGAGTGTCGACGTCGTCCTGCTGATGGGACCGCTCTACCACCTGGTCGAGCCGGAGGACCGGCTGGCGGCGCTGCGGGAGGCCGCGCGGGTGCTGCGGCCCGGCGGCCTGATCCTCGCCGAGATCATCACCCGGTACGCCTGGGTCATGGACGCCACGGGCAAGGGACTGCTCGGCGAGCCGGGCACCTGGGACGACTTCGACTGGATCGCGCGTACCGGGGTGAGCAAGGATCCGGACCAGGTCGTCGACGGCAGCTTCTTCGCGTATTTCCACCGGCCCGAGGAGTTGCGGGCGGAGCTCACGCAGGCCGGCTTCGAGGACGTCGAGTTGCTGGCGGTCGAGGGGTTCGCCGGGCTGTTCGGTGATCTGGCCGAGCGCATGCGGGAGCCGGGCGACCTGTTGCGGGCGCTGCGGATCACCGAGGCCGAGCCGAGCATGCTGGGCGCCAGTGCGCACGTTCTGGGCCTCGCACGCTCATGTCCGAATCCCGCCAGCCGTTGACCCTCGGCCGGGAGCAGACTCGGGGGCATGGAGTTGGACCTGGAACGGTGCTACCGGGCCGTCGACAGCCGTGACCAGCGGTTCGACGGCTGGTTCTACACGGCCGTGCGAACCACCGGCATCTACTGCCGGCCCTCCTGCCCGGCCGTGACACCCAAGCGGGAGAACGTCACCTTCTATCCCAGCGCCGCGGCGGCACAGCGGGGTGGTTTCCGTGCCTGCCGCCGGTGCCGGCCCGACGCCGCGCCCGGGTCGCCGGAGTGGGACGTCCGCGCCGACACGGTCGGGCGGGCGATGCGGCTCATCGCGGACGGTGTGGTCGATCGGGCGGGGGTGCCCGGCCTGGCGAGCCGGCTCGGATACACCGAGCGGCACCTCAACCGCATGCTCACCGCTGAGCTCGGCGCCGGACCGCTCGCGCTGGCCCGGGCCCAGCGCGCACAGACCGCGCGGATCCTCATCGAGACCACCGACCTCGGCCTCGCCGAGATCGCGTTCGCTTCCGGGTTCGGCAGCGTGCGGCAGTTCAACGACACGATCCAAGAGGTGTACGCGCGGTCGCCCAGCGAGCTGCGGCAGCGCCGGGCCGTCCGGCAGCCCGAGGCGGGCACGATCACGCTGCGGCTGGCCTACCGGGCGCCGCTGCACATCGGTGCGTTGCTGGGGTTCCTGGCCGCGCGGGCGCTGCCGGGGATCGAGGACGCCGACGTCACCACGTACCGGAGGGGGTTGAGTCTGCCGCACGGGAGCGCGACGGTCTCGCTCACGCCGGGTGACCGGTGGGTCTCCGCGACGCTGCGGCTGGCGGACGTCCGGGACCTGGCGCCCGCGGTCGCCCGCTGCCGGCGCCTCTTCGACCTCGACGCCGATCCGGCCGCCGTCGACGGCACGCTGAGTGCCGATCCTGCGCTCGCTGCCCAGGTCAAAGCCGAGCCCGGGGTACGCGTCCCGCGTACCGCCGACGGTTTTGAACTGGCGGTCCGAGCCATCGTCGGCCAGCAGGTCTCGGTGTCGAGCGCTCGGACGACCCTGAGCCGCCTGCTCGGCCCCGTCACACCGGGTGAGCTGCGGGGCTTCCCCAGCGCCGAGGAGGTGGCCGAGCTGCCGGACGAGTCGTTCCGGATGCCGGCCGCACGCCGGGAGAGCATCCGGGCGCTGGCGCACGCCGTGGCCGACGGCCGGCTCGACCTGGACCCCGGCGCCGACCGCGAGGAGTCCGTGGCCCGGCTCCTCGAACTGCCCGGCGTCGGCGCGTGGACCGCCGGTTACGTGGCGATGCGCGCGATCGGCGACCCGGACGTCTTCCTGCCCACCGACGTGGCGGCGCAGCGCGGTGCCGAAGCGCTGGGCCTGCCGCACTCCCCCAAGGCCCTGGCCGCACACGCCGAGAGCTGGCGGCCCTGGCGCTCGTACGCCCTGATGAGACTGTGGAGATCAGCATGATGTGGCACACGACCCTCGACACCCCCGCCGGCCCGTTCACCTACGTCGTGAGCGACGCCGGGGCGGTCCGCGCCTCGGGTTTCACGGCCGAGGTCGGGACGCTGCTCCCTCTCGTCCACGACAAGCTGCGGGAGGAGTCACAACCCGCCGCATCGCCGGGCCCGGTGGGCGACGCGGTCCACTCCTACCTCGCCGGCGACCTCACCGCGATCGACAGCGTGGTGGTCGAGCAGCACACCGGCGGGCCGTTCATGACCCACGCCTGGCAGGTCATGCGCGACATCAAGCCCGGCGAGCCGGTGACGTACACCGGCTTCGCCGAGCTGGCCGGCCGCCCGTCCGCGGTGCGCGCCGCAGCGACGGCGTGCGCCCGCAACGCCGCGGCGCTTTTCGTGCCGTGCCACCGGGTGCTGGGGACCGACGGCACGCTGCGGGGTTACCGGTGGGGCCTCGACGTCAAGACCTGGCTGCTGCAGCACGAGCAGACCGCCGGCATTCAGGGGCCGGCAGTCGTCTCCCACTCGGCGACCAGGTCCGTGCAGCGGACAAAAATGTGACCGCCGGTCAGTTGGATCTCGTGGGTGCACCCGCCGTCGACCGGGAGGATCTCGTCGAGCTGCAGATCACCCAATCGCCGGCTCTCGGGCCAGACGCGCGCTTTCTCGCCCAGCTGTTTCACGTCGATACGAAACTCCGAGACACCCAGGTAGCGCACGGTGAGCGCGGCATCGTGCTTGGCGGGATTCGGCGCAAACCTCAAGGACATGCTGATCTGCGCCGCACCGGCCTCGCCGGCCGTGAGCGAGCCGAACTGCAAATCCTTGACGCACCGGACGGCGGTGAAGTCGTAGTGGTCAGCAGCACCGGCGAACTCCCGCGCGCCCGGCGGAAGCTGAGGCAGGAGCTCGGGCAGAACACGCAGATAGGGCTCGGGGTCCAGGTTGTTCCCCGGCCAGTTGCCCTCGGCGCGGGAAATGACGACGTACCGCATCAGCACCCCCGGCCCGCCGTCGACCCGACCATCGGACGCTTCCAGGCGTCACCCTTGACGTCCGCGTTCTGCGGGAGCTGACCCGTCTTTCGCATCTTGTCGATGGCAATTCCCTTGAGGCGGTTGTGCACCTGTTGCGGCACATCGACCTTACTGGCGTCCACGCCGTGCTTGTTGAAGAACCCGTTGCTCCCGTAGATCCCGACCTCGGACCCGCGGTGGTAGACGTGCACCTCGAACGAGGCCTGGCCACGGACGTTGAACTGATCCATCCGGGCGGTGTAATCGCCGTACAGGTTGATGTTGTCGCCGAGGCCGTCGTTGTGGACCAGGACAGCAACACCGTCGGCAAGCACGTAGTACGTGTGCAGGTCCTTCACGGTGAGGTTGTAGGCAGCCGCATAACGATGGTCGTCGAGATCGAGACCGTCCACCGTCGCACCCGCTCCGGACGACGTCCTGAGCCTGTCACCGGCACCCAGCTCGTCGGCCCGCTCCCACCGTCCGGCGGTCGCGTTCCAGAAGGGGTGGTCCTCGGTGGTGACCAGGCGCCGGCCGTCGATGGTCAGAACGAACAGGTCGTCGTCGTGAACCCAGACCTTCTCGATCTCCCTTCCACCCTGCTCGCCGGTGACCGGGTCGGTGGACAGCACCTCGTCTCCCGGTCGCAGGTACTTGAAGGCCTTCGACGAGCCGTCCTTCAGCAGGACCTGCGTGTCACCGGAGAAGCTCTTGCAGCCACCGGCCTTTCCGATCTTGATGCCACCCGACTGCCCCTTGCCACCGGGGCGGGCCATCGGACCGATCGGGTGCATGCTGCCGTCACCGCCGAGGGCGAGGAGTCCGTTCCACGCGTGGATGGTCATGACCATCTGCCACCAGTCGAAGGTTTTCTCCCGCTCACCGCGGAACTTCAGGTAGCCGGCCATCCACGACGAGAAGATGCCCTTGAGGGTGTGGTCGTTGTCGTCCTGATCGATGACGCCGGGTAGCGACGGAGGGTGGTCCCCCTTGTAACGGTCGAGGGCGAGCGCCATCTCCTTGACCGAGGTGGTGTGGTTACCGCCGAGGTCGAAGGCGACGCCGTTGATGGAGCCGTTGCCGTTTCCGTCGTAGTTGCTGTCATAGGTCGTGCCGTTCGGGAGGGTGACTTCACCCTCGTCCGTGTCGGTCTGCGGGGGCGGTGTCGAACCACCCGAGTTCTCGTGGCCGTCGCAGCCCTGGCCGTTGCCGACCATGCCCGGTGCGCAGCTGGCCGAGCCGTGTTCTCCACTCGGGTCCGACATGGTCACGGGGGTGTTGTTGGAATAGGCGTAGCCGTTCCACTGCTGCGGATCGGCCATGTCCATCAGCGGGTCCACCGAGATGAAGCGGCCGAGGACCGGGTCGTACTCGCGGGCACCGATGTGGGTCAGGCCGCTCGTGTCCGAGTCGCCACCCACAAAGCCCTTCAACGACGGCCACACCTGGTTACCGCCGCGCGGCTCGCCGTACGGGCTCTGCCGCCGCGCCGTCGGCTGCTGGTTAGCCGCGTTCACCACCAGCACCTGGGTGCCCTGGTGATCGGCGTAGGTCCACTGGAGACCTCCAGGACCGGTCCGCGATCCGATGATTGAGCCATTGAAGGTGTAGTAGCGCGTCGCGGCGGTGCTGGACGCCCCCGCGCGCCGGGTCAGTTCCATGTCCGGCAGGTAGACCGTGGAGCCGGTCGTGTCCCGGTGCACCAGGCGGTTGCCGCTGTCGTCGTAGACGTTGGTGGTCTGGGCCGCACCTTCCATGATCTTGGTGAGCTTGCCCGCGGCATCCCACGTCAGTTCCTGGGTCGCGCCGGTGGCACCGGGCCTGCTGATCATGCTGCCGGTCTTGTCGTACTTGTAGGCGGCGGTCTTGGCAGCAACGCCCGGCGCCGCCGTGGTGGCGGTCGTCACGGCATGCGGCTGCACGACGCCGTCGCCCGGCTCCGGTACCGCGTAGGTGGTCGTGGTGTCCTGCGCAAGCGAGTGGGACGTCTGGACCCGGCGGTTGCCGAGGTTGTCGATCGTCCAGTCGGTCCAGTAGGACGCCGGGCCGGCCAGAGCGGCCGCCGAGGGTGCCGTCTGGCAGCTCACCGCGGTGTCCGGCGTCCAGGCCGAGACCAACCGCTGCTGCTTGTCGTAGGCGAAGCACTGCTTCTCCGCGGCGCCGGTCTCCGGCACGTCGAGCAGGTGCAGGATATTGCCGGCGGCGTCGTAGTCGTAGCGCCGGTCCAGAGACGTACCGGTCGCCGTCTCCACCTTGACGGACATCCGGCTGGTCCGCCGGGTGAAGATGTCGTACTCGGTCGTGTTCTGCACGTACTGCTCGCCGGTGATCTTGCGCTGTGTCACCGTCGGCTCGCCGAACTTCGAGTACTCCTGCAGGGTGACGTAGCTGTCCACGCCGGGCAGGTTGGTCGTCAGTTTCGAGGCCAGGCCCGTGTCGCCGGAGAAGGCGGTCACCACCTTCTCCGCCGGCAGGTCGCCCGCCTTGGGGAAGGTGACACTCTCGCCATCGCCGTTGAAGGGCGAGAAGCCGTAACCGTAGGTGTAGGTGCCACCCAGCCCCGTCTCGCCGCCCGGAATGACAAAGTTGACGCCGGTGGCCTGGTTGCGGGCGTTGAACGAGACGATCTGCGTCTTGTAGGCGAGCTTGTTGTCGTAACGGATCGTCTGGGTCAGCTGACTCGGTGCCGGCTGACCCGTGTAGAGCACGTCGTACTTCCATTCGGTGCGCAGATTGTCCGCCGACTTCGACCCGTTGTACTGGGCGAACGGCCGGCCCAGCGCGTCGAAGTCCGTGATCAGGCTGCGGTTCTCCGCGTCGACCGTGGAGACGAGGTCACCGAACTCGTTGTAGGACAGCTTGGTCGTGCCACGGTCGGGGTCCGTGGTCGATTCGACCCGGCCGAGGATGTCGAACTTGGTTGTCCAGCGGTTCTTGCCCACGTCGACGACGTCGGTGAGCTGGTTCTTGCGGTTGTACGTGTAGAGCGTCTTGTCGAAAGCACCGTCGACCCCGTCGGCGGTGGTGTGCACCCGGAGTTCGCGGGTGCGGCCCTGCGCGTCGACCACGTTCGTCTGGGCGGTGCCGCCCTTCGGGGGTGTGACCCTCGTCAGGTCACCCTCGTAGGAGGTGTGGGTCCGCCACTTCTCGACCAGGTTCGTCTCGCCGTCACCGGCGAAGTCGATGACGTCGGTCGCCCGCCCGGCGAGGTCGAAGATCGTCTGCTGGACGCGCCGCAGGCTCCACTCGGGAGCCCACCAGAGCTGACCCGACGGGGCGCCCTCGGCGGCGTGGGGCTGGTAGCTCTTCACCTCGTTGCCGTACTCGTCGTAGATCGTGTCGGTGACGATGCGGTTGCCGTCGGTCGCCCGGATCTGCGTCTGCCGGGGGCGGAGGAAGCCGTCGTAGATCGCGTACGAGGTGCTGTACTTGCCGCCCGCGTTCAGGGCGGAGGTGACCACGTACGGGTAATCGGTCTGCTTGTCGGAGAAGACGTAGTCGAACGTGCTCGACGGGGTGTCCTTGTGGTCGGCGTAGGACCAGCCCACCGCCCACACCTTGCTGAGGCGGCCCAGCGGGTCGTACTCCTGCCGGGACGTGCCGCCGGACAGGTTCACCGTGGTCGTGGGCAGATCCCAGTACGGCGCCTGCCCGACCTCGGTCTTCCAGTTGTACGGCGCACCGGTGGTCGTGGTGATCTTCGCCGCGGGGGCGTTCGCGGGCTCGTACGTCAGCGCGCTCTTGTTCCCGCGTTCGTCGGTCTGGGTGTCGGCCCGGCCGAAGGCGTCGAACGTGGCCCCGCCGACCGTGCGGTACTCGGTGCCGCCGGCCTTCGTCCAGTTCTTCAGCTCGTCGGTCCGCGTCACCGATCCGAACTTCGGGTCGGTCGTCACGTCGGTGGCGCCGTCGTAGAAATAGCGGGTGTCGGACAGGACGTCGTCGGTGCTCGCCACGTCCTTGTCGCAGGTCAGCACCTTGGTGACAACCTGCTGCTTGAGGCCGATCAGGTTCTTCTTGGTGTTGTTGTTGTACGTGTACGACGCGCACTGCTCGTCACCGGTGACGGCCACGTCGCCGACGTCCTGCATCTTCGTCAAGGTGCCGTCGTCGCCGTCGAACCAGTTCTCCTGGCGTGTGGTCCGCCAGCCGCGCTTGCCGTCGACACCGAGAGCCGTGGACGCGTACTTGACGCGGGTGTTGATGAACCGTGCCTCGGCCGTGTCGCCGTTGATGGTGCGGGACGCGTGGGACGGGGACCGCCACGGCACGTTGACCGTCTTGGAGACCGGCTTGCTCGTGCTGCCGTTGTAGACCGTCTGCTCGCGGACCTGCCCGGCGAACTGGTCCTCGTCGTAGACCTTCTCGTCGCCCAGGGTGGCGTCGACGATGACCTCGCGCTTGTCGCCGGCCTCGTTGCGCCGGTCGCCGTGCATGCCGCGCAGGAACGACGTCACGGTCAGGCTCCGCGGGCTGCCGGCATCACCGACGCGGGTCTCGACCTCGCCGTAACCACGGAAGTCCGACCAGGTCTTGCGGGACTCGCGGACAAAACCGTCGTCGTCGGCGTAGTGCCAGGCCGGCGCCCCCACGTACTTGTAGTAGGTGTTGCGGATCGGGGTCTGGTGGCTGCTGTCGAGCTGGACGTCCGACTGTGCCACCTGATCGACGCGGTACTTCAGCCACCACTCGGTGATGTCGTCCTCGTCGGCGTCGCTCGGGTTCGGTCCGATGACCGGGTAGCAGAGCCGCGTGTTGCTCTCGGGCTTGATGCCCTTGGTGTCGTCCGCCGTGCAGTCCGGCAGGTTGTACGTGATGGTCGTCTTCGCACCGGTCTCGCTGATGATCTTGCCCATGCGCTGCCAGCTGTCCGTGCGGTTGTGCGCGGTGAGCACCCGGTTCGGCAGCGTGGTCGGCGAGAACGTGACCGGCGGAAGCTTCTTCTCACCGCCGACCAGACCGGCGTGCACGATCGAGGAGAGCCACAGGCCGGCGTGGGTCCCGTCCTGCGGGGACGGGAAGTCGTGGGTCATCGTCCAGGAGTCGACGTCCTGCCACTTGTTCGGCGTGACCGTCGTGTCCCAGACCTTGGTCGTCACCTTGGCCAGGCGCCGGGTGGACCAGAACGTCGGCGAGAAGTTGTCGCACGTGGTCGCGTCGGTCTTGCACTCCTGGTCCCAGGGCACGTCGGGCCAGCTGCCGGCGGTGTGCTTGGAACAGTCCGCGCCGGTCTTGCAGCGGTCGGCCGAGGTGAAGACGACCTGCGCCCGGGCGGTGGTGGAGCGGTCGCTGTCACCGCGGTCCCAGGTGCCGTAGTCGATGCGCTTGAGGAAACCCCCGCGCACGTACGGGACGACGTCGTCCTTCTTCAGGTTGGCGCCGTACGCGTTCCAGTCCCGGTCGTACCAGTACGACATCGTGTTGCCGCGCACGTCCACGACGTAGTCGAGGTTCCACCGCCAGGCCTGGTTGCAGTGCGCCTTGGCGAAGTCCGCGTCGTAACACGGCTCCTTGTCCTTGTTGCCGTAGACGCGGGTGGTGAAGGTCGAGCTGGTGGCGTCGGTCTGGCCGGGCAGCTTGTTGAGGCCGAAGAAGTACTGGGTGCCGTTGGCCGCGGTGACCTTCCAGTGCTCGCCGTTGTCGTCACCGTTGTCGGCGCCGGGGAGCTTGGTGATCACCGAACCGTCGTCGCTGCGGGAGCGCCAGACGTCGTCCTTGTCCAGGATCAGCTCGCTGGCGTGGCCGTCGAGGTTGAGCACGGCGTTGTCCGACCGCCAGCAGCGGTCGCCGCTGTCCTTGTCGTTCGTCGAGCCCTTCTTGTCGTCGTAACACGCGAGGTACTGCCGCTCGATGAAGCCGGGCGAGTACTCGAAGCCCTCACCGATCACCGACGGCTGGTTGTTGGTGGCCGAGGTGCGGCCGTCGACGCTCGACGAGGAGTACGCCAGGCCCACGGTCGGTGCCGCGCCGCCGATCGCCGGTGGCGTCCGCATCGGGTACGACCAGGTGAAGTCGCCGGTGGAACCGCCCGACGACCAGGTCGAGGAGGCGGCCAGGGACGTCGCCTTGTAGTCACCGTCGGGACCCTCGGGGGCGGTGTCGAGGGCCAGGAACGTACCGGCGGCCAGGCTCGACGGGGCCAGCGCGGCCGTGACCTTGCCGGTCTTGGTGTCGTTCGTGGACGGCACCTCCGCCGCCTCGCATCCGGCGGCATCGGGTGTGGTCACGGCACAGGCGGGGAGCTTCCACAGCTTGAGCCGGGAGGCCCAGTCGCCGCCCTGCGCGTACCGGAAGCTGTCGTAGCTCACCGAGAGCCGGGCGGGCTGCTTGGACGCCACAGCCGGTGCGGCCTTGACGACCAGGCCGTCACGCCAGCGCGCCGCGACCTTCGTCCGGTCGACGACCTCGACCTTGACGGCGTCGGCCGCCGCGACCTTCGCAGCACCCTTCTGCACCGGCACGGTGGCGATCGCCGTGCCCGCGGCCGGCCACTTCGGTGCCGGCGGCGGGGTGTTGTTGTACGGCGTCACGTCGGGCGCCACGCCCCGGACGTTGTGACCGGACGTGTTGAGCTGGTCGGACGGGCCCACCGGCCGGACACCGGCCGGGGTCTGCGCGCCGGCTGCCGCTGGGAGGGTGACCAGGGCTGTGGCGAACAAGCCGCAGACGGCCACCGCCGTCACGGCACGGTTGGATCGGGACATACGCACAAGGACCTCCGCCCGTACGGGCTGGGAAGAAGAGGAGTCGCGGACGCGGAGCGGGAGCACTAACCGGCGGAAGCGGGATCCGCCTGAGGCGCTTCGCTGTCGTAGAGCGTCTGGATCGCGGCCGCGGTCAGTTCGCCCTGCCAGGCCGTGACGGTGTCCACCGAGCCGGACAGCCAGTGGGTGAAACCTGCGGGCTGGTCCGAGCGGCCGACGACCAGCGAACCGGTGGCCTGCCACGGCACGAGACCGGTGTTGGCTGCGGCCACGGCGTGCCGGTTCGCCGCCGGGTCGTCCAGGTCGGGCTGACCGCCGCCGTCGACGTAGAGGTGCAGCTCGCGCAGCCCCGGGTCGAACACCGCAACGAGGTGGTGCCACACGGTCGGGTCCTCCACGGCCACGGAGACCGACGACGCCTGTGTCGTGGCGGTGGCCGTGTTGCGCATGGCGAAGACGTACTTGCTGCCGGTCGACTCGTAGCGCACGTCGAAGCCGCTGAAGCCGGCGCCGGCGGTGTCCTGGCTGACGACGGTCTCGGTGCCGAGGCTGTCGTCGAGGCGGACCCAGGCGGCGACGGTGAACGCCTGATCGGTCCGCAGCACCGGCAGGTCGCGGCTGAAGCCGTACTCCTGCGTGGGGGTGCCGGCCAGCGGGTCGGGGTCGGACGCCCAGTGGGTGGCGTCGAGCACCAGACCGGCATCCCGGACGCCTTCACCGGTCTCGATGCCCGGTGTCAGCGTGAGCGGCCGGTCGAACGCGGAGGCGTCCGGCGCGGTGCAGGTGTCCGGCACACCGGCCTGGTAGCACCAGCCGGCGGCGTCGAAGTCCCACTGCCCGACCTGGATCGGCCGCATGATGCCCGGCTCGTCGACCAGGTTGGAGTTCAGGTCGTCGGCACGCTGGCCCAGCAGGTCGGCGGGCACGAGGGCCCGGTCGAAGAGCTGCACGTCGGCGATCTCACCGTGGAACCAGTCGACCGGCCCGGTGTACTTGGTGTCGAGGGCACGGCCGACAACCACGGCACCCTTCGCGTTCCAGCCGCCGGCCCAGGTGGCCAGCCAGGTGGCCGGGGGTGTGAAGTCCGAGACGAGCACACCGTCGACGTAGAGCCGCAGCTTGAGCTCGGCGTCGTCGTAGACACCGGCGACGTGGGTCCACTTGCCGCGGACAGCCGGGGCCACCGAGCAGGCGCCGGTGAGCTCGGAACCGGGCTCGTCCTTGGCCCGGACGCTGAAGCACCAGGCGTTCCGGTCGACGCGGTACTGCAGACGGAAGACACTCATGGCCGCGCCGTCCTTGGAGACGGCGGTGCGGTAGTCGTCGACGTCACCCAGCCGCAGCCAGGCGGCGACACTGAACGACTTCGAGGTGTCCAGGGCGGCCGTGGACTTGAGCGCGCCGAAGGGCGAGTTCGCGGTCGCGTTGAAAGAGGCGGCGCTGCCACCGATCAGGTGCGCGTCCGCCGCCCAGGTGACGTCCGGTGCGGTGGAGTCGGGCACCAGCGGCGTGTCACCGGCGGCGGCCGGGTTGGCATCCGCCATGGCCTTCGCCGGCGTCTCGACCAGCGGGTACGTCTCGAGCTTCCACCGGGCGAACGCCTCGGTCGGGCGCCCGACGGTGAACTCGACCTGGGCGTTGTTGCCGTTGTTCTGCGTGATGTCGATGGCGTACGCGAAGAAGGTGAGACCGCCGTACCGGGGTGCGGTCAAGGAGACCGTCGCCGTCTTCGTGGTCGTACCGGTCGCGGCCACCGTCCGCAGCGGGGTGTCGTCCCAGCCGTACGCGAACTTGGTGACGTCCTTGTTCGGCGAGCTCAGCTGGACGGTGGCGGCGGTGCCCGGCAGCGTCGGACTGGTCTTGACCGTCAGCTCCGGCGGCTTGGGCACGGTCGTGTCGACTCGGAAGATGCACCACGCGGACCAGTCACCGGCCACCTGGTACGGCTTCGGGTCGGTGGCGAACGTCCGGATCGCGTAACGGTGGTCCTTGAGCACACCGGTCAGCTTGTTGCTGGAGACCGCGTCGCCGGCGGGCACGGATTTCGGTGCCGGTGTGGTGCGGCGCGGGGTCGTGGAGAGGACGTGACCGTCGGACGGGACCTCGACCCACTCGTACGAGGCGGTGAGGCTCTGGTTCTTGTCCTCGTCGGCGTCCGGGTAGGTGGCGGTCAGGGTCGGCTCGGCGGTGCCGATCGACACGGAACCGGAGCTCGGGCAGGTGACACCGGAGATCTTGAGGTTGAACGGCTTACCGGGCTTGCTGTCGTAATCGACGATCAGCTTCGCCTTGTTCGGGAAGAACTTCTTCCACCGGTCCGCCGACGACTCGTAGTCACCGTCGGCGTTGCAGGCGCAGAAACCCATGGTGACGGTGGTGCTGCCGGCCTTGGCGATGGCCTGGATCTTGTTGGTGACCTGCGGCGCCTTGGTGACGTCGGCCGGGAAGTTCACGGTCTGGTCACCCTTGCCGTCACACCCGTCGCCCTCGGGGGCCCGCGAAGCCGTCGCGGCCAGCCAGGTGCTCAGCTTCGGGCTCCACTTGGTACGCGGCGTCGAGGCGATGCTCCCCGTCGAGTACATGTGGGTCCACGTCTCCAGGCAGGAGGCCGAGTGGTCCAGCTCCATCTGCACGTACGCGGACTCGATGTGCTTGCTCTTGAGGAACGAGGTGGAGAACTCGAAGAAGGACCGGTACGTGCGGCTGCCCTCGGGGTCCTTGCCGACCCGGGCCTTCGAGACGTCGGTGTTGTTGCCGTTGTTGTTGGTCGCGTACGCCCAGCGCTTCTTCCCGGTCGACCAGGGCGGGTCGATGTAGAGCGGGAACGCCGACGCGGGCGCGGCCAGCAGCTCGGCGTCCGGCCGCAGCACCAGGTCGCCGCCCTCGACCGTGGCGGCCACGGGCGCGATCGTCGCGGTGTCGGCGGGCGCACCCGTGGTCGAACCCGCTGCGGGCTCGGCGGAGAGTGCCCGGCGTGCCGCGGTGGGCCGCGCGGAGTCCCACATGACCGCCTCGGTGGCGGACGCGAGTGTCCTGCCACCGGCGACCGCCTGCAGCCCGCCGCCCCGGGTGGCCACGAACGTCGCGTCACCGCCGAGGTCGTACCGGATCTGCTGAATCGCCGGATCCGCAGCAGCCTCGGGGGTCTTGACGACCAGCACATGCGTGAAGCCGGTCTCCGTGGCGTGCACCACGAGGTCCACGTCGGGGAACACCTCGGCGTAGGTGGCGGCCGTGCCGGCCACCGTCGGCTCGGGCAGCGGTCGCGGCCAGCCGATCGACAGCTTCTTGCCCTCGCTCACCAGCGTGACCAGAGGCTTGGTGCCACCCGGCGAGAAGCGCACGTCGGCGACCGAGGCACCCGGACGCAGAGTCCCGTCGGGAGCCTCCCGCAGGTTCAGGTCGATCGGCGCCCACTCGCCGGACTCCCGGCGTACCCGCTGGGGCACGGCGGTGGCCTCGAGCGTGAGATGACCGTCGGGCTCGGCGAAGACCTGGGTGGTCTCGGAGCGCGCGCCGGTCACCTCGACCCGCGAATCGGTCGCGACCGCGGCGGCGACCGCCTGGGCCTCGGTGGCGCGTTCCTTGGGCTTGGCCGGCTTGTCGAAGACAGGCGTGGCGGGTGCGGCAGCAGCCGGACCGGCCACGGCGAACACCGCCGGAACCAGGATCACCGACGACGCCGCCAGGGCGGCGAAGCGGTACAGAATGGAACCATTCCGGGCAGCATTCACTGACGCATACCTTCACAACCCCCGTGATCATCAATGCAGCGAGGCGAACTTTAAGGTTTCTTTCAGGAAAGTGTCAACAGGCATCGATGTGCCAGCTCAGCGACCTGTCGCCGGTCCCCGGCGCGGCGGAGGGCAAAGTCTCTGGCCGCCGGCAGAACGCGGCTCTACCCTGGCGGGATGACGGAGCCAGCAAGCGGCCGGATGCCCGACCGGCCGAGCCTCGACGGACTCGAAGACAAGTGGTCCCCCTTCTGGGAGGCCGAGCAGACCTACAAGTTCGACCGGTCCGTAGCTGAGCGTGCCAACGTCTACTCGATCGACACCCCGCCGCCGACGGTCTCCGGCGAGCTGCACATGGGGCACGTCTTCTCCTACACGCACACCGACACGGTCGCGCGGTTCCAGCGGATGCGGGGCAAGTCCGTCTTCTATCCGATGGGGTGGGACGACAACGGCCTGCCGACCGAGCGCCGCGTCCAGAACGTCTACGGCGTCTACTGCGACCCGTCCCTGCCGTACGACCCGGCGTGGCAGCCGCCCGCGACACCGCCGAAACCCGCGGAAGCCGTGTCGCGGCGTAACTTCGTCGAACTGTGCAACCGGCTCACTGTCGAGGACGAGAAGGTCTTCGAGGCACTGTGGCGCAGGCTGGGCCTGTCGGTCGACTGGGCGATGACCTACACGACCATCGGCGCGCGCTCGCAGGCCGTGTCACAGCGGGCGTTCCTCGACAACCTAGCGCGCGGTGAGGCGTACACGTCGGAGGCGCCGACGCTCTGGGACGTCGGTTTCCGGACCGCGGTGGCGCAGGCCGAGATCGAGGACCGGGAGCGGCCCGGCGCCTATCACCGGCTGCGGTTCCACGGCCCGGACGGCCCGGTCGAGGTCGACACGACCCGGCCCGAGCTGCTCCCCGCCTGCGTCGCGCTGGTCACCCACCCGGATCACCCCCTGGTGGGCAAGACCGTCCGCACCCCGCTCTTCGACGTCGAGGTCCCCGTGTACGCCCACCCGCTCGCCGAGGCCGACAAAGGTACGGGCGTGGCGATGGTCTGCACCTTCGGCGACCTGACCGACGTGATCTGGTGGCGGGACCTGCAGCTCGAGACGCGCGTGGTGCTCGGCCGCGACGGGCGGTTCCTGCCCGACCGGCCGGCGGGTGTGCCCGACGCGGCCTACCAGCAGTTCGCGGGGCTGACCGTCAAGGCCGCCCGGCGGGAGATCGTCCGGCTGCTGACCGAGACCGGTGACCTGCTCGGCGAGCCGCGGCCGATCACACACCCGGTGAAGTTCTACGAGCGGGGCGACTCACCGCTGGAGATCGTGACCAGCCGGCAGTGGTTCATCCGCAACGGCGGGCGTGACCAGGAGCTGCGCGACGAGTTGCTCGCCCGCGGCCGGGAGCTGAAGTGGATCCCGGGGCACATGCAGCACCGCTTCGACCACTGGGTCAACGGCCTCACCGGAGACTGGCTGATCAGCCGTCAGCGGTTCTTCGGCGTGCCCGTCCCGGTCTGGTACCGGCTCGACAACGCTGGCGAGCCGGACCACAGCCAGCTTCTCATACCGGACGTTTCATCGCTGCCGGTTGACCCTTCCTCGGAGTGTCCGCCCGGCTTCGACGAGTCGCAGCGGGACGTCCCGGGTGGCTTCACCGCCGACCCGGACGTCATGGACACCTGGGCGACGTCGTCGCTGACACCGCAGATCGTCGGCGGCTGGGGCAAAGACGACGACCTCTTCGCCCGGGTCTTCCCGATGGACCTGCGCCCCCAGGGCCAGGAGATCATCCGGACCTGGCTGTTCTACTCGGTGGTCCGCTCCCACTTCGAGCACGGCACGCTGCCGTGGAAAACAGCCGTGCTCTCCGGCTGGATCCTCGACCCCGACCGCAAGAAGATGTCGAAGTCCAAGGGCAACGTCGTGACACCCATGGACCTCCTCGTGCAGAACGGCGCCGACGCGGTGCGCTACTGGGCCGCGAACGGGCGGCCGGGCGCCGACCTGGCGTTCGACCCGGCGCAGATCAAGGTCGGGCGGCGGCTCGCGACCAAACTGCTCAACGCGTCCAAGTTCGCGCTCGGCCTCGGCGCCGCCGACGCCCTGCGCAAACCGGTGACCGCCGACCTGGACCGCGCGATGCTCGCCCGCCTCGCCGAGGTCGTGGAGGTCGCCACCGCGGCGTTCGACGCGTACGACCACACGGCCCCACTCCAGGCGACCGAGGCGTTCTTCTGGACCTTCTGCGACGACTACATCGAGCTCGTCAAGGACCGCGCGTACGCCGAAGGACCCGCGGGTGACTCGGCGCGGGCGGCCCTGTCGGCGGGTCTGTCCGTGCTGCTGCGCCTGTTCGCGCCGTTCCTGCCGTACGCGACCGAGGAGATCTGGTCCTGGTGGCGCTACGGCTCGGTCCACCGCGCCACCTGGCCGACCAAGTACGAGCTCACCCGCGTGGCCCCCGACGGCGACGCGACCCTGCTCGACCTGGCCGGCGACGCCCTGCGCCAGGTCCGCCGGGCCAAGTCGGACCGCAAGCTGTCCATGAAGGCCGACATCCCCCTGGCCGAGGCGCTCGGCCCCGCGGCGATGCTGGAACGCCTGGCGCTGGTCGAGGCCGACCTGAAGGCAGCGGGCCGCATCGGCAAACTCGACATGCTCCCCGACCGCACCGAGGAGTTGGTCATCGCCAGCGCCTTCTGATCCTCTTGGGCAACCCGGCCCTACGGGCGGGTTCGGCACGGCAGCATGGAGGGCATGTCGATCCCGCCCGACGAGGTCGAGGCTCCGGCCGACGACGCGGTGCTCTTCCGGTCGTCGCCGTGGCGGACGTTCGCGTTGCTGTCCGGCGCCGTGCTGCTCGCCTATGTTGCCGTGTCGCCCCTGGTGGAGCTGCTGATGGGCGCCCCGGACGACCCGTGGTGGTCGACCGTCGCCCAGGGGGCGGTCATCGGCGCTCTGGTCGCCGGCGGGTACGCCGTCTCGGCCCGGTCGGGGCTCTCCACCTGGGTGCGGGCGTCCTCGGGGGGTCTCGAGCTGGCCGCCCAGGGCAGCGACCCGGTCCTGCTGGCCTGGCCGGACATCGACCACGTGGTCGTCCGCCGCGACGGATTCCGCACGGTCCTCGACGTGACACCGGTCGACCTGGACCGGGTCCACCCCGTCTCCGAGGAGCACGAGGGCTGGCCGACCATCCGGGACGACGACGCCGATCCCTCGGGCCGGCCCGCCTTCACCGCGGACCTCACGCAGATCTGGCCGGGCCCGCGGGTCCTACGCCGCGAGCTCGCCCGGCGCATGCACTAGAAGTCGCCGCCACCGAAGTCGCCGCCACCAAAATCTCCGCCGCCTCCGCCGAAGTCGCCGGACGCGTCCTGCATGCCGTCCTGGTAGCCGTCGCCGTAGCCCATGTCGCCGAAGCCCGGTGAGAGCAGCGCGTCGAAGATCAGCATGCCGCCGAGCACACCCGCACCCGCGCCGAGCGCCGTCTTCCAGACCGGTGTCGAATACCAGCCGGACGGCACGGGCCGGCCCTGCACACGACCGCCCGGGTAGTAGTAGGGAGTGTCCGGACCGGGCTGCGGTCCCGCCTTGTAGTGCTGGCCCTGGACGTTGACCTCGCGCTCCTGGGTGATCTGACCGGCGCCGCGGGCGCTGGCCAGCGGCGGCAGGTCGGGACCCGGGTCGATGCCCATCGCCTGCCGGGCCGCCCGCACGTAGGTCAGGCCCTCCAGCGCCGACTCCCGCGCCAGCTCGAACTGCTTCACCGACTTCGCCTGCTGCAGCTGGCCACCGGCGGCGTTGTAGCGCTCACTCGCGTCGGACAGGGCCTGACGGGCGGCCGGGTCCTCACCGTGGAGGTTCAGCACCTGGCCGCCGAGCCGCTCGTACCAGCGCTGGGCGTCGGCGCGGGCGTCCTCGAGGTGCCGCTGCTCACGCGCGGCGCTGCCACGGCGGACAAAAACGATGATCGCAAAAACCGCGACGACGATCAGAATCAGGAGCAGAAACACCTTCATGTGTCGACGGTACCCTCGTCGATCTCGTCATACCCCTCTGGCAAGCTCCGGGGTGTGACCTTCTCGACGCTCGCTGTGGTGCTCGTCTGTCTGGGGGTCGGGGGCGCACTCGGCTGGCTGGCCGCGCGCCTGCGGGCCGCCACCGACATCGCCCGTCTGGAGGCGACCGTGCAGGCCGGCCGCGACGGCGAGAGTCGCCTGGAGCAGTCGTTGCGCTCACTGTCCTACGAGGCGACTGCCCAGTCCCAGGAGGCCGTGGCCCGCGCGGTGGCGCCCCTGCACGACATGCTGCACCGCTACGAGCAGCGGGTGGCCGAGCTCGAACGCGACCGGATCGACGCCTACTCCGAGCTGCGCGAGCAGGTGCGGTCGATGGGCGCGGTCTCCAGCGAGCTGCGCACCGAGACAAAACAGCTGGTCGCCGCGCTGCGGGCGCCGCAGGTGCGGGGACGCTGGGGTGAGCATCAGCTGCGCCGCATCGTCGAGGCGGCGGGGCTGCTCGACCACTGCGACTTCTCCGAGCAGGTCACCGGATCGACCGACAACCAGGGCGTACGCCCCGACATGCTGGTGCGCCTGCACGGCGGACGGTCGGTGGTCGTCGACGCCAAGGCGCCGTTCGACTCCTATCTGTCCGCGATGGAGGCACGCGACGAGCGCACCCGCGACATGCACCTGGACCAGCACGCCAAGGTGCTGCGAGGCCACGTCGACGCACTGTCGGCCAAGGCGTATTGGACAGCGTTCGACCAGACACCCGACTTCGTGGTGCTCTTCGTGCCGGCCGACCCGTTCCTCGACGCGGCGCTCCAGCGTGACGCGTCCCTGATGGAGCACGCGTTCAGCCGCAACGTGGTGCTGGCGACGCCGGCGACGCTGGTCGCACTGCTGCGCACGGTCGCCTACTCGTGGCGGCAGGAGGCCCTGGCCCGCAACGCCCTCGAGGTGCACAGCCTGGCCCGTGAGCTCTACGGGCGCCTGGCCACCCTGGGCGACCACGTGGGCAAGCTGGGCAGCTCGCTGAGCGGCGCGGTCACCGCGTACAACCGCGCGGTGGGCTCGCTGGAGTCCCGGGTGCTGGTCAGCGCGCGGAAGCTCGCCGAGATGGGTGTCTCCGACGAGGAACTGGCCGCGCCCGCTCAGGTCGAGCTGACCCCGCGCCAGCCACAGGCGCCGGAGCTGCTGGAGGACAGCAGCTTCGACGGTCGGCGGCTCTTCTAGGCGACGACGGCGGCTGCGGCTGCGCGGGCGGCGGCTGCGGCCTTCATGTCGCGGCGCAGCTCCTGCGGCAGCGAGAAGGTCAGGCGCTCCTCGGCGGTGGTGAACTCGGTGACCTCACCGAAACCCCGGTCGGCGAGGTGGGCGAGGACCTCCATGACCAGGTCCTCGGGGACGCTGGCGCCCGAGCTGACACCGACCGTCGTCGCACCCTCGAGCCACTCGTCCTGGATCTCGGAGGCGAAGTCGACGAGGTGCCCGGCGCGCGCCCCGGCCCCCAGGGCGACCTCGACCAGACGTACCGAATTGGAGGAGTTGGTGGACCCCACGACGATGACCACGTCGCACTCGGGGGCGATCTCCTTGATCACGTGCTGCCGGTTGGACGTGGCGTAACAGATGTCGTCGCTGGGCGGCGACTGCAGCAGCGGCAGCTTGGTCTTGAGGCGGGCGACGGTCTCCATCGTCTCGTCGACCGAGAGTGTGGTCTGGGAGAGCCAGACGACCTTCGCGGGGTCGCGGACGACGACGTTGTCCACGTCGTCGGGGCCGTCGACCAGCTGGATGTGCGCCGGGGCCTCACCGGCGGTGCCGATGACCTCTTCGTGACCTTCGTGACCGATGAGCAGGATGTCGTAGTCGTCGGCGGCGAACCGCTTCGCCTCGTGGTGGACCTTGGTCACCAGCGGGCAGGTCGCGTCGATCGCCTTGAGCCGCCGCTCGCGGGCCTGCTCGTGCACCTCCGGCGCCACACCGTGGGCGGAGAAGACGACGGTCGACCCCTCGGGAACCTCTTCGTTCTCCTCGACGAAGATCGCGCCGGCCGCCTCGAGCGTGGTCACGACGTGCTTGTTGTGCACGATCTGTTTGCGCACGTAGACGGGGGCGCCGTAGAGCTTGAGCGCCTCCTCGACCGTCTGCACGGCGCGGTCGACACCGGCGCAGTAACCCCGCGGCTTGGCGAGGAGCACACGCTTGCGGACAGGGCTGATCGAGTCGGCAGTCACCCCGCCATGGTACGTGCCCGCCGCCCCCACCAGCAGTGCTGCGACGCTCACCACAGCCGGGGGCGCGGCATACTCGTGCGGTGGATGAGACAACTGTGACTCCCGGGCAGCGGGCCGGCGGCGTCGTACGAGGCCTGCTCGGAGCGGTGAGCCTCGTCGGCGGCCTGACCTGGATCCTGCTCAACCTGGACGCGCCACGCCCGGTGAGCGACCTGATCGTCGGTCTGGTGCTGGCCGCGGGCGGTCTGGTGCTGCTCATGCCGCACCGCGTCGATCTGCCCGGGCGGGCCACGGCGGCCGCGACGGCGGGCGCCGCGATCGGCGGCACGCTGGCCGGCAGCGTGGCCACCACCATCACCACCGGGGGCGCCTTCGTCTACGTGGCCAGTCACGGCTGGCCGCACGCCTGGCTGGCCCGCGGTGCGACCGCACCCGACCCCGTCGCGGCCCGAGTGGCAGCGAACCAGTCGTCCTGGCAGGCCGACGCGGTCAACCTCGTCGCGGACCTCTACTTCTGGGCCCTCGTCGGGCTGCTGCTCCTGGCCGCGTTTGTCCTCATCCGGCGCACCGGCGCCCGCCGCCAGGCCGTCCTCCATCCCTGATCTCTCGGGCCCTGGCCGTTTCCGCACGTGACGGGGTTTCCGGGCGCGATACTCGGGCGATGAGCGCCGTGGGCAACGTGCAGTCCGCCACCGAGGTGGAGGACGACGACGAAGAGGCGCCCGGCCTGTGGGAGTCCTTCGGCGCGGCACTGCGGCTGATCGTCGGCTGGTTCAGCATCGCCATCGGCATCCTCAACCTGCTGGTCGAGCTCGACCGTGGGAGCGCGGCCGACGGCGCCTACCTGCTCTTTCACGCCATGCTGCTGGTCGGGGGCGTGCTGATGGTCTCGCTGGCCTGGATCGCCGCCCGTCCGGGTGTCGCCGGCTGGTCCGCGGGTGGCGGCGTCCTGGCCGCGGGCATGCTCGCCTCCGGGGTGCCCGCGAGCGACGCGTTGTGCTGTCTGTCCGCGTACGCGGTCCGGCACGGTTATCCGTTCTCCTTCGCGGCCCGGGACGCTGACGGGGGGCGCTGGCACGTCGACAGCCAGCACCTGCTGGCCGACCTGCTCTTCTGGGGGTACGCGGGCCTGATCGTGCTGGTCGTGGTGGCCCTCGCCCGGCGCGCCACGCACCACCACGAGGCGCGGGAGTAGTCCGCCCGTAGGCTGGCCGGGTGACCCAGCCCGAGACGCCGAAGTCGAGCGCCGACGAGCCGTGGCCCGTCCGGGTCGTCAGCCAGAAGCTCAGCGCCTGGATCGCCAAGCTCGGCTGGGTCTGGGTCGACGGCCAGGTCGCCCAGATCAGCCGCCGTCCGGGCGCCAGCGTGGTCTTCCTGACGCTCCGCGACCCGTCGGCCGACCTCAGCCTCACCGTGACCGCCCACCGCGACGTGCTCGACGCGGGCGCACCCGAGCTGGCCGAGGGTGCCCGGGTGACGATGCACGCCAAGCCCGAGTTCTACCCGGCGCGGGGGTCACTGAGCCTGCGCGCCGACGAGATCCGCCAGGTGGGCCTGGGTGAGCTGCTCGCCCGGCTCGAACGCCTGAAGAAGCTGCTCGGCGCGGAGGGACTCTTCGCCCGTGAGCGCAAGCGGCGGCTGCCGTTCCTGCCGCAGCGCGTAGGGCTGATCACCGGGCGGGCCTCCGCGGCCGAGCGGGACGTCCTGATGAACACCCGGCGCCGCTGGCCGTCCGTGGACTTCCGGGTGATCAACGTGCCCGTGCAGGGACCGACCGCGGTGCCGCAGATCATCGACGCGATGAAGGTGCTCGACAACGACGAGACCGTCGACGTGATCGTGATCGCCCGCGGCGGCGGCAGCGTCGAGGACCTGCTGCCCTTCTCCGACGAGGCGCTCTGCCGGGCGGTCTTCGGCTGCCGCACCCCGGTCGTCAGCGCCATCGGGCACGAGACCGACGCCCCGCTGATCGATTACGTCGCGGACGTCCGCGCGTCCACGCCCACCGACGCCGCCAAGCGCATCGTGCCCGACCTGGCCGAGGAGACGACGCTGATCCAGCAGGCCCGCCGCCGGCTGGACCGCGCGGTGATCACGCTGGTCGACCGCGAGTCGCACCGCCTCGAGTCGTGGCGCTCACGGCCGGTGCTGGCCCGCCCCGAGGTCCTCGTCGACCAGCGGGAGACCGAGGTCAACGCCCTGCGCGACCGGGCGACCCGCAGCCTCGACCAGCGGCTCCGGCGCGCCGACGACGACCTGCGGCACACCCTGGCCCGGCTGCGGGCGCTGTCACCGAAGGCGACCCTCGAACGCGGTTACGCGATCGTGCAGCGCCCGGACGGTCACGTGGTCAGGGCGGCGGACGAGGTGGAGACGGGCGACCTTCTCCGGGTACGGCTGGCAGACGGCGAGCTCCGAGCGGAAGTGCAGTGATGACGGACGAAAAACTGAGCTACGAGCAGGCGCGTACCGAGCTGGCGACAGTGGTCGAACGCCTGGAGCAGGGCGGCACCTCGCTCGAGGAGTCACTGGCCCTGTGGGAACGCGGCGAGAAGCTGGCCGACGTCTGCCAGCACTGGCTCGACGGCGCCCGCGAACGCATCGAGGCAGCGCGCGCGGCGCGTACTGACAGCTAACGCAACGACGAGGCGAACTTCTCCAGGGTCTCGGTCTCCGTGGTGCCGACCACGATGACCGTGCGGCCCTTCTCGATCAGCAGCAGGGCGTACTCCCCCTGCCGGGCGTCGTAGCGCTGCCAGGTCCGCGGGCCGTCGCGGAAGGTGCCGGTGGCCTTCGGGTCCTTGCCCAGCTCCACCGGCAGCAGCGTCGCGGTGGGGAGGCTGCTCTCGACCAGCTGGACCGGGTCGCGGTCCGGGTCGACGTAGCCGATGCGCAGCGTGGCGCCCGCGGTGTCGCGTTTGAACGTCGCGCTCATCACGTGCCAGTCGTCGCTGAGACCCTGGGGCGCCAGCACCGGGAAGACCGCCGCGCTCCGCGCCTGCTGGAGTGTCGGCTCGACGTCGACGCTGACCGGCTTGTCGCCGTCGAGGACCAGCCGGTAGAAGAGCAGCAGCAGGGCGATCGGCACCAGCAGGACGCCCAGCGACATCGCCATGTCCCGCGGCGAGCGGCCGCCGCGCTTGCCGACGGCGACGGGTTCGGCAGCGGCATCAGGGGTAGTCACCTCACCATTGTTAACCATGTCGCGGACACGGGACTTCGCGCGTATCCCCGTGTGAGGATCGGTGCACCACACCCGCACCGTCGCGAGGAGGCCTCCATGCCCGCATCCCAGAACCCGCAGGACCTCGACCGCAACATCGCCCTCGACCTGGTCCGCGTGACCGAGGCCGCGGCGATGGCTGCCGGCCGCTGGGTCGGCCGCGGCGACAAAGAGGGCGGTGACGGTGCCGCCGTCGACGCCATGCGCAAGCTCATCAACTCGATCCAGATGCGCGGCGTCGTCGTGATCGGTGAGGGCGAGAAGGACAACGCGCCCATGCTGTTCAACGGCGAGGAGGTCGGTGACGGCACCGGACCGGAGGTCGACGTCGCCGTCGACCCGGTCGACGGCACGACGCTGATGAGCAAGGGCATGCCCGGCGCGGTCGCCGTGCTGGCCGTGGCCGAGCGCGGCGCGATGTTCGACCCGAGCGCCGTCTTCTACATGGAGAAGATCGCCGTCGGCCCGGACTGCGCCGACGTCATCGACATCAACGCGGGCGCGACCGAAAATCTGCGGCGCATCGCCAAGGCGAAACGCTCGAGCGTCTCCGACGTGACCGTCTGCATCCTGGACCGGCCGCGGCACCAGAGCTTGATCGACGAGGTACGCGCAGCCGGCGCCAACATCAAGTTCATCTCCGACGGCGACATCGCGGGGGCCATCTCGGCCGCCCGCACCGAGTCGGACGTCGACGTGCTGATGGGCATCGGCGGCACCCCGGAGGGCATCACGGCGGCGTGCGCGCTCAAGTGCCTCGGGGGCGCCATCCAGGCCAAACTCTGGCCGCTGGACGAGTCGGAGCGCGAGAAGGCCATCGGCGGCGGCCACGACCTCGACCGTGTGCTGAGCACCGACGACCTGGTCACGGGCGACAACTGCTTCTTCGTCGCCACCGGTGTGACCTCGGGCGACCTGCTCAAGGGCGTGCGCTACCGGGCCGGTGGCGCACACACCCAGTCGATCGTCATGCGGTCCAAGAGCGGCACGATCCGGGTGATCGACTCCTACCACCGGCTGGAGAAGCTCGCGCTCTACTCGTCGGTGGACTTCGACGGGCACCTGCCGACGGTGCGCGAGTGACACGGTCCTCGACCACGGCACCGCCCGCCGCTCCGGCCGTCACGGCCGGCCGGCGCGCCGCCGGCGTCCTCTTCGCTCTCCTGGCGGGGATCGCCCTGGCCGTGCAGTCGAGGATCAACGGCGAGCTCTCGGTACGCCTCGACGACCCGATCGGCGCCGCCACCATCTCGTTCGGCTCCGGCCTGCTGGTGCTCGCGGTGCTCGTGCCGCTGCTCCCGGTCGGCCGGGCCGGCCTGCGCCACCTGCGCGCTGCTCTCCGCGAAGGCCGGATCCGCCCGTGGCAGTGCATCGGCGGCATGTGTGGCGGCTTCCTGGTCGCCACCCAGGGCCTCACCGTGCCGACGCTGGGCGTCGCGGTTTTCATCGTGGCGCTGGTGGCGGGTCAGTCCTCGAGCAGTCTGCTGGTGGACCGGGCGGGCGCGGGCCCGGCCGGTCCGCAACCGGTGACCACCCCACGGCTGGCCGGCGCGGTCCTGACCGTCTGCGCGGTCCTGCTGGCCGTCGGCGACCGCATCGGTCACCCGAGTGCGCTGGCCCTGGCCGTCCTGCCCCTGGTGGCCGGTGTCGGCATCGCCTGGCAGCAGGCCGTCAACGGCCACGTCCGGGTCGTCTCCGGCAGCGCGATGGTCGCGGGCCTGATCAACTTCATCATGGGTACGGCGGTGCTGCTGGTCGCGTTTGCAGTTTCGGTCGCCATCCGCGGCTTCCCGGACCGCCTCCCGCACGGCCCCTGGTGGCTCTACGTGGGTGGCTCGCTCGGCATCGTCTTCATCGCCGTGGGTGCGGCCGTGGTCCGCTACACCGGTGTGCTGCTGCTCGGCCTCGGCATGATCGCGGGCCAGGTCACGGGTGCTCTGCTGCTGGACGAGATCGTCCCGGGAGCTGCCGGCCGTCCCGGCTGGAACACCGTCCTCGGCGCCGCTCTCACCCTGCTGGCGGTGGGCGTGGCCGTCGTGCCCGCACGCCGCCGCGCGGGGTCCCCGTTCAGAGGTCGGTGAGCGTGGCGCCCGGGTCGTAGAGGGACGGGGCCGGGCGCGGGCGACGGCGGCGGAAGGCGATCGCCGAGATGACGCCGCCCAGCAGGCCGAGCAGGTGCCCCTGCCAGGAGATCGGCTGGTCGGTCGGGAGCACGTTGTAGAGCTGGTACCAGTAGAGCAGCCCGATGAACGCGGCCACGCCGAGGTTCCACCAGCTGCGCTCGACGAAGCCGCGGGCGAAGAGCAGGCCGAGGTATCCGAAGATGACACCGCTGGCGCCGACGACAACGCTGCTCGGGTCGCCGATCAGCCAGACGCCGAACCCGCTGACCAGCACGATGACCAGGGTCGACCAGAGGAAGCGGCGGGTGCCACCGGCCAGCGCGAACGTGCCGACCAGGATCAGCGGGATGCTGTTGCCGTAGAGGTGGTCCCACCCGGCGTGCAGGAACGGGCTGAAGATGACGCCGTCCAGCCCGTCGATGCGGTGCGGGATGATGCCGCCCGCGACGTCGAGGCGGCCGGCACCGAGGCCGACGTCGATCGCCTCGATCAGGAACAGCACCGGGATGACGGCGCACATCGCCACGAAGGCGCGGCCGAGCGAGGCAAAAAACGCCTCGGTGCCGAATCTCGCCGCCTGATCCTCACGCTCCCCGGGGTAACCCATCTCCCGATGGTGGCCGATGCATGCCAGGGACGCCAACTTCGTGTGGCCGATCAGGCACGGTCAGCTCAGTTTCCGGGTGGCCGCCTGGATCTCGTCCCGGAACTTGGACACCTGCGTGTAGACACCGGGGTAGTTCCTGCGGGCACAGCCGAGACCCCAGCTCACGATGCCGACCTGCACCCACCGGTCCTCGGCGACGCGGTGGACCAGCGGGCCACCCGAGTCACCCTGGCAGGTGTCGACGCCCCGCTTGCCGGCGCAGATCGACTCGTCCTCGACCAGCTTGACCTTCGCCTTGCGGTACGCCTTTGCACACGTACCGTCGGCGACGACCGGCACGGACGCGTACTTGAGCTTGTACTGCTGCTTCAGGGAGCCCTCGCCGGTCTGGCCCCAGCCCAGGATGGTCAGCGGGCCGTACTCGTCGGCGCCACCGCGGCTGATGCCGAGGGTCGGCAGGTCGAGGGGCCGGTCCAGTTTGACGAGTGCCCAGTCGTCGCCGCGGGTCTCGCTGTGGAAGCTCTTCGGACGGAAGACCGCGACGGACTTCGCCTTGATCGCGTTCCGGGACTTGAGGTCGGTGACGCCGGCGACCACTTCGATGGTCCTGTCCTTGCCGCTGCCGGTCACACAGTGACCCGCGGTGAGCACCACGCGGGGTGCGGTCAGTGCTCCGCCGCAGCCCATGGAGAGCCGGACCATCCACGGAAAGCGTCCGTCCGGTGCGGTGTCCCCACCCACGACTTCACGGACGGGTTCGGCACTGTCACCGGCCTGTGCGGCAATCTGGTTCGCGGAAAGAACAGCGGCGAGAACGCCGAGCACAACTACCGAAGCGACTTTCCGAACCATATGGACATTTCATCACGGACCACTACGGCAAAAGGGGTACGCGCCGAAGCACGTACCCCTTTTGTCGAGCTATGACGTTTAGTACCAGCCTGAACTCTGCGAGTGCGACCACGCGTTGCAGGGGGTGTTGTAGCGGCCCTCGATGTACCCGAGGCCCCACTTGATCTGCGTCGCGGGGTTGGTCCGCCAGTCGGAGCCCTCGCTGGACATCTTGCTGCCGGGCAGCGACTGCGGGATGCCGTACGCACCGGAGCTGGCGTTGGAGGCGCGGTGGTTCCAGCCGCTCTCCTTCTTCCACAGCTTGTCGAGGCAGGGGAACTGAGAGATCTTGAAGCCGGCCTTGAGCATCAGGGCACACCCGGTCTCGCGGTTGCCGCTGTAGTCGTTGCAGGACTCCGGGATCGGGCCGGTGAAGGGCACCGTCGCGCCGGAGCCACTGGAGCTGCCGGACTCCTGGGCCTTCTTCTCCTCGGCCTTCTTCTTCTCAGCGGCCTTCTTCTCGATGACCTTCTTCTCCAGCGTGCGCGCCTTGCCGGCCGCGGCCTTCGCCTCGGAGGCTGCCTTCGAGGCAGCCTCGCCCTCGGCCTCCCGCTGGTAAGCGCGAGCTGCGGCGTGCTGACCGTGCCGCTCCTTCAGGAGCTGCATGTCGTCCACGTCGACCCGGGCGACAGCGTCGGCCTGGGTGCTCTGCGCCTGAACTTCCTGGTCCTGTCCGAGGTAAACGCCGCCGATCACGCCTGCAACGAGCAGGCCCACCGAGGCCACACGGATGCCGACCCGGCTCCAGAGCCGATTCACGAAGTATCCCTTCGTAGGGGGCAATGACGCGGCGCAAATTCACCGGGACAAATCCCGGCGACTTTTCCCGCCGCGAGCATCGACGACCCCTGGGGCCGCGTGACCGATCCGGTAGCGATCGATCACGGTGACCCTTCAGTCGATCTCCGACCGGTCGGGCCACACGATTGATGCTCGCCAGACACGATGGCTCACGGTGAAGTGGATGTGAAATGGCGGCGCGCACGTGTGAAATGAATCACAGGGCGTTTAGGTTTTTATCCGGGCAAATACCCGCCATTTCGAGCACTTTCGAGGTAGCCAAAACCTCACCTTATGTAGTTATCCCTCTGCACAGCGTGAGGCGGGGACCCCTCGGATCCCCGCCTCAGCCGATCACGGTGGGTTACTGCGGGATGTCTTCCAGGAGATCGGTGACGACCTCTGCGATCGGCGACCGCTCGGACCTCGTAAGGGTGACGTGGGCGAAGATGGGGTGACCCTTCAGAGCTTCGATGACAGCCGTCACGCCGTCATGCCGGCCCACTCGGAGGTTGTCGCGCTGGGCGACGTCGTGGGTGAGGACGACCCGCGAGCCCTGCCCGATGCGGGAGAGGACCGTCAGGAGCACGTTGCGCTCCAGCGACTGGGCCTCGTCCACGATCACGAAGGCGTCGTGCAGGCTGCGTCCCCGGATGTGGGTCAGCGGCAGGACCTCGAGCATCCCGCGGGCCATGACCTCTTCCATGACGTTGGCGTGCACCACCGCGCCGAGCGTGTCGAAGACCGCCTGGGCCCAGGGCGACATCTTCTCGGACTCGCTGCCGGGCAGATAGCCCAGCTCCTGACCACCGACCGCGTAGAGCGGGCGGAAGACGATGACCTTCTTGTGGCGGTTGCGCTCCATGGTCGCCTCGAGACCCGCGCACAGCGCGAGCGCCGACTTGCCGGTGCCGGCCCGGCCGCCCAGCGACACGATGCCGATCGATTCGTCGAGCAGGAGGTCCAGGGCGATCCGCTGCTCCGCCGAACGGCCGCGCAGCCCGAACGCCTCCCGGTCGCCGCGGACCAGGCGTACCGACTTGTCGGGGTTGACCCGGCCCAGCGCCGAACCCCGCGACGAGTGGATCACCAGGCCGGTGTGGCAGGGCAGTGCGTCCGCTTCCTCGAGCTCCAGCTCCTCACCCGCGTACAGCTGGCTGACCTGGTCCTCGGAGATCTTGAGGTCGGCCATGCCGACCCAGGTGGGGTCGCTGGCCTGACCGTGCCTGTACTCGTCGGCGGTGAGGCCGACCGACGCGGCCTTGACCCGCAGCGGCATGTCCTTGCTCACCAGCGTGACGTCGCGGCCCTCCGCGGCCAGTCCCAGCGCCACCGAGAGGATCCGGGTGTCGTTGGAGTCGTTGCGGAAGCCCTGCGGCAGCACACTCTGATCGGCGTGGTTGAGCTCCACCCGCATCGTGCCGCCCTCGTCGTTGCAGAGGACGGGCTGGTCGAGCCGGCCGAACTTGATGCGCAACTCGTCGAGCATGCGCAGCGACTGCCGGGCGAACCAGCCGAGCTCGGGGTGGTGGCGCTTGTCCTCGAGCTCCGAGATGACCACGAGCGGGATGATCACTTCGTGATCGGTGAACCGGCGGAAGGCCGCCGGGTCGGACAGCAGGACCGAGGTGTCCAGGACGAAGACCCTGCCGGCTGGGGCGGGCTCCGCGTCGGCGTGCCGATCACGGGACGACCTGCGTCCCGTGGAGGCGCGGCTGCTGGAGACGTTGGCGGCCGGGTCTTGCGAAGCCCCGGCGTCATTACGGCGAGATGTCACAGGCCTGCTCCAGCGGGCGTGCAACCCGGTCCGCCCGCGGTCCGCCACTTCCGGCGCCCGTCCCTATCACGGAGCCGGGATGCGGGCCCCGTGGCGCTCTTGTCGCAGGTCCGGGCCGACCGGTTGGCCCGGGACGACCCCGTGCCATGACTAGAACGCTACTGGTCAACTGCCACCTGCGGTAGTACCCGCGTGATACGCCAATTCGGGGCCGTTCTCCCTGGCGTGCAACAGCCCGTCCGACAGGTACGCTGGTGGTCGTGCCCGAGTCTCTCCCCAGCAATGCGCGTCCCACGCACCCGCTGAGCGCCGCCGAGGCCTGGCAGTTCACGGCCTCACGCGCCACGGAAACGACTCTCTTCTTCGACTTCGACGGGGTGCTCTCCCCCGTCACGGACGATCCCGACGCCTCCCAGCCCGTGCCCTCGGTGCTCGGTGTGCTCGAGGAATTGGCCGGTGCGGTGGGTCGTGTGGCCATCGTCTCAGCCCGTCCCGTGAGCTTTTTGCGGTCCCGCTTCGGGTCGCTGGCACACGTCGACCTGTACGGGCTCTACGGCCTGGAGGTCTGGCACGACGGTCAGGTCGTGACCGAGCCGGCCGCCCTTCCCTGGGTGCCCGCGATGGCCGAGCTGGCCGAGCGGGCCAAGACCGAGCTGCCCGAGCCGATCCTGGTCGAATACAAGCGTCTGTCGGTCGCCCTGCACTACCGCACGGCGCCGCAGCTGGCCGGCGTCGTCGAGCGCTGGGGTCACGAGCAGGCCGAGCGTGTCGGTCTGCGCATCCAGGGCGGGCGCATGGTCGTCGAGCTCAAGCCGCCGGTCGACCAGGACAAGGGCATGGTGATCAGCGAAGGTGTGCTGAACGCCAGCTGCGCCTGGTATTTCGGCGACGACATGTCCGACATCAAGGCGTTCGACGCGCTGCGCGCCCGCGAGGCCGTCGACCCGGACTTCTTCGGCATGTGTGTGGCGGTCGCCAACCCCGAGACCGGCGCCGAAGTGTCCAGCGCGGCCGACCTGACGCTGGAGTCCCCCGAGGCCGTGGCCGGGTTCCTGGCCGAGGCGCTACAGGCCTTCCCCCGTTCCTGACCAGTCGTAGGCCCGGCGGGCCAGGTCCCGCAGTTCACCCAGGTGAGCGGGCGGATCGTCACGCCACCAGGCCAGGCGTACCACGATCGGCGGCGCGTGCCGCAGCACCCGGTAGGCCACGCCCGGCCGGGGGTACTGGTGCGCGGTTGCCTCGGGCGTGACGCCGACGGCCTGGCCGGCGGCGATGAGCGTGAGCCACTCGTCCACCGTCGCGGTCTCACGGACCACCGCGGGCCGGTTGTCCGCGGGCCACAGGTCAGTGGTTGTCGTCCCGGTCCGGCTGTCGATCGCGACCGTGAAACGCGCCAGGTCCTCGACCTTCAGGCTGCGCCGCCGGGCGAGCGTGCTGCCGGTGGCCACGGCGGCATACCGCGACTCGCGCCCGATCTCGGTGGTGGCGAACCGCGTGTCGTCGAGCGGGCGCCGGATCACGGCGAGGTCCGCCGTCCCGTCGCTCAGACCCGCCGTGAGGTCGTTGGACTGCACAAAAACCAGCGGCACCCGCGGATGCGCCGCAGCCCACATCTTCTGCACCCGGCGGGTGTGACGGCCCAGCGCGGCCCAGGCATAACCGACCCGCAGCTCGGTCCGCGAGTCGTCGACGATGCCCCGCAGGTGTGCAACCTCCTCCAGGATCCGCCGCGCCTGCGCCACGATCCGGGTGCCGGTCGGGGTCAGCGCCACGTGCCGGGTGGTGCGTTGCAGGAGCCGGGCTCCGAGTGCCTCTTCCAGCGCCGCGACCGACCGCGACACCGCTGCCTGGGAAACCCCGAGCACAGCGGCCGCATCGGTGAACGTACCGGCGTCGACCACCGCGACCAGCGTCCTCAGCTGGCGGAGCTGCACATCCATAACCGCAGCGTATAGATCCTGCGGCCCGCGTATTTCCCTCGCGGCCCACTTCCGCGAACGCTGAGAGGATGAGACCGTCCCGGCCCGCGGCCACCGATCCTGACTCCCCGCCTACGGCCGCGGCTGCCGCCGGCAGGACCGCGTCTGTCGCCGGCAGGACAAGGACGGCAGCCGCCGTGCGAGGGCTGGCCACGATGCTCGGCAGCGCGACCAGCAACCAGGTCGGCGCGGCGATCGGCGCCCACGCCTTCGCCGCGATCGGACCCGCGGGTGTGGTCGCCGTCCGGCAACTCGTCGCCGCCGCCGTGCTGTTCCCGCTCGCCCGCCCGAACCTGCGACGCTTCACGTGGGCGCAGTGGTGGCCGACTCTGCTGCTCGCGGCGGCGTTCGCAATCATGAATCTGAGCCTCTACACGGCGATCGACCGCATCGGGCTGGGCCTGGCCGTGACGCTGGAGGTGCTCGGCCCGCTCGGGGTCGCGCTGGCCGCCTCCCGCACCCGCTTCGACCTGCTCTGCGCAGCCGGGGCCGCCGCCGGGGTCTACGTGCTGGTGCTCCCCGGGCCGGCCAGCGACTACCTCGGCATCGGGCTGGGGCTGCTGGCGGCGGCCTGCTGGGCGTCCTACATCCTGCTCAACCGCCTGCTCGGCGCGCGACTGCCGGGCATCCAGGCGACGGCGGCGGCGACCGCGGTGTCAGCGCTGGCCTACCTGCCGGTGGCTGCGGTGCTGCTGGCGCAAGGCCGCCTCGACGGCAGAGCACTCGGTTACGCGGCCGCCGCCGGCGTGCTCAGCTCGGTGATCCCGTACGCGGCTGACCTGATCGCGCTCCGACGCGTACCGGCAAGGTTTTTCGGAATGTTCATGAGCGTGCATCCGGTGCTGGCGGCGCTCGCCGGTCTGGTGCTGCTCGGACAGGCGCTGCGGGTGCACGAATGGACCGGCATCCTGATCGTGATCGGCGTGCTGGTGGTGAACAGTGTCAGGCGCCGTAGCGCCGCTGCCGCCCCGCGTAGGACCGCAACGCCCGCAGGAAGTCGGTGCGGCGGAAATCCGGCCAGTTGGCGTCGTGGAAGTAGAACTCCGAATGCGCCGACTGCCAGAGCAGGAACCCGGACAACCGCTGCTCACCGCTCGTGCGGATGACCAGATCAGGGTCGGGCTGCCCGCGCGTGTAGAGGTGCTCGGCGATGTGCTCGACGTCGAGAATCTCGGCAAGCTCCTCGAGCGTGCGACCGGCCGCCGACTGCTCATAGAGCAGAGACCGCACCGCGTCGGTGATCTCACGCCGCCCGCCGTAACCGACGGCCAGGTTGACCTCGACACCCTCGGTGCGATGACGGGTCTTCTCCTGCGCGGCCTTGAGCGCGGTCGCGGTCGTCGCCGGCAACACGTCCAGGGCGCCGACGATGCGCAGCCGCCACGGGTTGCCGTCCTCGGCCAGCTCCGTCGCCAGGTCCTCGATGATCTTCACCAGCGGGTCCAGCTCGGCCGCCGCACGCTGAAGATTGTCGGTCGCCAGGAGGTAGAGCGTGACGTGCTTGATGCCCGCCTGGTCGCACCAGCCGAGCAGCTCCTTGATCCGTACGGCGCCGACGCGGTGGCCGTCGTTGGGATCGACGTACCCCATCTCGCGGGCCCAGCGACGATTACCGTCACACATGACCCCGACATGTTGCGGCACCGGCTTGCCGGCAAGCTTTCCGGCGAGTCGTCGTTCGTACAGCGAATAGACCAGGGACCGCAGAGTCATCCCCGCAAGCCTATCGAGCACGGGCCCGCGCTCAAGAGGGCGGCCGGGCGATGTGGAGCATCTCGGCCCCGATCCGCCCGATAGTGCGAAGGTCGAAAACCCCGTCACCCAGCCCCAAGTCCACCATTCGGTCGAAAACCTGGCCATCACGGCGAGCCGCACGGACCGCGGCGTCGACCACACCCGGCCGCCGGGTCAGCCGGGCCACCGAACCGGAATGCCGCAGGTGCCGTCCGAGCCGCATCCTGAGAGCGGCGGTGTAACGCTCGGCGGCGCCCTCTGCCGCGGCCGCGGCGGTGCCAGCCAGGGCACCACTGAGCACCGCGTAGAAGATGCCCTCGCCCGTGAACGGGTTGATCAGCGACAGTGCATCACCCGCGAGCAGCACGCGGCCGCGTCCCGGTGGCGGGCGGTGGGTCGACAAGGGCAGGTGGTGGGCGCGCAGGCCGGTCGGTTCGGTGCCCGGCAGCAGCTGACCCAACCGCTCCACCAGGTACGCCTTCGTGAGCGCCGTCCCCCGCAACGTCTCGCCGTACCCGACGTTGGCGGTGCCGTCACCGATCGGGAACGACCACGCGTAGGCGGGCCAGCGGGCGCTTGTCGTTCGGATGAGCTGCTCGGTGCCGGTGGTGGGGGCGTAGCCGCGGATCGCCAGCGCTAGATGACCGTCGGGGTTGACTGCGTGTCCCAGCTCGCGCCGGACGATTGAGCTGGCACCGTCCGCGCCGATCACTACCCGCGCCCGGATCCGGTCGTCGAGGGTGACTCCGTTCTGGTCCTGCGTCAGTGATCTGACCGTGTGTCGCCGCAGCTCGACGCCCTGCGCGGTCGCTGCAGCCACCAGGCGGGCGTCGAAGACCCGGCGCGGGATCGTGTGGGCTGGGCGGGGCAGCGGGCGGGCTACCTCTATGCCGCCTGGTGCGATCAGGCGCAGGTTCAGCACTGGGGCGTAGCCGTCGGTTACGCCTGTGACGCCGAGATCTGTCAGGACGTCGACTGCGTCGGCTGCGATGCCGTCACCGCAGGGCTTGTCCCGGGGGAAATCGGACTTGTCCAGGAGGAGGGTGGTGGCGCCGGCTCGATGGGCGGCCAGGGCGGCGGTGGCACCGGCTGGTCCTCCGCCGACCACCACTACGTCGAAGGTTTCCAAGGCGCTCACTCAGGCCCTACTTCCTTGAAGTTGGGCTTAGCAGGGTTTCTCGAGGGCCCGACTTCAAGGAAGTTGGGCCTAGTGGTGGTCACCGCGGGCGCAATTTCAAGGAAGTTGGGGCCAGCGAGGCTCATCGCGGGCCTAACTTCCACGAAGTCGGGCCTACCCAGGTGCATTTCAGGCCCAACTTCATGGAAGTCGGGCCCGGCGGGGTTCACCGCACGCCCAAACCCAAGGACGTCGGACGCAGCAAGGCTCATCCCAGGCCCAACTTCAACGAAGTTGGGCCCAACCGAGCCCACCGCGCGCCCAACATCAAGGAAGTCGGGACTCGCCGAGCTCGCCGCGCCACCAACATCAAGAAAGTTGGGCCCAGCAAGGTCCATCACAGGCCCAACTTCAACGAAGTTGGGCCCAACCGAGCCCAGCGCGCGCCCAACATCAACGAAGTCGGGCCCCGCCCAGCTCGCCGCGCCCCCAACATCAAGGAAGTCGGGCCCAGCAAGGTCCATCGCGGGCCCGACTTCAACGAAGTTGGGCACAACCGAGCTCACCGCGCGCCCAATTTCAAGCAGGTCGGGACTCGCCAAGCTCACCGCGCCCCCAACTTCAAGGAAGTCGGGCCCAACCAAGCCCACCGCGCCCCCAACTTCAAGGAAGTCGGGCCCACCCAGGTGCAGTGCAGGCCCAACTTCAAGGAAGTCGGGCCCGGCGGGGTTCACCGCACGCCCCAACCCAAGGACGTCGGACGCAGCAAGGCTCATCTCAGGCCCAACTTCAACGAAGTTGGGCCCAACCGAGCCCACCACGCGCCCAACATCAACGAAGTCGGGCCCCGCCCAGCTCGCCGCGCCCCCAACATCAAGGAAGTCGGGCCCACCAAGGCCGATCACAGGCCTAACTTCAACGAAGTCGGGCCCAACCGAGCCCACCGCGCCCCCAACTTCACGGAAGTTGGGCCCAACCGAGCCCACCACACCCCCAACATCAAGGAAGTCGGGCTTGGTGGGGCTCATGCGGGGCTGGTGGCAACGGTCGGCGAAACCCCGCGCCCAGCCCGCCACAGCGAATAACACGCAAGCATCCCCGCAGCCACCAGAGGCGCACCGTCGCGGATCAACCCGTCCGTGCCGAGCAGCAGATAACAGAGCGGCAAGTCGATCACCAGCACCCCGATCGTCACCCAGACCATCAGCGTCCGCGCCCAAGCCTTGCCCCGTTGCAGGAAGAAGACCGCAGCCAGCACCGCATAGCTGGCGCCGATGCCCACGGCGATCCAGAACACGACGGCCAGGATGTACTCCGGCTTCGAGCCCAGCTCACCGACCGAGATCAGCGCCGGCACCAGCATCAGCGGGCTGTACGTGAACGCGGAGACCCGCGCGGTCAGCACCCACGCGGCGACGGGCCGGCGCGGCGGTGCCTCACGCCATTCGACACCCTGCCGGGTGACCACGAGACGGTTCGGGTGGCGTACCAGATGATCTTGGACGGTGGGGTGGCGGTAGAGCAGCACCACCACGATGGCGCAGAGCGCGGTGAGGACCCCGAAGCCGATCAGGCCGGCCATCGGCGGTGCGCCGGTCTGGGGCACGACCAGGCGGCCGACGGCGAAGACCGTGGTGATCGCCAGGATCAGACCGAGAGGGCGGGCGCCGGCGCGACCGCGGCGCACGTGCCAGATCAAGATCAACCAGCCCAGGGTACGCAGGAGCGCCCACCCCGTGCGGATGGCGAGCCCGAAACCGTGCTCAGGCGCGTACCAGAAGTTGAGGAGCTCGACCCCGGCCGTGGCCGCAGCGGTGGCGACGAGCAGTCCGGTCAGCGCACGGACCGCGCGCGGGCGGATGTCGGCTGGGGTCACCTGGTCGAAGGTACCCAGGCCGCGCCCGCCCCATTCACGAGGCGGGCGCGGGGAATCACGCGGCGTTGAGGCGGGCCTTGAGGGCGTCCAGCTCGGACCACAGCACTGCCGGCAGTTTGTCGCCGAACTTGGCGAACCACTCCTCGACCTGCGGGATCTCGGCCAGCCACTCGTCGGTGTCGACACGCAGCACGGCTTCGAGGTCGGCGCGGCTGATGTCGAGGCCGGTCACGTCGATCGCGTCGGCGGTCGGCACGTGGCCGATGGGGGTCTCGATCGCGTCGCCGCGGCCGTCGAGGCGTTCGACGATCCATTTGAGGACGCGTGAGTTCTCGCCGAAGCCCGGCCAGAGGAAGCCGCCGTCCTCGTCGCGGCGGAACCAGTTGACGTAGAAGACCTTCGGCAGTTTCTCGGCGTCGCCGGAGGCCGCCTTGCCCATCTCGATCCAGTGGTTGAAGTAGTCGCCGGCGTGGTACCCGATGAACGGCAGCATCGCCATCGGGTCGCGGCGGACCACGCCGACCTGGCCGACCGCGGCGGCGGTGGTCTCGGACGAGAGCGTTGCGCCGAAGTAGACACCGTGCACCCAGTCGCGGGCCTCGGTGACCAGCGGGACCGTCGTCTTGCGGCGGCCGCCGAAGAGGATCGCGTCGATCGGTACGCCGCGAGGGTCGTCGTACTCGGGCGCCAGGATCGGGCACTGGTTGATCGGGGTGCAGAAGCGGCTGTTCGGGTGGCTGGACGGCTCGTCGGAGTCCGGTGTCCAGTCGTTGCCCTTCCAGTCGATCAGGTGCGCGGGCGGCTCACCCATCCCCTCCCACCAGATGTCGTTGTCGTCGGTACGCGCGACGTTGGTGAACACGGAGTTGCCGCGGGCCAGCGTGCGCATCGCGTTGGGGTTGGTGTGCTGGTCCGTGCCGGGTGCGACACCGAAGAGGCCGTACTCCGGGTTGGTCGCCCACAGCCGGCCGTCCTCGCCGAACCGCATCCAGGCGATGTCGTCGCCGACCGTCTCGACCTTCCAGCCCGGGAGCGTCGGCTCGAGCATGGCCAGGTTGGTCTTGCCGCACGCCGACGGGAATGCGCCCGCGATGTACTTGACCTGCCCCTCGGGTGAGGTCAGCTTCATGATCAGCATGTGCTCGGCCAGCCAGCCCTCGTCGCGGGCGGCGACGCTGGCGATCCGCAGCGCAAAACACTTCTTGCCGAGCAGCGAGTTGCCGCCGTACCCGGAGCCGAAGGACCAGATCTCGCGGGTCTCCGGGAAGTGCGAGATGTACTTCGTCTCGTTGCAGGGCCAGGCCACGTCGGCTTCGCCCTCGGCCAGCGGGCGGCCGACGGAGTGCAGCGCGGGCACGAAGTCCGCGTCGTCACCCATCGCGGCCAGGACCGGGGTGCCCATCCTCGTCATGATCCGCATCGAGGTCACGACGTACGCGCTGTCGGTGATCTCGACGCCGAACATCGGGCTGGGTGCGTCGAGCGGTCCCATGCAGAACGGGACGACGTACATGGTGCGCCCGCGCATGCAGCCGCGGTACAGCTCCGTCATCGTCGCCTTCATCTCGTCCGGCGCCGTCCAGTTGTTGGTCGGGCCGGCGTCGGCGGGATCCACGGAGCAGATGAAGGTGCGTTCCTCGACCCGGGCGACGTCCCCGGGGTCGGTCCGCGCCCAGAACGAGTTGGGCCGCTTGACGGGATCGAGACGCACCAGCGAGCCGGCTTCGACCAGCGTGTCGGTGAGCCGCGCCCATTCTTCGTCGGAGCCGTCACACCAGACGACGCGGTCGGGCGCGGTGAGGGCGGCAACCTCGTCGACCCAGGTCAGGAGCTTGGCATGAGCAGTGGGGGGCACAGACATGTGAATCCCTTCGGTCGGCACTGACCTGTGACGAACCAGGCCGGTGGAGCCGGCCGGTGTCACGGGAGTCACGTCAGCCTAAGCCGAGGAAACATTCAGTTCATCGGCGAATCTTGTGGACAACCGCACAATCCTCGGCGTTTGTGCGCGATCACGATCGATCCTTCGCCGTTTGATGCAGAAGCGCGCAGGAGCACCGAGCCGGATGCATTCCTGCACCGCTTCCAGCCTGCTTTCACAAAGCGGACGAAACGGCCTAAGCTAGCCGCTAATCGGGCTTTCCTCCCACTCCCCGCTACAGGAGGCAGGAATGACGATCCCGGCCGGCGAGACCGATGACACCGATCTGCTGGCCGCCGTTCGCGCGGGTGACACCGCCGCGTACGGCGTCCTGTACCAGCGCCACCGGGCCGCCGCCCGCGCGCTGGCGTACGGGCTCGTCCACGATCCCGCCGATGCCGACGACCTGGTCGCCGAGACGTTCGCCAAGGTCTTCGCCTCGCTGCGCGCCGGGCGCGGTCCGCTGGTGGCCTTCCGTGCCTACCTCTGCACGACGTTGCGGCACGTCTGTTACCACCGGGCCCGGCGTGACCGCCGGCTCGAGTTCACCGACGACCTGACCCGGTACGACGAAGGCGAACCGTTCCGCGACCCCGCCCTCGACCACCTCGAGCGCACGTACGCCGCCCGTGCCTTCCGGGCGCTGCCGGACCGGTGGCGGGACGTGCTGTGGCGCACCGAGGTCGAAGGGGCCAGCCCGGCCGAGGTCGCCCCGCACCTGGGCCTGACCCCGAACGCCGTCGCCGTGCTCGCCCACCGGGCGCGAGAGGGCCTGCGCCGCCTTTACCTCCAGCAGCACGTCGCCGTGGCGGACCCGCCCGAGTGCCGGTGGACCGGCGACCGGCTCGGCGGGCACGTCCGCGGACGCATGGCACCCCGCGACGCCGTACGGCTCGAGGCGCACCTCGGCTGGTGCACAGGTTGCCAGGCCCGGCACGCCGAGCTCACCGAGATCAACCAGGGTAGTTACCGTGCGTTCAAGCAGCGTGACCACAACGGGACCGACGGGTTAAGAGTCGCTCACAAAAACGGCAGTCCGTGACCCGCGCCGGTACTCTCGGGATCGTGCCTGCCGAGATTCTGCCCGCACTGCGGGCACGCTTCGGGGCACTCGTGCGCGAGCTGAGCAAGTTCGGCACCGTCGGCAGCATCGCCTTCGCCATCGACCTGGCCATCTTCAACGTGCTCCTGCAGACCGGCAGCGAGACGCTGATCGCCAAGACGATCTCCACGGTCATCGCGACGACCGTGGCGTTCCTCGGCAACCGGTTCTGGACCTGGCGGCACCGCGGGCACGCGCACATGGCCCGGCAGTACACGATGTTCTTCCTGCTCAACGCGGTCGGCCTCGGCATCGGCCTGGCCTGCCTGGCGATCAGCCACTACGGTCTGGGCCAGGTCTGGCCGGAGTTCCAGACGCCGCTCGCGGACAACATCTCGGGCCAGTTCGTCGGCACCGCCGTGGGCACCCTGTTCCGCTTCTGGTCGTACCGCCGCTTCGTGTTCGGCGACACCGTGGTCCCGGACCCGATCGAGCCGGGCCTCCCGGTCCAGTCACACCTGCACGCGTCCGCACCGGCGCCGCAGTCCGCGCCGCCGAGCACCCCGCGCGCCGTTCCGCGAATGTGACGTCGGGTTCACCCACCCGTCCGGTACGACGTCCTCGCCCTTTCCCCCCGTAAGGTTGACCAATGCCTTCAGCCCGCTCGCTGGCGGACCGCCTGCGCTCCCTCGCCCCCGAAGCACTCGCCTTCGGTGTCATCGGGGCCGGCAACACCCTGCTCTACATGGCGATCACCTGGGCTCTGCTGCCCATCGGCGCCGTCAAGGCGAGCATCGTCGCAACGCTCGTGACGACGACCCTCGCGTACCTCGCCAACCGGTACTGGACCTACCGCCACCACACCCGCAGCGCCCTGCGCCGCGAATACACCCTGTTCTTCGGGTTCAACCTGATCGGCATGGTCATCCAGTCGGGCGCGGTCGCCATCGGCAAGTACGGCTTCGGCCTCACCGAGCAGCACGACGAGCTGCTGTTCATGGGTGTCACGGTGCTGGGCATCGGCGTGGCGACGATCTTCCGCTTCTGGGCGTACAGGACCTTCGTCTTCCTGAAGCCGCCGGTCGACGGGCACGAGGCCGTCGTGGCGGAGATGGACGTCGTCGCCGGTCTGGCCGAGCTCAGCGCCGAGGCCGACGGGAGCCTGGACGCGGAGTTGGCAAAGGAGATCGACGCCCAGCGTCGCGCTGTCTGACGGGCTCCGGCGGCAGGTCATCGCCGGGTTCCTCGTCGTCGCCGTCACCGCGTAGCTCACGGTCGGTCTCGATCAGCTCGTAGAGCAGGGTCTGCACCCGCTGCGCGTGCGGCACCGACGCCAGCACCGCGACCTGGTCACCGATCGAGTCGATCTTCAGCGTCCCGGAACCGAGCAGCCGGTCGAGCAGCGACTGGCTCATCGCGTGGTCGTTCACCCTGTTCAGCGGGAGGTCCCGGCGCTCGCGGGCGATCACGCCGTCCTGCAGCAGGATCCGCTCGTCGGTCAGGACGTAATGCGTGGTCCGCCAGACCAGCAGCGGCCAGACACCCCGGGTCAGACCCATGAAGAGCGCGATCGCCCCGACCACCAGCACACCGATCAGGCCACCGGTCGTCGGCGGCAGCATCACCCAGACCAGAATCACCGCGGCCAGGGCGGTCAGCAGCACCAGAACCGGACGGACGGCCGCCTTCGCATGCGGGTGGAGGTGGAGGACAACCTCCTCCTCCTCGGTCAAAATCTCGTCCGGGAACGCCACCCGGTCAGCGTACGTGGAGGACGTCCCCCGCCGAGACGCGCCGCTCACCGTCAGCCGTTAGAACGACCAGCCGCCCGTCACCGTCCACCGTGGTCGCCGAGCCGGTGAATTCCTCGCCGTTCGGCAACAGCACCCGCACGTCCCGGCCGACCGTCGAACAACCCCTCTGGTACGCGGCCAGCAGCCCGCACATCTCCGCGTCACCCTCGGCCTCGCGCCAGCCGACGTACCACTGGGCGACACCCCGCAGCAGTGAACGCAGCAGCGGATCACGGTCGGTGGCCTTGGCCCCCGCCGTCTGCAAAGAGGTCGCCTGCAGACCGGTGGTCGGAAGCTCCTCCGGACGTGTCGTCACGTTGAGGCCGATGCCGACGACCACGGCGTCCTCGGCCACCTCGGCGAGGATCCCCGCCGCTTTGGCGTCACCGGCCTCGGTGCTGATCAGCAGGTCGTTGGGCCACTTCAGCGAGGCATCCAGCTCGGCGAGACGCTGCACGGTCTCCAGCAGCGCAACACCGGCCATCAGCGGCAACCAGCCCCAGGTGCGCTGCGGCGCGGGCGCCCAGCCCCGTTCGGCGTCGGCCGCACCCGGACGCACCATGATGCTCAGCGTCAGACCCGCCCGGGCCGGCGAGACCCACTGCCGGTCGCGGCGCCCCCGCCCGGCGACCTGCTGCTCGGCGACGATCACCAGCCCGCCGGCGGCACCGTCACGGGCAGCCGCCGCGGCGTCGGCGTTTGTCGAACCCGTCTCGGTCCGCACCTCGACCCGCTGCCACAGCCCTCCGGGCACCACGAGCGCACGCTGCAGCGCCCGCTCGGCCAGCGGCGGACGATCAAGATCGGTGTACGGCGAGGAGGCCATCGCCCCAGCGTAGGCCCACCCACCGCACGCCGTCAGCTGGGCTCGGCCGCGTGCCTGCTGACGTAGACGGTGCTGCGCGGCTCGGGCTGCCCACCGGACGGGCGGGGCCGCGGGCGGGGACGGGCCCGGGCTGCCATCTCCCCGAGCTCCATGGCCGGGATCGCCTGGGTCGGTCCCTCACCGACCGGCCCACGACGCTTCCGAGCCATCACGCCGGGGCGGCGCGACCGGTCGTCGACCCGGCGCCCGTTGTCGTCGTGGACAACCGGATCGGGGCGCGCCTCGTTCACCGGAAACCGCGGCGTCCCGGCCCGGTTCGCGTCCTCCCGCCAGAAGCCGCGCCCCTCTTCGGCCGGCGACTCGTCGTCGTCGGTGGCGGCACGGCCCTCACGGTGCGCGATCTCGTCCCGGCGGGACCACGACCGCGGCAACTCGATCCGGTCGTCCGGCCGCGCCGGCGGCCACTGCGGCACGAGGGCCGTCGGTTCGGACTCGACCTCCGCCACCTCCTCCGCCACCGGGTACGGCGGCACCTCGGGCAGACGCTCCACCGGCACCGGCCAGCCGTACTCGGAGTCGTAGGTCCCCTCCGGCACCGGCGTCCAGTACTCGCCGGAGACCGGCTCGGGCTCGTCCCGGTACTCCGGCCGGATCCAGCCTTCGACCCGGTCGCCGTACCGCGACTCGGCCCGGCTGCCCCACGGCCGATCCGGGTCGTCCGGCCCTCCGTCGAACAGGCCTGCCTGGTCGCCGAAAAGACCCGCGTCAGCAGGCCCGCCGAGGTCATCGAAGCGGCCCGCGTCAGCAGCACCGCCCCGATCGTCGAAGCGGCCATCGGCAGCTCCGCCCCGGTCGTCGAAGCGGCCCGAGTCGGCAGCTCCGCTTCGGTTGTCGAAGCGTCCCGGCTCGCCGAAACGGCCGGTTTCCCCTGTCAGGCCGGTGTCGCCGAAGCGGCCTGTAGCGGCCTCGTCGGGTTGACCTGGATTGCCGAAGAGGGCCGCGTGGTCCGCCTCGTCCGGTACCGCATAAAGGCCGTCTCCCGCCCGGTCCGATCCGGCGAAGAGGGCATCTCCCGCCTCGGGACCGGCGAACAAGGCATCCCCCGCGTCGTCGGACCTGGCGCTTCCGACCTCGTCGAGGCCGGCGAAGCGGGAGCCTCCCGCCTCGTCCGTCCTGGCATCTCCAGCGTCGTCGGGGACGGCAAAAAGAGAGCCTCTCGCCTCGGGGGATCCAGCGCCTCCAGCTTCGTCGAGGCCTTCGGCCTCGTCCGGCCCGGTGCCTCCGGCCTCGTCGGGGACGGCGAAGAGGCCGGTGAAGGCGCTGGTGAACGAGCCGGACCCGCCGTTGGTGTCCACGGCCTCAAAATCACCCGACAGCTCGGGGTCCTCCGGGGTCTCCAGATATCCGGGCGACCAGACGTCGCGGGTCCCGCCCTCGCGACCATCACCATCCCGGACGTCACTCCCCCGGAGATCACTGCTACCCAGCTCATCGGACTGTTGTTCATCGGGGAGCCGGCCGTCAGCGCCGTGCTCGTGCAGGGCCTGGTCGGCGGGGTCGAGGAAGTGGTCGGCCAGGAAGTCGTCGGCCAGGTCGAGCGGCGGAGGTTCCTCGTCCGCGACACGGTCCAGGTCGGGGTCGATGTCGAGCTCGGGATCGCCACTGCGCACCGGTACCAGGGTGTCCAGCGCGAGGAGGCTTACGTCGGCGGGTCCGGAGGCCACTGCAACAGGCGCGAGCGGTTCTTCGTCGAACAGACGCACCCCTCCACCGTCCCTGCTCTGCGGCGGGACGACCGGGATCCGGCCGGACAGCTCCTCACCAGGCGCGACGCTCGCGGATCGTCCGGTTTCCGCGCCGGAAACGGGAGCCGAGGTGGGCCAGAAACGTCGAGATCCCGGAGCGCCCTCCGGGTGGCCGGCCGCAGGCGCCGGCGCGGGGGAAGCTCCGCGCGACCGGGCCAGCAACGCCGCCGACAGAGCTTCCGCTCTCTGGTCGGTCGGCCGACCGGGGCGCGAGACCTGCGGATCCGCGCCGGACTGCCGCTTCCCGCCGGCCCGGTCACCCGAGTCGTCCGTTCCCTTCGAACGCGACGACCGCCCGCCCGCACCCGCCCGCGACGCCGGGGCGCCACCACGGGACTGCCGGTCGCCGGCCTGCGCGTTCCCAGCCTGCCGGTCGCCGACCGAACGCGACCCGGAGACCTGACCAGGCCCCTCAGACTGCCGACCACCTACGGAGCGCGCCCCAGAAACCTGACCCGGCCCTTCAGACTGCCGACCGCCGACCGAACGCGCCCCAGAAACCTGACCGGGCCCCTCGGACTGCCGGCCGCCTACTGAGCGCGCCCCGGAGATCTGACCCGGCCCCTCGGATTGCCGGCCGGCCACCGGGCGCGCCCCGGAAACCTGGCCCGGCCCCTCGGACGGCCGATCGCCGACCGAGCGCGACCCGGAGTCCTGGACCGCGCCGCCGGGGTGGCGGTCGTCGGTTGAGCGCGACGTCGCGTAGACCGAGCTCGAGCGGGCCGGGGGTGTGACGGCGGTGGGTTCCGGCTCGCGGGCGGCGGACCGGCCGCGGCGTTGTTTGCGGGTCGGGGCAGCACGACCAGGGACTTCCCCGCTCGCGGCAGCACCGTCGGCGTGGGCGCCGCCCGTGCCGGCGGCTCGGCGGCCGGTACGGGTCGTGGGCCGTTCGGCGGCGGTTTTCTGCGCGTTGCCGAAGAGGGCCCTGCGGAAAACGATGAGCGTGGTGATGCCACCGACGATCAACGCCACGCCGACGGGGGTCATCCATGTCGTCACGGGGGTTGTAACGAATGGGGCATTGAGTGCGAAACGTCCGAAGTGCGCTACCCCTCGCCCGGGCACCGCACTTCCCCCTGCTGACCCTGGATACGATCTTCGGGGCATGCGGGGGCGAGCGAAGGACAGGGCATCGTGACGGCGCAGCAGGACGACTTCCAGACCACGGCCGGAAAGCTCGCCGATCTCGAGCGGCGCATCGACGAGGCCGTGCACGCCGGTTCGGCCCGCGCGGTCGAGAAGCAGCACGCCCGCGGCAAGAAGACCGCCCGTGAGCGCATCGAGCTGCTGCTCGACGAGGGTTCATTCGTGGAGCTGGACGGACTCGCCCGGCACCGGTCCACCGCTTTCGGGCTGGAGAAGAACCGCCCGTACGGCGATGGTGTGGTCACCGGTCACGGCACGGTCGACGGCCGCCAGGTGTGCGTGTTCTCGCAGGACTTCACCGTCTTCGGCGGCTCGCTGGGCGAGGTGTTCGGCGAGAAGATCGTCAAGGTGCTCGACCTGGCCATGAAGATCGGCTGCCCGATCATCGGCATCAACGACTCCGGCGGCGCGCGCATCCAGGAGGGTGTGGTCGCGCTCGGGCTCTACGCCGACATCTTCTTCCGCAACGTCCGGGCCAGCGGTGTCATCCCGCAGATCTCGTTGATCATGGGTCCGTGCGCCGGTGGTGCCGTCTACTCCCCGGCGATCACCGACTTCACGGTGATGGTCGACCAGACGTCGCACATGTTCATCACCGGGCCGGACGTCATCCGTACGGTCACCGGCGAGGACGTCGGCATGGAGGAGCTGGGCGGCGCACGCACGCACAACTCCCGCAGCGGGAACGCCCACTATCTCGCGAGCGACGAGGACGACGCCGTCGACTACGTACGGGCGCTGTTGTCGTACCTGCCCAGCAACAACCTGGACGAACCGACCGTGCTCGAGGAGACCGCCGACCTGGTGGCGGGCGAAGCCGATCTTGATCTGGACTCGCTGATCCCGGACTCGGCGAACCAGCCCTACGACATCAAGCGGGTCGTCGAGGCCGTCGTCGAGGACTTCCTCGAGGTCCAGCCGCTGTACGCGCAGAACATCGTGGTCGGGTTCGGTCGTGTCGAGGGCCGCCCGGTCGGTGTGGTCGCGAACCAGCCGATGCACTTCGCCGGCACGCTCGACATCGCGGCGTCCGAGAAGGCCGCCCGCTTCGTGCGGACCTGCGACGCGTTCAACATCCCGGTGCTGACCTTCGTCGACGTGCCCGGCTTCCTGCCGGGCACCGGCCAGGAGTGGGACGGGATCATCCGGCGCGGAGCCAAGCTGATCTACGCGTACGCCGAAGCGACCGTCCCCAAGGTCACCGTGATCACCCGCAAGGCGTACGGCGGCGCGTACGACGTGATGGGCTCGAAGCACCTCGGCGCCGACATGAACTTCGCCTGGCCGACGGCGCAGATCGCGGTGATGGGCGCCCAGGGTGCGGTCAACATCCTGTACCGCAGCGAGCTCGCCGAAGCCGACGACCCGGCGGCGCTGCGTACCGAGCTGATCAAGGAGTACGAGGACACACTCGCGAACCCGTACATCGCGGCCGAGCGGGGTTACGTGGACGCGGTGATCAAGCCGTCGGAGACCCGCGCGCAGGTCACGCGGGCGCTGCGGATGCTGCGGAGCAAGCGGGAGACGCTGCCGCCGAAGAAGCACGGCAACATCCCGCTCTGATCAGGAGCGCAGGTGCAGCAGGGTGGCGCCGCCGTAGACCAGCGCCGCCATCGTGCCGAGCCAGAAGAGCGCCAGCCAGAAGATGTCCGGCAGCACCGTGAGCTTCTGCAGGATCGCGGCGTCGGAACCCCGGTCGTCCCGGTAGGTCGCCCAGAACAGTCCGGTGATCGTCCGGACGCCGCCGATGAGCAGGAACCACACCCAGAAGTAGCCGAAGGCCAGCTGGGCCGGGTCCGGCCAGTGCCGGGCGACCCAGTAGAGCACCACGCCCGTACCGATGACGGCGACAAACCCGAGCGGATTACGGATCATCAGCAGGATGACGGCCAGCAGGCCGACACTCGCCCACAGCACCATCTCGGGCTGTCCGCGGGCCAGCAAAAACACTCCGCCGAGGCCGAGTGCGGACGGCCCGAGATAACCGGCCAGGGTGATGAACAGGTCGGCGAGCCACGGCATGCTGGGCGAAAAACGCGTCTCGCCGCCACCGTCGGCGGTCACCCTGACGCCGTGGACCTTCTGACCGAAGAGGACGCCGAACATCGCGTGGCCGCCCTCGTGCGCGACCGCGATCGTGTGCTGCGTGAACCGCCACAACGGCACGGCGGCCACCCAGGCCACCACGCCGGAAGTCCAGGCCAGACCCAGAGAACCCGCCATGGTCCGACGCTACTGACGGTCACCGGCAAGCCACATCACCGCCGGATACTCAAAGTGTTGCCGTCCGGCTACTTCAAGTCAGGGCGTGTTGCTGACAGCGGGCAACCACTGGCCGGCCAGCATGAACGCGCCGACCACCAGCGCCGCAAGATCAACGACGAGGAAAACACCCACCCAGAAGATCGCCGGTACGTGCGTGATGCCGGCCAGCTGGTCCGCATCGGACTCCGGCATGCGACCGCGACCGCGCAACTTCTGCAGCTCGAAGACCGGGCGCACACCGCCGATCAGCAGGAACCACACACCGACGTACGCAAAAGCGGCCTGGACTTGCGCGGACGCGTACCAGGAAACCCCGAACACGATCGCGCCGGTGACCAGGACGGACACCGCACCGAAGACGTTCCGGATGTTGATGAGCATGAGCAGCAGCAGGACCACGGCCAGCCACAGCAGCAGCGTGATGCGATTGCCGCCGAGCAGCCAGGCGCCGCCGAGACCCACCAGGGACGGCGCGATGTAGCCCGCCAGCAGGGTGAACATCATGCCGGGGCCGGTCGGGCGACCCGCCGAGAGCGTGAGCCCCGACGTGTCGAACTCCAGCCGGATGCCCCGCAGTTTGCGCCCCGTGAGCAGGGCGACCAGCGCGTGGCCACCCTCGTGGGCGATGGTGATCGCGTTGCGCGCGACCCGCCACAGCGGCCGGAACGAGACCACGACCAGCGCGATCACCGCCGTCACCAGGACGAGCAGGCCGGGCGGGTCCGGCTGGGCACCGAGCAGGGTGTCCCAGAGGTCACTTACCGAGTCGATCGACACAGCCCGCGAGCGTAGTCGATCAGCGCCGGTCAGGGGGTGTCGCGGGGGTCAGGGCGAGTCTGCGGCGAGGTCCAGGTTTCGCGTCGCCAGTGGGCCGGAAGGTCGGATACCGGTGTTGTATCCGGGCTTTCGGTCCGCGCAGCGAGGCGGAAGCTGGGCCCGGCGCAGGCCGTCCTGGCCCCCGCGACACCCCCTAAGCGCGGCGGCGCAGGATGGACTCCTGCTGGGGAGTCGTGCGGCGCTGGAGCATGAGGACGCCTCCGGCGAGGATTGCTGCCACGGCGACGGTGAACAGCACGGCGAGCGTGCCGACAGCTGCCATGACGAGCGCTACATCGGCGATCGCGACGAGCATCCACAACGCGATCGTGGGCCTCTTGCCGTGTCGTCGAATCATCTTGCACCTCCATGAGTGGTGACCGATGAATACCCATTCACCTGATCACTCAATCGCGGAGGTCACGACTTCGGCTTGAACCCCTGGTAGATCAGCTGCAGATCCTTCTTACCGGCGTCCCAGTCGCCCGGCGAGGTGTACCAGGAGAGGCCGTATGCCTGCTTGCCCGCCTTGGTGATGACCCCGCGCTTCACCGCGTGCTGCGGATTGCCGCTCGACGTGGTGTACGTGAATTCCCAGTCCGCGGCCTTCACGAAGTAGTCCACCGGCTGGATCTTGATCCGGTTGTAGTTCCGGTAGTTCCGGCCGGCCCGGTCGTCCTCCTGCTGCTCCCAGTCCGCCACCGGATCCGGTCGCGGCTTGTCGGTCTGATCGATGATCAGCAGCCGGTTGTTCTTGGTGAAGTAGACCTCGGTGCCCTGGCGCTCGATCGACGTGCCGTTCGGCAACGGCACCGAGAAGCCGGTGTCGTCGCTGTAGCGGTACCAGCCCTTCGGGATCTTGACATCACCCTGAGCCGGCGGCGGAGGCGAACTCGGCGCCGCGGACGACGGCGACGGTGACGGCGACTCCGGCGCGGGCGCAGCGGGCGCGGGCGCAGCTGTCGTGGCCGCGGTCGTCGGCTTCGTCGCGCTCGCCGCCGGCGCAACCCCGGCCTTACGGCCGTCCGGCTTGTCCTCCTCGCCACCGAACGCCTGCGGAATCACCACGATCAGAGCCAGCAGTACGGCGGCCAGCACGGCGATCGCGATGACGGTCTGCCTGCGGGTGAGCGTGGTCCCGAAGATCGTGATGCCTCGCGGTCCGCTCGACGGCTCCCGCAGATTCATCGGCTGCCAGGCGGGGCGGCTCGGCTGCCCGAACCCGGGAACGCCTGAGGTCGGGGCGGCGGCGCGCGCTGACGCCGCCTCCGTACGGGCGGCGGGGACCGCGCCGACCCGGGTGGACGCTTTGCGCTCGGCCGCGGTCTTCTGAGGACGCTTGGGGGTGCCGCCGGTGGTGCGGGGCTTGGTGGCGTCCGCGGGGGTGACCGGCTTGATGATGCGGGTGCGGTCGGGGGTGGTGCCGGGCTTGGCCTGCGGTTTGCCGTCTGTCTCGGGGGCCGCCGGGGTGATGCTGTTGGTCTTGGGTGCTGGGTCGCTGTCAGCCGTGGGGGGCTCGGTCGGTGCCTCTGCGGTTTTCGGCTCTTCGGCCTTCGACTCAGCGGTGTCCGGGTTCGGCTCTTCGGCCTTTGGCTCTGTGGTCGTCGGCGCTGCGGCCTGGGACTCTGCGGTTACCGGCTCTGCAGCCTGGGGCTCTGCGGTTACCGGCTCTGCGGCCTTGGGCTCTGCGGTCGTCGGCTCTTCTTCGGCCGGGGTCGTGGCTTCCTTGTTTGTGGCCGGCTCGGCGTCTTTGTTCTCGACCGGCTCAGCGTCTTTGCTCGTGACCGGCTCGGCTTCGGCCAGGGCGGCTTCGGCCGGGACGGCTTCGGCGGGCTGGTCGGGCTTGGTGGTGGTGCCGGCGGCACGGGCCTTCTTACGCGCTGCCTTGGAAGTCGCGAGAGAGGCTGCGGCGAGGGCCGGCTTGGTGGGTTCCGGCGTCTCTTCGACGGCTTCGGGGGCCTGCGTGACGGATTCCGGGGTCGCTGCTTCCGAGGCTGCTGCTTCCGAGGCTGCTGCTTCTGGTGCCTCGGTGACCGCTTCCGAGGTTGCTGCTTCCGGGGTCCGGGCCTCCGACGCTTCGTCGACGGCTTCGGGGGTCTCGGTCGACGGCTGCTGCGTGTCTGTTGCGGTTCCGGCTTCCACCGGCGGCGCTGCGGACTCGTCGGTGGGTGTGGTGACGGTGGACTTGGCTGGGGGTTCCGGCTGCTCCGCCTCGACCGGGGCGGGTGCCGCCGGGGAGGAGGCCGCGGCAGCCGGTGCAGACGCCGCGGGTGCCGTCGTGGCAGGTGCGGGTGCCGTCGTGGCAGGTGCCGGTGCCGGCGTGGCAGGTACCGGTGCCGGTGTGGCAGGTGCCGGTGCCGGCGTGGCTGGTTCCGCCGGTGCGGGTGCAGACGTGGCCGGTGCCGTCGCTGCCGGTGCATGGGTAGCGGGTGCCGGCGTGGCTGGTCCCGCTGCGGGGGCTGGCGTGGCTGGGGCGGTTGAGTCGCGTTTGGCCGGGGGGTTTTTTACCTCGGTGGGGGCGTCAGCCACTGCGGGGCCCGACGATGCGGCCGGCGCGGGGCGGACGGCTGGGGTGATGGGTACGGCTGTGCGGCCCGTGGGGCGCTTGCGGGCGGCGGCGACCTCGTCAGCCGTGAAGGAGCCTGGGGCGGAGCCCGACCCGCGCATCGTCGCGTCGGGGGCAGCGCCCCGCGACGGCCGTGCAGATGCTGGTGGGGTGGTGGGCGGGGCTGTGTCCGTACCGGAACGATTTTCGATCTTGGTGGCATCGAGAGCGGGCGGCTTCGGACCGTCGACCCGCGTCGGGGTTTCCGCCGGTGGGCGGCCGACCACGGCCTTGCCCGGCGTGAACCGCGGAGGGGGACCACCTGCGGGCGGCTCGACCGGCGGACGGGCCGCAGAGGCCGGCGGGCGCCCCGGGGAGACCGGTGGACGCGCCGGGGAAACGGGCGGGCGCGGGCCGGGCACAACCGGCGCGGAAGCCGACACACCAGGCACGACGGGCGGTGACAGAGCAGCCGACGGGCGCTCCCGGCCGACACCGGGGCGCCGCATGGTCGGGCTCATCGGGAAACTCAGCTTCGAGCGGCGGCCGGTGGCGCGCAGCAGCAACCGCTCGGCCTCCTCCGCGTTGATGCGGTGAGCGGGGTCCTTGCGGAGCAAACCGTTGAGCACCGGCTTCAGCGGCCCGGCGTTGCGCGCCGGCGGCGGGTTTTCGGTGGCGAGCGCAGCCAGCGTGGCGATCGCGGACGGCCGCGCGAACGGTGACGCACCCTCGACGGCGGCGTAGAGCGTCGCGCCCAGTGACCACAGGTCGGCGCCCGGCCCCGCAGTGCCGTCCCGCGCCCGCTCAGGCGCGATGTAGGCCGGTGAACCGAGCACGAGGCCGGTGCGGGTCACATTCGGGTCGCCGGGCACGGTGGCGAGGCCGAAGTCGGTCAGCACGACCCGGCCGTCCTCGCTGATGAGTACATTGCCCGGTTTCACATCCCGGTGCACCACACCCGCCCGGTGCGCGGCCCGGAGCGCGTTGAGGACACCGAGGCCGATCTCAGCGGCGCGTACCGGGGCGAAAGGCCCGTCCGCGGCGAGAATGTCCTGCAAGGAACGCGACGGCACGTACTCCATGACGATCCACGGGTCGGCGTCGGTCCGCAGCACGTCGAAAACACGCACCACGTTGATGTTGTTGAGCCGGGCGATGGCGCGCGCCTCACGCAGCGAGCGCTCCCGCATCTCTCGCCGCTCGTCAGGCGTCAGCCCAGGCGGCGGCACCAGCTCCTTGATGGCAACTTCACGGTGCAGGACGACATCGGTCGCCCGCCAGACACGACCCATCCCGCCCTGACCGAGCGGCGCAACAAGCCGGTAGCGGTCAGCGACAACAAGCGGGGGGGAAGTAGACATCACGCAGAAAATACCCGGTCATGTCGAGCCGCAGCGAATCGATCAGCCGAGTGTGGGACGCGTGTCACCGAGAACCACCCGAACCGTCGTACCCTTGATCAATGGATGAGGAACCCCAGGTCAGCGTCATCCGAGGCACACCGACCCCGGAAGAACTCGCGGCGCTGACGGTGGTCCTGACCACCCGAACCACGAACGAAGTTTCACATTCGGGCCCGCCTGAGCTGTCAGCCTGGGCCCGCAGCGCCCGCCCAGCCGCAGGCCGGACCACCTGGAGAGCCTCCGCCCACCCCACCCGGACATAGACAGGTTTCGGTAAGGTTGCGACTGTCCACAGCACTGGGTAGGGACAGCAAAGACAAGCAGTGACCGACTACTCTCGCGGAAGATTTCGCACTCTCGGGGGAGGGCCACGGCGATGAGCGAAGCGCGAGAACCACAAGGCTGGCTCGGCGGTTTCGAATCCATCGAAACAGACATCCAGGCAATGGAAGAGTTCGCCGCGACCCTGGCCAACGAGGTGGCGTCGGGCTACGCCCCACACCTCGACCAGGTCACCACCGCCATGCTCACCAGAGTCCCGAAGGGCAATCCCGCCTTCCCGGAGCTGGCCGGCTTCCTCGATCGCCACCACGAGGTCCAGCAGCAGACCTTCTCCAACACCTTCAACTTCCGCGACGGCACCCACCACTTCGCAACGGCCGCCCAGACGATCAGTGCCGAATACGCCGACACGGACGCCTACGCCCACGCCAAGGTCAACGACGTCACGCAAGCATTCACCGACGCCAGCAACCCCCTCAAGAGCGAAGGCGGGGTCGACAGCTGATGTTGATCGCAGACGGCGGCGGCGGTTACGGCGGCACGGACTGGATGTCGAAAGACGTTCGCTTCATGTGGTCCGTCATCGCCGACCAGGACACCGCGCCCCACTTCGAGGTCGTCGAAGGCTGGCGCAAAACCGCGGACCTGACCCTGACCCACCGCGGCCAGGTCCAGATGTTCCGAGACAACCTCGCAAGTGTCTGGCCGCCCTCGAAAAGCCCGGCCGCAGCTGCCTACATCGCACGCCTCGACAAACTCCTGGTCGACCTCCAGGCCACCCACGACGCCGCGGCGGCCAACTACCTGGCTTTCTCGACGGTGACGCTGACGCTGAGCCTGGCCCGCCACAAACTGAAGCCGATCCTGGACCAGTACGAGGCGAACGACCAGAAGAACCTGGCCTGGCAGGCCAAGAAGGACGCGCCGGCCAAGTCGACCACGTCGATCCAGACGCCGGCCCAGGACAAACCGCCGGTGACGTCGGCCCAGCAAGAGCAACTGAACAACCAGGCCCGCGTCATCATGTACGACCTGAGCAGCACCATCATCGAAGGCGACGCCGCCCTCAAGAAGCCTCAGCCCTACAAGCCGGGGACCGATAGTCAGGATCCTGAGTCCACAGGCCGAGATGGATCTGATTCGTCGACAGGGTTTGCGGTTCCTCCGGTGATCCCTGCTCCGGGATCAGGATCGGGATCTGGCGGCGTCTCAACACCGTCCCACAACCCGATTTCCCATTCGCCGGTCGCTTCTCCGTCACCCACCACTAACGTCCCGGTCAGCCCGATCTCGCCTGGCGTGGGTGGGGGCAGCGGACCTGTCCTGGGCGGCGTCGGGACGACTCCGGTCATTACACCTCCGACTACTGGGCCGGCGCCTTTCCCATCTCCGGTTCCCGCTCCACCTCCGACGCCTCCTGGCTTGGTGCCCGGCATCATCGGCCCACCAGGCGTCTCGACGTCCTCGAGTGCCTATGCGCAGAACGGCGGAAGACTCACGCCGGGTACCGCGATGAAACCCGGCATGGGAGCAGGTGGAGTCGGTGGCCGCATGACCATGCCATCCGGTGGGGTCATAGGAGCAAACCCGGGCAGCGGCGTCATTGGTCAGATGCCGGCGGGAAGCCCGGGAAGTCGCCCGGCAACCGGAGCCCGGGTCAACCCGGTGGGTGGTGTCATCGGCCAGCAAGGAGGTGCCCCGGGTTCTCGGGGAACCACTTCTGTCGGGCGCGGCTCAAGTCAGCACGGCCCAGCCATGAGCCCGTCCAGCCGGACACGCGGTCGAAACAGCGATCGCACCGAACCAACTCATTGGGACCCTGACAATCCTTGGACGACCGAGGAGGGCGTCGACCCGGTCGTGCTTCCGCCGGAGGAGCCTGGTCCTATCGACCCCGGACCTGCCATCGGTTACCGCAGGTGACACGTTTTATCGCAGCCGTGGTTGCGGCGGTGCTGGCGGGTTCCAGCGCCGCTGCCTACGGTGCACCGGCTATCGCTGCAGATGCGGTCCGGAACAAACAGTGGCACCTGAAATACCTCAAGGTCGAAGAAGCACATCGTTCCAGCACCGGCAAGGGCATCACCGTCGCCGTCATTGATTCTGGGGTTGCCGGACATCCTGATCTCGCTGGTTCCGTTCTTGACGGCACCGACTTTGTCAAACGCGGCGCTGACGGTCGAACCGACAGGTCTGGCCATGGCACGGGAATGGCTGGACTAATCGCTGCCCACGGAAACGGCAACAATGGGGCTTTGGGTATAGCCCCGGACGCCAAGGTGTTGCCCATCCGGGTGCTTGATCGCGGGAGGCGTAACGCCGAGGTCGGGCCGGCGATCGACTATGCCGTCAAAAAGGGCGCGAAGGTAATCAATCTGTCGCTCGGCGGTTCCATCGATCCAGCGACTCTTTCGGCTGTCGAGGAAGCCAAGGCCGCAGATGTGGTGATCATTGCCTCCGCTGGAAATAAACCGGCCGAGTTCGACGTCATCGCGCCGGCTTTCCTCAAGGACATAGTTGCGGTCGGCGCCACCAACCGTTCCGGGGAAAAAGCCGATGTTTCGGTTTCCGGTGCCGCGCTCGATTTGATGGCACCTGGAGAGGACATCGAAAGTACCGACGCCGGTGGCGGCTATCGCGTTGGAACAGGCACCTCGGATGCTGCGGCCATCGTGTCTGGAGCGGCCGCACTGATTCGTAGCAAGTATCCGGACATGAGCGCCCCGGAGGTTGTGGCGCGACTGGAGTCCACAGCTACCGACAAGGGTGCACCAGGCGTCGACAAAGACTACGGGCATGGCGTCCTCAACCTGGTTGCGGCGTTGAGTGACAGTCCTGGCTCGGGGCCGGCTCCTTCGGCCGCGCCGTCGGCTTCCGCTTCCTCGACGCCGACGGTTGCTCCGACCGTGGCCGCTCCCCCAGACAACGAGCTTGCCGGCAGCACCACCCCGCTCATTGTTGGTGGGATTGCCGCGGTCGTTGTTCTGCTGGGTGGGTTGGTGGGCGCTTTCCTTCTTGTTCGGCGGCGGTCGGGCTCGTCGGGCTGAAAGCGGGGCCTCGCTCCGGCGCGGCCACCCACGGACTTGTAGCGTTGGGTTCCGTGCAGACCGACATCACACCGCGCCTTGTTCTTGCTTCGAAGAGTCCTGCTCGGAAGGCGTTGCTTCATGCCGCCGGCATCGACGTCGACGTTCGGGTCAGTGGTGTTGACGAGTCGATCGTCAAGGCCACCGACGCCGGTGAGCTTTGTCTTGAGCTTGCGCGGTTGAAAGCGCGGGCCGTTGCTGCCACCCTTCCCGCCGAGCCGGGTGTGCTTGTTCTCGGGTGTGATTCCGTGCTCGCCTTCGACGGGCAGATTCTCGGCAAGCCGCACACCGCCGTCGAGGCCGTACGGCGGTGGACGGCCATGCGTGGCAAGCAGGGCGTTCTGCATACCGGGCATCACCTCACCGATCTGACCACCGGAAAGCAGGCGGAGGAGGTCGGTCGTACCGTGGTGCATTTTGCCGACCTCACCGACCAGGAGATCGAGGCCTACGTCGCCTCGGGTGAGCCGTTACATGTTGCCGGGGCGTTCACGATCGACGGGAAGGGTGGGGCGTTCGTCGAGCGGATCGAGGGTGATGCCGGGAACGTCATCGGGCTTTCGCTTCCGCTGCTGCGACGGCTGCTCATGACGTTCGGGCTCACCGTTCCGCAGTTGTGGCGGCGGGAGGGTTAGCGGACGCTGCGGGCGAAGAGGCGCGCTGCCCAGGTCAGGGCCAGGACTGCCAGCACGGCCATGATGGTCAGGCCCTGCCACACGTCCGAGTTGCCCAGGTCGCCGCGGAACAGCGCACGAACGCCGTTGACCGCCCAGGAGAACGGGTTCCAGTCGGCGATGCCCTGGAGCCAGCCCGGGGCGAAGGTCAACGGCAACAAGATCCCGGACAGCAGGAGTACGGGCTGAGCGACCGTGTTCATCACCGGCGCCAGGACGTCCTCGCTCTTCACGGCCAGGGCCACGCCGTACGAGACTGCGGACGTCATCAAAGAGATCAGGGCCAGCATCAGGTACGCGAGGAGCAGGTACCCGATGAACACCCGCAGGTCGAACACGAGCGCGAGCAGCGTAATGATGACAGCCTGGGCCAGCAGGGACACGGTGTCGCGGAGTGACCGGCCCAGGAGCAGTGCAAAGCGGCTGACCGGGGTGACGCGGGAGCGTTCGATGACGCCCGCCCGGAGTTCGGCGATCAGGCCGAAGCCCTGGAACAGGCCGCCAAAAATAGCCAGCAGGACCAGCAGGCCGGGGACGAAGATCTCGTACGCCTCAGCGTTGGTCGGCACGTTCAACGCCGGCTTGAGCAGGGGCGCGAACAGCAGCAGGTACATCACGGGCTGGAAGACGCCGACCAGGATCCAGATCGGGTTGCGGAGCAGCAGCTGCATCTGCCGCTGGAAGATCAGTGAGGTGTCGTGCAGCAGTTTCATGGCTCAGCTCTCCCGCAGGGATCGGCCGGTCTTGGTCAGGAACACGTCGTCGAGGCTGGGCCGGTGCAACTCGATCGTGCCGAGCTGTACGCCCGCGCCGTCGAGGGCGCGGAGAATCAGCGGGATCGCGGTCGCGCCCTCGTCCACGTAGAGGCGGACGCTGTCGTCGTGGGTCTCGAGCTTGTTGACGAAGTCGGCCGAGCCCAGCACCTCGGCGGCGCGGGCGGGTGACGGCACTCCGACGCGTACGACATCACCGGAGATCTCGCGCTTGAGAGCCGCCGGCGTGCCGGAGGCCACGATCTCGCCGTTGTCCATGATGGAGATGCGGTCGCAGAGTGCGTCGGCCTCGTCCAGGTAGTGCGTGGTGATGAAGACGGTCATGCCTTCGGCCCGCAGCCGGCGGATCTCGTCCCACATGTGGGCTCGGCTCTGCGGGTCGAGGCCCGTCGTCGGCTCGTCGAGGAAGACGACCTTCGGCTCGTGGATGATGCCGAGCGCGATGTCGACGCGGCGGCGCTGGCCACCGGAGTACGTCTTGCACTTGCGGTCCGCGTACTCGCTGAGCTGGAAGCCTTCCAGCACCCGGGCGGAACGCGCGAGCGCCTCGGATTTGCTGATGCCGTACAGCCGTGCCTGCAGGACGAGCTCCTCGCGGGCCGTCGAGTCGTCCCAGGTGCTGCCGCCCTGTGCGACGTACCCGATCCGGCGCCGGACCTCGCCCGGGTCCTTGCGCAGGTCGGCGCCGGCGATGGTCGCATCGCCGCCGTCGGGCTCGATGAGCGTGGCGAGCATGCGCAGCGTGGTGGTCTTGCCCGCGCCGTTCGGGCCGAGGAAGCCGAAGATCTCACCCTCGTCGACCTTCAGATCCACGCCGCGGACGGCCTCGACGGTCTTCTTCTCGCGGCCCTGACGGGACGTGAAGGACTTCCGCAGCCCTCGCGTTTCGATCATGGTGACCCCCAGTCCTGGGCGGACTGCTGCCCGCCACCGGTCGAGAGGCAGCGTAGGACCGCTTCCGGCGACTAGTCAAACTTGATTAATCAGAGATCTTCCCAGCCGGTCGGCGCCGTCCCTGCCGATCCCGCCGCCGGGGGCAGGTAGGACTCCCCCGACTCGATGCGCTTCGCGATGCGCTCGCACCAGCGGATCTCCGCCTCGGACCGTTCCATGGTCAGCTCCCACATCCACGACACGAACGGTGGCTTGTTGCGTGACCAGTCCGAGCTGATCGCCGCCTGGAGCTGCTTGTTCCCGGCCTCCAGCTGGGTCGCCCGGTTACGCAGCGCGGCCACGGCCTCGTGACGCGGCAGCGCCGGCAGGAACGAGAACGCGGCCAGGAACGGGTCCGGCGGCGTGGCGATCGACCACCAGTTGCCCCGCAGCAGCGACTGGAACTCCGCCGAACCCTTGTCGGTGATCTCGTAGGTGGTCCGGGCCGGCCGCGCACCGACCTGCTCGGTCGCGACCTCACGCAGCAGTTCCTCGTCGCTCAGCTTGCGCAGTGCGTGATAGATCGAGCCGGGCTGGATGTTCGCCCACTTGTCGGCGCTCCAGCTGAGCAGCTCGCGCCGCACGTCGTAACCGTGCACCGGCTGCATCCACTGGACGAGGCCGAGGATCATCATGCGGGTTGCCGACATTCTCACAGCGTAATAGGCAAACTTGACTGAGAAACTTGTCGGTACCTGACGATAGGCTCAGCCCGTGCGCAAGGTAATGATCGCCAATCGCGGTGAGATCGCCGTCCGGGTCATCCGGGCCTGCAAGGACGCGGGTCTGACCAGCGTCGCCGTTTACGCCGACGCCGATCGTGACGGGCTGCCCGCGCGGCTCGCCGACGAGGCCTATGCCCTCGACGGCGACACCGCGACGGAGACCTACCTGCGCATCGACAAGCTGCTCGACATCGCCGCCCGCAGCGGTGCCGACGCCGTGCACCCCGGCTACGGCTTCCTGTCGGAAAACGCCGACTTCGCCCAAGCCGTACAGGATGCGGGTCTGACCTGGATCGGGCCGACGCCGCAGGCGATCCGCGACCTGGGTGACAAGGTCACCGCACGGCACATCGCGCAGCGCGCGGGCGCGCCGCTGGTCCCCGGAACGGCCGAGCCGGCCGCGAACGCTGACGAGATCGTCGCTTTCGCCCGCGAGCACGGACTGCCCGTCGCGATCAAGGCGGCCTTCGGTGGTGGCGGCCGCGGTCTCAAGGTCGCCCGCACCCTGGAGGAGATCCCGGCCCTGTTCGAGTCGGCCACCCGCGAGGCGGTCGCCGCTTTCGGCCGCGGCGAATGCTTCGTCGAGCTCTACCTCGACCGGCCCCGGCACGTCGAGGCCCAGGTCCTGGCCGACACACACGGCAACGTCATCGTCGTCGGCACCCGCGACTGCTCCCTCCAGCGCCGCCACCAAAAGCTCGTCGAGGAGGCGCCGGCCCCGTTCCTCACCGACGACCAGCGCGCCCGCATCCACTCCAGCGCCAAGGCGATCTGCCGCGAGGCCGGTTACCACGGCGCCGGCACGGTCGAATACCTCGTCGGCCAGCAAGGCACCATCTCGTTCCTCGAGGTCAACACGCGGCTGCAGGTCGAGCACCCGGTCAGCGAGGAAACCTCCGGCCTCGACCTCGTCCGCGAGCAGTTCCGCATCGCCGACGGCGGCGAACTCGCGCTGACCGAGGACCCCGCGCCGCGAGGCCACTCGATCGAGTTCCGCATCAACGGCGAGGACGCCGGTCGCGGCTTCCTCCCCGCACCGGGCCAGGTCACAGCCCTGACCTGGCCATCCGGCCCGGGCGTACGCGTCGACGCCGGCGTCGAGGCAGGCAGCGTGATCGGCGGCAACTTCGACTCCCTGCTCGCCAAAATCATCGTGACAGGCGCCGACCGCACCGAAGCCCTCGAACGAGCCCGCCGCGTCCTCGACGAAACGGTCATCGAAGGCCTGGCCACGGTCCTGCCGTTCCACCGGCTCGTCGTGCGCGACCCCGCGTTTGTCGACTTCACCGTCCACACCCGCTGGATCGAAACCGAATGGCAGGGCGGTGTCGACGCCTTCACCCCGGCGGCCACAGCGCCCCTCGAAACCGAAGAACGCGAAACCGTTGTGGTCGAGGTCGCCGGTAAGCGCCTGGAAGTGCGCCTTCCTGCAAACCTTCGCTCCGGTACGCGTACAGGCGCCCCGTCCCGTCCCCGCGCCCGACAAGAACGCGCTGCGACCAAGGCCGGCGGAGCGAGTGGCGCCGCGGCCCTGACCGCCCCCATGCAGGGAACCATCGTCAAAGTCGCCGCCCACAACGGCGACACCGTCGCCGAGGGCGACGTGATCGTCGTCGTCGAAGCCATGAAAATGGAACAACCCCTCCAGGCCCACCGCGCTGGCACCGTCTCCGAGCTCACCGTCGAAGTAGGCGCGACCATCACCGCAGGCACAACGATCTGCGAAATCGCCTAGCCTCCGGAAGTAGCGCACGGGTTTGGGTGGGCGCGGGGCTCGGTCGGGCCTCGGCAGACGGCTGGCCCGACTTCAAGGACGTTGGGGTCACCGGGCCATCCAAGACCCCAACTTCATGGAAGTCGGGGCCGGCAGGCGCCTGGGACGTGATCGCCGCGGCGGTCGGCGTCTACTACGCGAACCACGACCCCAACTTCGGGGATGTTGGGGTCACCAGGCCCGCCGGCGCCCCAACTTCAGGGAAGTCGGGGCCACGAGGCCGACCAAGACCCCCAACTTCAAGGAAGTCGGGGTCATCGGGCCCGCCGAAGCCCCAACTCCACGGAAGTCGGGCCCACCACGCGAACCAAGACCCCAACTCCAAAGAAGTCGGGGTCACCAGGCCCGCCGAGACCCCAACTTCAAGGAAGTCGGGGCTACCAGGCCAACCAAGACCCCAACTTCAGGGAAGTCGGGGTCACCGGGCCCGCCGAGACCCCAACTCCACGGAAGTCGGGGCTACCAGGCCAACCAAGACCCCAACTTCAGGGAAGTCGGGGTTACCAGGCCCGCCGAGACCCCAACTTCAAGGAAGTCGGGGCTACCAGGCCAACCAAGACCCCAACTTCAAGGAAGTCGGGGTCACCGGGCCCGCCGAAGCCCCAACTCCACGGAAGTCGGGCCCACCACGCGAACCAAGACCCCAACTCCAAAGAAGTCGGGGCCGCCAGATCCGCCGAAGCCCAACTTCGGCGAAGGTGGGTCTAGCGGAGTCTGCTGGCGCCGGCGGCTCAGAACGGCCTCGAGTAGGTCAGCGGGTCAGTTGGCGGAGGACGGCGCGGGCTGCCTCGTCGGGGGTTTCGGTGGTTCGGGGGATGGCGCCGCTGAGCCACAACGTCGCGAAGCCGTGCGCCAACGACCAAGCAGCCAGCCCTGCTTCCTCCACGGACGACGCGCCATTGCCGGCCCAGCCGTCGGGGAGATCGGCGACTCCGCCGTAGAGCGCATCGCCGGCACGCTCCTGCGCGGCCTGCAGTGCTTCGTCGTCCTCGTGGAAGAGGTCCGGGCGCCACATCACCTGGAAGTGTGCGGGGTGGGTTGTCGCGAAGCGGACGTAGGCGACGCCCAGTTCGAGGAAGCTTCCCGTCGCTGCGCGGGTTTCGGTCAGGGCGGCGGACAAGCGCTCGAAGCCTTCTGTAGCCAGGGCTGTGAGCAGGCCTTTTTTGTCGCCGAAGTGATGGGTCGGCGCCGCGTGTGACACCCCGACGCGGCGGGCGAGGTCGCGCAGGCTCAGGGCTGCCGGGCCGCTCTCGGTGATGGCTTCCGCGGCGGCGGCGAGCAGGGCCCGGCGTAGATCACCGTGGTGGTACGTCTCCTTCGCCATGCCGCCAAGCATATCTTGCCATTGACAAGATGGCGATGAGGAGTGCATCTTGGCAATGACAAGTTTGGAGGAAGAGATGGCTACCCTCATCGCTCTGGCCGCCGGCACCGGCCTTGCCCGCTTGCTCGGACTGCTCGGTGTCGACGCGCTCGACAGCTGGGTGACAGCGCTTCGTGTCGGTCTCGCGCTGATGTTTTTCCTGACCGGGCTCGCCCACTTCGGCCTGGGCCGGCGCGCGGGCATGATCGCCATGGTGCCGCCGCGGCTGCCCCGTCCCGACCTGCTGGTCACGATCACGGGTCTGCTGGAGTTCGCCGGTGCGGTCGGACTGCTGCTCCCGGCGACCTACCGCCTCGCGGCCGTCTGCCTCGCCCTGCTGATGGTGGCGATGTTCCCGGCCAACGTCTACGCGGCCCGCCACCGGATCACCCTGGCTGACGAACCGGTCACCCGGCTCCCCCTGCGCACCGCCGAACAACTTCTCTACATCGGCGTCGCCCTGACTATCGCCCTCGTCTGAAACATGCGGCCAGCGACACACGGCCACAACCGCACGGCCCGCTGCCCAACTTCCTTGAAGTTGGGCAGTCAGGGGCCCACCTACCCCCAACTTCAAGCAAGTCGGGCAGTCTCAAGCGAAGCGCGGGGTCAGGCCCGCCTACCGCCCAACATCAAGGAAGTCGGGCAGTCTCAAGCGAAGCGCGGGGTCAGGCCCCCCTACCGCCCAACATCAAGGAAGTCGGGCAGCAGAGGCCCGCCTACCGCCCAACTTCAAGGAAGTCGGGCCAGCCCGTGCCTGCCCGCTGCCGAGTCGAGCGGGACAAACGTAAGCATGCGGCCACACCCGGGCCCTAGCCTGAACAAGTCGAGCAGACTCGGCGCAGAACGCCGACGCGTTGCTAGAGCAGCCAGAACCTCATGCGCGACGTGTAGATCGTGAGCCCTGCACCCGAGAATGGCGCGCCCAGCCCGATCCCAAAACAAGCGGCTAACCCGGGGCGGACATCGTCGAGCCCCGATATCAGCGGAGGCGCGTGATCGTGACCTCGACGCCCTGGCCGGTGCTCTGCGGGCCGGCATAAACACCCTTCAGCGGCGGCACGTCGCCGTACTCCCGGCCGCGGCCCACCACCACGTGCCGTTCGCCGACCGGAACGCCGTTGGTCGGGTCGAAGGCGGTCCAGCGGCCGACCCACCATTCGACCCAGGCGTGGCTCTGGCCGACAACACTGTCGCCGATCGCCGCGGTCGGGGACGGGTGCAAATAACCGGACACATACCTGGCGGGCATGCCCATCTCGCGCAGGAGGCCGACCGTCAGGTGGCTGATGTCCTGGCAGACGCCTTTCCGCTGCGTCCACGCATGCAGGGCGTCGCTCTGCACGCCGGTCGCCCCGGCCTGATAGGCGACCTCACCTCGGACAAATTCGCAGACAGCCAGCGCAGCGGCGTGCGGCGTGGCGTGCGCGCCGCGGATGTCGGCGGCGATTCCGGTGAGTTCGCCGTCCAGACCGGTGCGTTTGGTGGCGAGCAGGAGCTCGTACCAGCGGTCCCTGTTCTCGGGGAGCGCCAGTTCGTCCCAGGCGGCGCCTTCGCCCTGGTCGATCAGGTCGCCCGGGGGGAGGGTCTCCACGGTTGAGGTGGCGGTCACCGTCAGGGCTTCGTGTTTGGCGTGGACGTCGAAGGCTGTGACGACCGTGCCCCAGTAGTCCTCGTAGCGGTACGTGCGGGCGGGCGGCCACACCTCGACGCGTGCGTCCAGGACTGCCTGGTGGGTTTCGTTGCGGGGCCACATGCGGGCCTCGTTGTAGGACGAGGACACCGGGCCGGCGTAGTCGAAGCCGCTCTTGTGCTGGATCTTGAGGCGCCAGCTGTCCACCAACGGAGTGCTCATGCGACTACTGCTCCCCGTACCCAGTTGACCGCTGTGGTCTGGCGGAAGTAGCGGCGGGAGACGGCCTCGTTGACCTGGGAGCAGGTTTTTTCGAGGCTGGCCAGGACTGGGGCGAGGTCGTCGATCAGCTCGTCGGCGCCGCGGAATTCGAGGTTGGTGCGGGCGCGGCCGACGATGCGCTGGGCGTCCGTGGCCACGCCGGCGCGGCCCGGGTCGGGCTCCAGGTCGGTGAGGCAGCTTTCGGCCGTGGACAGGGCGGCGAAGACCGAGCGGGGGAAGAGCCGGTCCAGCAGGAGAAACTCGGCCGCGTGACGATCATCTAGCGAGCCCCTGTACGTCCTCAGAAACGTCTCCCAGGCCCCACTGGACCGCAGCAGCGTCAGCCACGACGGGATGCTGCCGCCGGCGCGTTCGTGGGTGCGCAGCAGTCGCGCGGTCATGTCGACGCGTTCGACGCTGCGGCCGAGGACGAGGAAGAGCCAGCCTTCGTCGCGGCTCATGGTGGCGTCGGTGAGGCCGGCCATCACGGCGCAGCGTTCGCGCACCCAGCGGAAGAACGCGTGGACGCCCTGCTGCTCGACGCGGCGCCGCGCGTTGGGCAGGCCGTGCCAGGTGGAGTTGAGGCATTCCCACATCTCGGACGAGACGGTCTCACGGGCGCCGCGGGCGTTCTCGCGGGCGGCGGCCAGCGCGCCGACCACCGAGCTGGGGCTGCGCTCGTCGAGACCGAGCAGGCCGACGACCCGCGCGGAGGTGAACGGCTCGTCCTCCATCGGCATGCCCATGACCGCGAGCAGGGAGCGGCAGGCCGCGTCCTCGCTGGTCCACGGGTCGGCGAGGATGCGCTGGAGGTGTACGTCGAGGATGCGGGCGGTGTCCTCGGCCCGCTCGACGTACCGCCCGATCCAGTAGAGCGACTCGGCGATCCGGCTCAGCACGGCGGCCCTCCCTGCTGTTGTTGCTGCTGTTGCTGCTGCTGGGCCTCGCCGCCGCCGGCGGCCGGGCCAGGGTCGGGGCTGCCGGCCCGGGGCAGGGGTGCGGGGTCGGCGGGCAGGTGCGGCACTTCGAACGGCACGGTGTCGTCGGCGTCCGCGAGCACCCAGGTGTCCTTGGAGCCGCCGCCCTGGCTCGAGTTGACGACGAGGGCGCCCTCGGGCAGTGCGACCCGGGTCAGGCCGCCGGGCAGCACCCAGATCTTGTCGCCGTCGTTGACCGCGAACGGCCGCAGGTCGACGTGGCGCCCGCGCAGGCGGTTGCCGATCAGGGTCGGCACCATCGACAGCTTGACCTCACGCTGGGCGATCCAGCCCCGCGGGTCGGCGACCATCTTCTCGGTCACGGCGGCCAGCTCGGCCTCGGTGGCCTGCGAACCGATCACGATGCCTGCGCCACCGGCGCCGTCGACGGGCTTGAGCACCAGCTCGCGGACGCGGGGCAGCACGTCCTCCAGCACACCGGGCTCGTCCAGCCTGTACGTGTCGACGTTCGGCAGCAGCGGCTCCTCGTCGAGGTAGTACCGGATGAGGTCCGGCACGTACGTGTAGAGGAGCTTGTCGTCGGCGACACCGTTGCCGACCGCGTTGGCGATGGTGACACGCCCGGCGCGGGCGGCGTTGAGCAGACCGGCCACGCCGATGACCGAGTCGGCCCGGAAGTGGACCGGGTCGAGGAAGTCGTCGTCGATGCGCCGGTAGATGACGTCGACCCGCTGCTCACCGGCGGTGGTCCGCATGGCGACGTCGTTGCCGACGCAGACCAGGTCGCGGCCCTCGACCAGCTCGACGCCCATCTCGCGGGCGATCAGCGCGTGCTCGAAGTACGCCGAGTTGTAGACGCCGGGACTGAGCACCACGACCGTGGGGTTGCTGACGCCCACCGGCGCGGCCGCCCGGAGCGCTCGCAGCAGCATCCCGGGGTACGACTCGACGGGCAGGATCCTGGAGGCGGCGAAGACCTCGGGGAGCACCTGGGCCATGGCCCGGCGGTTCTCCATCACGTAACTGACACCGGACGGGATCCGCACGTTGTCCTCGAGCACCCGGAAGGTGCCCTGCTCGTCACGGATCAGGTCGACACCGGCGACGTGGATGCGGACACCGTTGGGCGGGTTGATGCCGGCCGCCGCCCGCAGGAAGTGGGCGCTGGTGGCGATGATCCGCCGCGGGACGACCCCGTCCGCCAGCACCTGGCCGGCGCCGTACACGTCCGCGAGGAAGGCTTCGAGGGCCCGGATGCGCTGGGCCACGCCCAGCTCGACCTTGCGCCACTCGGCCGCGGCGATGATCCGCGGCACGATGTCCAGCGGGAAGGGCCGCTCGACGCCCTTGAGCGCAAACGTGATGCCCTGGTCCAGGAAGGCCCGGGCCAGCACCTCGGCTCGAACGCCCAGCTCAGCGCTCGACAGCGGCTGCAGCGTGGCGTGCAGGGCCTCGTAGGTCTCACGGGGCATGCCGAGCTCGCTGAACATCTCGTCCCAGCCGGGGCCGAGGCGGTACTCCTCGAAAAGATCCGCCATGGCCTGACCCTACGGGCGACTCGTTGCGCGCGGGTAACAGTGGACACAGCCGGGACACGGCCGGCATGAGGCGGGCCGCCGGTACGGGACCTACCGACGGCCCTGGCGCAACACATCCGCACGGGTGGCCGGACGGGCGCCGCTCGCCCGAGACACCGAGAACGGGGGACCCGGCGTATCGGGACTGCCCCCACGGTACGCGTGCGCGGCCCCCATCAGAAGCACCCGATCCACGTCTGTACCCACAGAGATTGGCAGAAATGCGACGCGCCTTCGACCACGACCGCAACGTGCAGCACGTACCGTGTCGGGCATCACCGTGAGCTGGGCCTGATCAAGGCGCATTCTGTACTCAGCTCATTCTCAGGGGCGCGCACGGACAATGCCGTGTGCCCTGGAGCCGCGAGGTGGCCGACCGATGACCGAATTGTTGACCGTGATGGCAACACCGGCTTGGGCGTACCTTGCTCTTTTCGGGTTCCTCGCCGTCGACGCGATGGTCCCCGTCGTGCCGATCCAGGCCATCATGATCACATCCGGCGCACTCACCGTCTACGGCAACCTGAACCTGCCGTTGGTCATCGCGGTCGGTGCGCTCGGGATGTTCGCCGGCGACTCCATCGCCTTTGTGCTCGGCCGGTCGTCCGGGCACGTGGGCGGTCACTGGCTCAGCGGCCGCCTGAGCGCCCTGCGGGGTCGCTTCGCGCCCAAGCACGACCACGGCGACAAGCCGGAGTCCAAGACCAAGCGGGCGGCCGAGCGGTTCACCCGCGGCCTGCGCCGCCCCGGCCCGCTGGTGCTGCTGCTCTGCCGCTTCGTGCCGGGCGGGCGGATGGCCGCGGGTTACCACGCCGGCCGCAGCGGTTACCCGATCAAGCTATTCGTGATCTACGACGGCGCCGCGGCGATCGGCTGGGCCACCTACGGCGGGCTGGTCGGGCACGTCGGCGGCACCGCGATCACGCAGTCGGCCTGGCGGTTGTTCGCCATCGCCGCGACCGCCGCGATCATCTTCGGCACCGCCGGCTGGATCCTGGCGCTCTTCGGCGGCCGCAAGGGCGCCAACGCCGGCGAAAAGGCGGACGAGAAGGCGGATGAGACGCCGGACGACCGCCCGGCGCGCATCCGCTACTAAAACCTCCGCTGGTAGACCGCCCCCGGCTTACTGCAGCTCGTGCAGCATGAGCTGCCGCGCGGCCTCGGCGATCGACCCGGACAGCGACGGGTAGATCGTGATCGTGTGGGCCAGCTGGTCCACGGTGAGGTTGTTCTCGATCGCCATCGTGATCGGCAGGATCAGCTCGCTCGCCTTGGGCGCCACGACCACACCGCCGACGATCTGACCGGTCGCCGGGCGGCAGAAGAGCTTGACGAAGCCGTCACGCAGGCCGGCCATCTTCGCCCGGGCGTTGCCGGTCAGCGGGAGCATGACTTGGCGGGCGGGCACCTTGCCGGCGTCCACGTCGTTCTGCGAGACGCCGACGGTGGCCAGCTCCGGGTCGGTGAAGACGTTCGCGGAGACCGTCCGCAGCCGCAGCGGCGCGACGGCCTCACCCATGGCGTGCCAGACCGCGATCCGGCCCTGCATGGCGGCGACGCTGGCCAGGGGCAGCACACCCGTGCAGTCACCGGCGGCGTAGATGCCCGGCACGTTGGTGCGCGACACCCGGTCGACGGTCACGTAACCGCCGTCGGCGACGTCGACGCCGTACTCCCGCAGGCCCAGCTCCTCGGTGTTCGGCACCGCGCCGACGGCCATCAGCGCGTGGGAGCCCTCGACCGTACGCCCGTCGGAGAGGGTGACCAGGACGCCGTCGCCGGTGTTGACCACCGAGTCGGCGCGGGACTGGTTGAGGATCGTCATGCCGCGCTCACGGAAGACCCGCTCGATCGCCATGGCGGCGTCGGCGTCCTCGTGCGGCATGACCCGCTCACGGCTGGACACGAGCGTGACCTGCACACCCATGGCCAGGTAGGCGCTGGCGAACTCGGCACCGGTGACACCCGAGCCGATCACGACCAGGTGTGTCGGGAGCTCGTCGAGGTCGTAGACCTGCCGCCAGTCGAGGATGCGCTCGCCGTCCGGGACGGCCGACGACAGCACGCGCGGGGTCGCACCGGTCGCGATCAGCACGGTCGCGGCGTCCACGGCGTACGGGTCACCGCCCGCGGGGGTGATGAGGACCTGGTGGGTGTGACCGAGGGTGTCCTCGCCGAGCTTGCCCCGGCCGGTGACGACGTCCACCCCGGCCTTGATCAGCTTGGCCTGGATGTCGCCCGACTGGGCCAGCGCGAGCTTCTTGACGCGGTCGTTGACCGCCTTGGCGTCGACCGTCACGCCCTCGAGACCGGCCGAGCGGATGCCGAACCGCTCGTTGTGCCGATAGCCCGTCACCACCTCCGAGCTGGCGATGAACGTCTTCGACGGGACGCAGTCGGAGAGGACGCACGCGCCGCCGGCCCCGTCGGCCTCGACGAGGGTGACGTCCGCGTCGAGTTGTGCGGCGACCAGTGCCGCCTCGTACCCGCCCGGCCCACCGCCGATGATCACGATCCGGCTCACGATACTCCGACCTCCATTGCGCAGTTCTGTCGCTTTCGTGCCTTCAATGTGCCGACACGCACACCTCGTATTCTCCACCACCGGCCGTCCGGGCTATCGTCATCGCCGTGGGTCACTACGCCGCGTACGGCTCAAACCTCGATCCGGCCCGGATGCGGGCCTACTGCCCGCACTCGCCCATGGTCGGCGTCGGGTGGGTGGAGGGCTGGCGCCTGACGTTCGCCGGCGAAGGCGACATGGGCTGGGAGGGCGCGGTCACGACGATCGTGGAGTCGCCCGGCGACCGGGTCTTCGTCTCGCTCTACGACGTCCACCCGTGGGACGCCGCGCAGCTCGACGAGGTCGAGGGCGTCACCGCCGGTGCGTACCAGAAGCTCACTGTGCGTGTCTCCACGCTCGAGGGTGAGTTCAGCGCCTGGGTCTACGTCTTCGACGGTTACGAGGGCGGCATGCCGACGGCGTGGTATCTCTCCGAGATCGCCAACGCGGCCGAGAAGGCCGGCGCCCCGGACGACTACGTCGCCGACCTGCGTCAGCGCCCGACCCGGACGTCCTCACCCGAGGTCTGAACGGTCCGCTGATAGATGTTCGCCTCGTACAGCGGGCGCATCCCCACCGCGCGGTAGAGCCGCGCGGCCTGCGTCGGGTTGGCCAGATCAACACCGAGCCCGGCCGTCGCGCGTCCCTTGGCCGCATAAACGGCAAAGGCCCTCCGCAGCAGGGCCGCACCCACACCCCTCTTCCGGTACCCCCGGAGCACCGCGAGCGCCCGCACCCACGCGTCGTTGCCGTCGATGCCGGTGTCGGACGACTGCAGCACCCCGGCCCACGCGCCGTCGACCTCGCCGACGAACCACTCGTCCCAGGCGATGCTCGACTCAGCGGCGATCTGGGACCGCCAGGTCTCGTAATCCGTCGACTGGTGGTCGCTGTCCCGGAACGCCTCCTCGATCGTGGCGTGGAAGCGGCGCAGCTCGTCCTCGTCGTCGTGCCGCAGCGGCCGGACCGTGACCCCCGCCGGCGGCTCAGGCGCGGTGTGCGGTGTGTCCGCCAGCGTGATCGTCATGCGGGCGTGCTGCTTGAGGAAGCCGAACCCGGCCCCGGTCAGCGTGGCGATCCACTCCTTCTCCCCCGGCACCGCCCCCGCCCGCACCGTGTACGGGTCGTGGCCGAACTCGCGCCCGCGTCCCACCACCCGGTCCAGCAGCAGGGCCAGCAGCGGCCGCAGGGACGGTTCACCGCGCTGCGGCCAGGCGTACACCTCGACGAACTCGCGGTCACGGCCGGTGGTGTTGCCGGGGTACGCCCAGCCGACGATCCCACCCGCGGTGTCCAGCGCGACCCAGCAGTCACGCGACATGTCGGTGTTCGGGGCGGTCAGCGACTCGCGCACCTCGTCGAGGGTGAAGTCGGGCTCACCGACGGCTGCCGTGTCGCTCGCGTGCACCAGACGCAGCAGCTCGGGCACGTCGTCCAGGGTCGGCCGGCGGGTGCGCCAGCCCTCGGGGAGTTCGGTCACCCCGGCATCTGAGCACGGGCGGCGCGCCCGGGCCAAGCGTGTTTCAGCGGGACAGGCGGTGGGACAGCGACTCGAGGAGACCGCAGAGCTCGACGCGCTCGGCCCGGTCGAGCTGGGCGTACGCCTGACCGGTGAGGGAGTCGGCGACCGACTCGGCCCACATCAGCCGGCGCACTATCGGCCCCGGTGACGGGTAGGGCGGCTGCCAGCCGAAGGCCACCGCGTCGGTCTCGCCGTCGGGGCCCGCCATGATCGCCTGCAGCGGTGTGAGCCCGCTGGCCCGGACGGCGACGACGTGCACGCCCAGCCGGTGCTCGTGCAGCAGGTGCAGCATGACCGCGGCCTGCGCGCCGGGTGACGTCTCCGGCACCGGCATCGCCCGCCAGGCCGCGAACAGCGGCAGACCGGCCGCGTCGACGGCGGACACCACCCGCTTGGACAGCTCCAGGAGCCGGCTCAGCCGGGGGAAACCACCCAGCTCGTCCACACCCCACCGGCACAGCTCGTGCAGGTGCCAGGTGGCCACCTCGACCGGCGGGGTGGTCTTGGCCGCGGCCTCCCAGCCGTCGGTGACGGCATCGGGCGCGATGAAGCCGATCGCCGCGGCGACCGTCTCGGGGCGGACGTCACCGAGAGCACCCGCCCGCGCCGACACGTGGTAGGCCCAGCCGGACAGCCCCATCAGCCGGGCACGGCGCAGCGTCTGCGGGGACTCGGCGAACGCTCCGACGAGCTTGGCGAGTCCCGGCTTGGCTCTGGCGGCTGCCTGTTCGGGGGTCACGTATGGAGATTCTGCTCCTGCCGGACGGTTCAGGAAAACCGGCTAATGATCCGGTTCATCGGCATCGATGTCTTCGATCGCCGCCTCGACGTCGCCGACCTGACGCCGGGCGGCCGAGGCGTCACGTTCCGCGGAGCGTCGCGCCAGCTTGCGCCGGGAGACCTCCGCCTGCGCCACGATCCGCTGCCGCTCGAGTTCGGCGAGCTGTTCCTCGATCTCGTCCACAGCGTGTGCTGCGTCACGTTCGGCTTCCTCGGCCCGTTCGAGGCGGGCGCGGGCCCTGGTGTCGGCCGCCCGGGCGGCGGTCAGCTCCCGCTTGAGCTCACGGCGTTTCTCGGCGCGTTCCTGGCGTGCTTTTTCGGCGGCCCGGGCCTTACGCCCGTCCAGAGCGGACGGACGCTCCTCCTCTTTCTCCTCGTCGGCTTCCTCGTCCGGGGTGTCCTCGGCGGTCACCAGGCGTAGCCGCGGCCGGGGCACCTCACCGAAGCCGGCGTAACTCACGGCCTTGACGAGACGTCCACTGCGGACCTGCTCGGCGATCTCCGGCTCGGCCAGTGCCGCCGTCAGCGTCGCCTCCACCTCGGCCATCGGCAGCTTGACCGACCGCAGCCCGGGATCGTCCTCGACGGCCAGCTTCTGCGCGGCGTTGACCAGCGCGGACACCACCTGGCGGCGCTGCGTCGAGAGCTCCCGCAACTGATCACCGTGCAGGCCCCGCTGGGCCGAACGCAACGCTGTGGAGAGCTCGACCAGCTCGTCGATCAGCTCGGGGCGGCGCAGCGCGAGCAGGTTGACCAGCCAGGCGGCCACCGTGGGCTTGCGCAGCGCGGCCAGCCGCTTGGCCGTGTCCTTGTCCCCGGCCTTCTTCGCCTCGGCCACGACGGCGGCGCGACCCGCGACAAAACCGTCCGGCGGCGCCTCGTAGAGGGCCCGGATCAGCTCCTCGGTGCTCTCCGGCACGTCAGTCGATCGTCGTGCCGGGTGCGACGTGCGCGTACTTCGTGCCGCCGAGACGTTCCAGGTGCCCGTCCGAGACCTGGGCGCCGGTCTCCGTGAGCAGGTGGTCGTGCAGCGCGAAGGCCCGCTCCGGCCGGACCGCCCGGACGAAGTCGATCGCCTCGCTCAGCTTCATCCAGGGCGCGTTCAGCGGCACGAAGAGCGTCTCGACGTGCTCGTCGGGCACCGTGAACGAGTCACCCGGCGTGTAGACCGAGCCGGTCCCGTCCGAGATCAGGAACCCCAGGTTGGCGATCTGCGGGATGTCCGCATGGATGATCGCGTGCTCCCCGCCGTACGCCCGTACGGCAAAACCCGCCGCGGTGAAGCTGGTGCCGGGCTCGACCGCCGTGACCACGTCGCTGAACGCCGTCAGCTTGGGCAGCACGTCCGGGTGGGCGTAGACCCGCAGGCCGGGATGCCGGGCGAGCGCGTCGGCCAGCCCGTCCACGTCCAGGTGATCGAAGTGCTCGTGCGTGATCAGGACGGCGTCCGCACCCGTCAGGGCGGACCTTTCGCTGAACGCGCCCGGGTCGACGACCAGGACGGCGCCGTCGCCTTCGAGACGCAGACAGGAATGCGTGAACTTCGTGACGCGCACGGGACCCCTCCGGTGCTGAATCGTGACCGCTCACCTCGCAGTCTGCCGGAACCGGGGCACGAGCGCCGCACGTCCCAGGGGGCAGACCTCAACGGGGATCGGAGGATTCATGCGTGCAGGACGAAGAATCACGGCGGCACTCGGTGCCGCCGGACTGGCCGTGACACTCGCACTCGCGGGTTGCGGCGATAGTTCGGACACCCAATCGAGCTCGGGCAGCACCGCCGACCGGGCCGGACCGGCGGCCGAGGCTCCCGCGGCCGGCGGCGCGGACGAGGCCGACAGCAACGCCGGAGCAGCACCGGAACAGGGCAAGGACCAGGCCGCCCAGGCCCCTGACCTGGCCGTCGACCAACGCTCGATCATCTACACCGGCTCCATCACGGTACGCGTCGACGACGTCAACATCGCCGCGGCCAGGGCGTCGGGCATCGCCACCGCAGCGGGCGGATTCATCGGCGGCGACAAGCGCAACAGCAACTCCGGCTCCTCGGACGCCACCCTCGAGCTGCGGGTGCCGGCCGACAAGTTCTCCTCGGCGGTCGACCAGCTCGCCAAGCTCGGCACCGAGGAGAACCGCGGCATCAACACCGAGGACGTCACCGAGCAGACCATCGACCTGGACGCCCGGATCGCCACCCAGACGGCCCGGGTCGACAGCGGGCGCAAGCTGCTCGGCCAGGCCAAATCACTGTCCGACCTGGTGATGCTCGAACGTGAGGTCGCCACCCGCGAGTCGGACCTGGCGTCGTTGCAGGCCAAGAAGCGCCGCCTGGCCGACCTGACGTCACTGTCCACGATCACCGTGATCCTGCTCGACCCGCAGGCCGCGGCCGCGCAGGAGGAGGAGAGCGCACCGGGCTTCCTCTCGGGTCTGGAGAACGGCTGGAAGGGTCTGCTGGCCTCCCTGGGTGTTCTGCTCACGGTCATCGGCTGGCTGCTGCCGTGGCTGCTCGCCATCGGCCTCCCGGCCTGGGCGATCCTCTGGGCCTACCGCCGCTACCGCGCCACCCGCCCGGTCCGCCCGATCCCACCCATTCCCGCCTACGCCACCCCACACCCGGGCTTCCCCCCGTACCCCCCACAGCCCGCACCCCAGTCGGCCCCGCCAGCGTCCCGGTCCGCGCCACAGTCGGCCCCACCGGCCCAGCAGTCGGCCCCGCCGGCTACCCGGTCCGCGCCGCAGTCGACCCCACCGTCCCAGCAGTCGGCCCCGCCGGCACCACCGCCGGCGCCCTCGGCCGGGCCTGACCAGAAAGCCTCCGAATAGCACCGAGCCCTGCCGCCTCAGCAAGGCGGCAGGGCTCGGTTCTTGTTCTTGAAGCGCCACCACTCACGCACCTGGCAGGGTGCGGGTGGCCGTCAACGGAGCGCCAGCGAAGTGGTCACCCGCGCCCGGTCCCCGCGGGAGCGACGATCAGAGCCACCGCTCACCGTGGCAAAAAAACGCCTTTAAAAAGCTGCGGTGGACAGAGCGGCCAACGCGGTATGCACCATCACCCGGACGCCATATCCGATGCACTTCTCGTCGACGTCGAAGTTGCTCTGGTGGAGGTCGAATTTGACCTCGGAGCCCGGTGTCCCCGTCCCGAGGCGGATCATCGCGCCGGGGACGTTGTCCAGGTAGAAGGCGAAGTCTTCGCCGCCCATGCTGATCTCGGCCTCGACGACCCGGTCGGCGCCCAGTGCCGCGCCGGCCGCGCCCGCGATGACCGCCGACGCCATGCGGTCGTTGATCACCGGCGGGACGCCGCGGTTGTACTTGACCTCGACCTCGGCGCCGGTCGCGGCGACGACGTCCCGGATGAGCTTGGTGATCAGTTCGGGGGCTTCGCGCCAGGCCTCGCGGTTGAGGATGCGGACCGTGCCGAGGACCGTGCCCTCGCCGGGGATGGCGTTGAACGCCTGGCCGGCGTGGACGGCTCCCCAGACCATGGAGACGCCGGCGCGCGGGTCGACACGGCGGTCGAGCAGCGCGGGCACGTCGACGATGACCCGGCCGAGGGCGTGGACGAGGTCGGCGGTCAGGTGCGGCCGGGCGGTGTGCCCGCCGGGGCCGCTGAGCTTGACCTCGATGGTGTCGGCCGCGGCCGTGAACGGGCCGGAGCGGACGCCGACCAGGCCCGCCGGCAGCTGCGGGTAGCAGTGCAGCGCGTAGATCGCGGCGACGTCCTTGAGGGCTCCGGACGCGATGACCTCGGGGGCGCCGGACGGGACGCACTCCTCGGCGGGCTGGAAGATCAGCCGGACGCGGCCGGGGAGTTCGCCCTGCTCGTTGAGCTGGGCGAGCGCAAGGCCGAGGCCGAGCAGCACGGTGGTGTGCACGTCGTGACCGCAGGCGTGGGCCACCTTCTCGACCGTCGAGCGGTAGGGCACGTCCTTGGTGTCCTGCAGCGGCAGGGCGTCGAGGTCCGCGCGGAAGGCGATCACCCGGTCGCCCTCGCCGATGTCGCAGATCAGTCCGTTGCCCTTGGGCAGCAGCTGCGGGCTCAGCCCGGCCACGGCGAGCTCCCGGGCGACCAGCGCCGCGGTCTCGAACTCCGCGTTCGACGGTTCCGGGTGTGCGTGGATGTGCCGCCGGATGGCCACCAGCTCGGCGCCCCGGGCGGTGAGCCAGCGGTCGAGCTGGCCGGGCAGCGGGTCAGCGCCGGGCGGCGGGCCGGGGAAGGGGCCCAGGTGTGAGCTGTCGGGCACGGTCAATGCACTCGTCACGTCGGATTCTCTATCGCTCTCGTCATTTGCGCCGGTTTCCGCAACGCGCGACAGCTTAGACCTCAATAGGTGACGCTGTGCAACGTCATTCCCGTATTGATCAACTCGCGCTGTGTCACCAAAGCCCTGATAAGAGCGTTTTGCGGGCGGCATCGGATCACCACCTCCTACAACGTGTAACGAATCGCGGAGGTGACGCGGTTCAATCCTGACTCGGTGACTACCCCATCAGAAATGTTCTACGGGGTGATACACGCCCCAGACATCGCGCAATGTGTGGCAGACCTCGCCCACGGTCGCACGCAGGCGCAAGGCCTCGCGCATCGGCGGCAGGACGTTCTCGGTGCCCTCGGCGGCTTTCCGCAGGTCGGCGAGGGCCGCCTCGACGGCGGGACTGTCGCGGGTGGACCGCAGTGTCGCGAGCCGGGCCGCCTGGTCGGCCTCGATCGCGGGGTCGACCCGCAACGGCTCGTACTTCTCCTCCTCGTCGACCCGGAACCGGTTGACCCCGACGACGACCCGCTCGCCGCCGTCGATCTCCTGCGAGATCCGGTACGCGGAGGACTCGATCTCCTGCTTCTGGAAGCCCTGCTCGATCGCCTCGACCGACGAGCCGAAACTGAACACCCGCTCGATCAGCTCCGTGGCGTGCGCCTCGACCTCGTCGGTCATGGCCTCGATGACGTACGAGCCCGCGAACGGGTCCACGGTGTCCACCAGACCGCTCTCGTACGCGAGCACCTGCTGGGTGCGCAGAGCGAGCCGGGCGGACTTCTGCGTCGGCAGGGCGATCGCCTCGTCGTACGCGTTGGTGTGCAGTGACTGGGTGCCGCCGGCGATCGCACCGAGCGCCTGGATCGCGACCCGGACCAGGTTGACCTCGGGCTGCTGGGCGGTGAGCTGCACACCCGCGGTCTGGGTGTGGAACCGCAGCATGAGCGACTTCGGGTTCTTCGCGCCGAACTCGTCACGCATGATCCGCGCCCACATCCGCCGGGCGGCCCGAAACTTCGCGATCTCCTCGAGCACCGTGGTGCGGGCGACGAAGAAGAACGAGAGCCGGGGTGCGAAGTCGTCGACGGCCAGACCGGCGGCGATCGCGGCGCGGACGTACTCGATGCCGTTGGCCAGGGTGAACGCGATCTCCTGCGCGGGCGTGGCCCCGGCCTCGGCCATGTGGTAGCCCGAGATCGAGATGGTGTTCCACTTCGGCACCTCGGCCCGGCAGTACGCGAAGGTGTCCGCGACCAGGCGCAACGACGGCTTCGGCGGGAAGATGTACGTCCCCCGGGCGATGTACTCCTTGAGGATGTCGTTCTGGATCGTGCCGGTCAGCGCCGCACCGGGGACACCCTGCTCCTCGGCGACGAGCTGGTAGAGCAGGAGCAGCAGCGAGCCGGGCGCGTTGATCGTCATCGACGTCGAGACCCGGTCGAGCGGGATCCCGTCGAAGAGCTGCCGCATGTCGTCGATCGAGTCGATGGCGACGCCGACCTTGCCCACCTCGCCGTGCGCGATCGGGTCGTCGGAGTCGTAGCCCATCTGCGTGGGCAGGTCGAACGCGACGGAGAGGCCCATCGTCCCGGCGGCCAGCAGCTGGTGGTAGCGGGCGTTGGACTCGGCCGCCGTGCCGAAGCCGGCGTACTGCCGCATGGTCCACGGGCGCTGGGTGTACATCGTCGGGTAGACGCCGCGGGTGTACGGGTACGAGCCGGGTTCGCCGAGCCTCTCGTCGAGGCCGGGTGCCACGTCGCCGCCGTCGTAGACAGGCTTGATCTCGAACCCGGATTCTGCGTTCACAAGCCCGATCCTAAAGCAGCGTTAAGCGGCGTGAGTGTGAGGGATTTTGCACTCTCCGTCCGAAAAGTTCCACCGTACGCGACAACACGGCTACCCACGGTCGAGTTCGAGAGAACACCCCCGTAGCGACTTTCCGAAGTGGGGTCGGAACGGGCAAGATAGCGGGGTTGGCCGACAGCCCCCTACACCCCTTTCGGTGGCATCTCACGTGACTCAGATTCCGACGTGGAGCGGCGGCAACTCTGCTCCGACCAGCGGACGCGCAGCCCCGGGCACGCTCATCGGCGGGCGGTACACCTTGCGTGCCGCGGTCGGCCACGGTGGCATGGGCACAGTCTGGCGTGCGGCGGACACGCTGCTGCGCCGTGACGTGGCCATCAAGGAGGTCATCCTCCCGCCCGGCCTGGCCCCCAGCGACCGCGACTCGATGTACGAGCGGACGATGCGCGAAGCCCGCGCCGCGGCCGCCCTGCAGCATCCGGCCGTTGTCCAGGTCTACGACGTGGTGCACGAGAACGGCCGCCCGTGGATCGTCATGGAGCTGCTCGAGGCCCGCAGTCTCGCCGACATGGTCATCGAGGACGGGCCCATCGCCCCGCGCGTCGTCGCCAAGATCGGCATCGCGCTGCTCGGCGCGCTCGAGGTGGCGCACGCGCACGGCGTGCTGCACCGTGACGTGAAGCCGGCCAACGTCCTGATCTGCACCGACGGCCGCTGCGTGCTGACCGACTTCGGTGTGGCCCGGATGCCCACCGACGTGCAGCTCACCACGCCGGGCATGGTGCTGGGCTCGCCGCACTTCATCTCGCCCGAGCGGGCGATGGGCAGCGACTTCGGCCCGCCCAGCGACCTGTTCTCGCTCGGCGTCACGCTCTACACCGCGATCGAGGGCCGCCCGCCGTTCGACAAGGGCGACCCCATCGAGACCATGCACGCCGTGGTCGAGGACCCGCCGACCCCCGCGGTCCGGGCGGGCTCGCTGACCCCGGTCCTGATGGGCCTGCTCGAGAAGGACCCCGCCCGGCGGTTCGACGTGCCGACCGCGCGCACGATGCTCCGCCAGCAGCTGGCAGGCCCACTGGCCAGCAAGGCGCCGCCGCACATGATGACGGACCCCTACTCGGTGGTTCCGTCGCAGCGGCCGCCGGCGGCCGAGACGCAGCCCATCCCGCCTCCGCAGCAGCCGAAGCCCAGCGGCCAGATCGGCGGCCGGGCCATGCTCGCCCCCGGTGAGTCGCTCACCGGGCGGCTGGCCAAGCTCAAGGACGAGGACGCCACCGCACCGGTTTCGCCGCCGGCTTCCGGTGGTGGCCGCCGGCGTGCCCCGGAGGCCGCGGCCGCCAGTGCGCCGACCGGCGCCTACCCGCCCCCGCCTCCGCTTTCCAACGACCGCACCAGCGTCATCCCGCCGTCGGGCTCCTCGGAGAGCGACGAGACCAGCGTGCTGCCGCCGCGGCGGCAGTGGGACGGCGCCCGGGCCGCCCGCGACCCGCTGCCCGGCACGGTCGTGACCAGTCCCTCCGCGAAGCGCCGGGCGATGATCGACAAGACCGTCACGACGGTCCGCCGGACCACCGAGCAGGCCGTCACCACGGTCAAGGGCTGGCCGCGCAACACCCAGCTCATCGCCGGTGGCGGCGCCCTCGCGGTGATCGTCCTGCTGGTGCTGGTGATCTCACTGACCGGTGGCGACGACGACCCCGGCACGCCGCCCAACCAGCCCACGGCCGGTGACCAGGTGGTGCCGGCGTCCTTCCCGACGCAGGACTACAAGGGCGACAAGGCCGTCACGGTGAAGGTGCCGAAGGGCTGGACCCGCGCCGCGACGGGCAACTGGGTCGACTACATCGACCCGGAGGACAAGTCGACCAAGGTCCGCGTGCTGATCGAGCCCGGCTCGATCGCGCCGAAGAAGTTCGTCGAGACCACGGCGCCGGGCACACTCAAGAAGTCGAAGGCCTGCCCGAAGCCGTTCAAGCACCTCGGCGCGACCGACGAGGAGATCTCGGGCCTGCCGGCCGCTCAGTTCGAGTACACCTGCGGTGAGGGCGACAGCATGCGTCACGGCATCTGGCGGCAGACCACCAGCGGCGGCAAGATGTATTCGTTCTACCTCACGACCACCGAGTCGCAGTTCGCCGACAGCAAGCAGTACTTCGACGAGATGGCCAAGACCTTCGCCCTCAAGGCGAGCTGACCCGCCCGGCCGTGCTATCCACAGAGCATGGCAACCGATGACCTTCGCAGGCTGGCCGAGACCTGGCTCGCCGACGATCCCGACCCGGCCGCGCGTGACGAGATCCGGGAGCTGCTCGCGCGGCTCCCGGAGAGCGCCGGTGAGCTCGCCGACCGCTTCGCCGGACCGCTGACCTTCGGGACAGCCGGTCTGCGAGGCCGGTTGCGTGCCGGGCCGAACGGCATGAACCTCTCCGTCGTCACCCGCGCGGCAGCCGGTCTGATCGGCTGGCTGGCGGCGCAGGGCGGCCAGGGACCGCTGGTCATCGGGTACGACGCCCGGCACGGCTCGCAGGAGTTCGCACGGCAGACCGCCCGCGTCGCCACAGCGGCCGGGCGCGAGGCGTTGCTGCTGCCCGGGCCGCTCCCGACGCCGGTGCTCGCCTACGCGGTGCGGGCCCTCGACGCGGTCGCCGGGGTCATGGTCACCGCGAGCCACAACCCGCCCCAGGACAACGGTTACAAGGTCTACCTGGGCGCGCAGCTCGGCGGGCCCGGCGGCGCCGGCGCCCAGATCGTCCCGCCCGCCGACGCGGGCATCGAGGCCGCCATCCAGGCGGTAGGCGCGGTCACCGAGGTCCCGCTGGGTGCTCCCGGCACGGTCCTCGACGACAAGATCCTCCAGGGGTACGTGGACAGTGCCGCAGCCGTCGTCCCGGCCGGCCCGCGCGACCTGAGGGTGGCGTACACGCCCCTGCACGGTGTCGGTGGCAAGGTGCTCGCCGCGGCCTTCGCCCGGGCGGGATTCGCGGAGCCCGCCGTGGTGGCCGAGCAGGCCGAACCGGACCCGGAGTTCCCGACCGTCGCGTTCCCCAACCCGGAGGAGCCGGGCGCGATGGACCTCCTGCTCGACCTGGCCTCACGTGTCGACGCGGACCTGGCCATCGCCAACGACCCCGACGCCGACCGCTGTGCCGTGGCCCTGCCCGGCGACGAGCCCGGCACCTGGCGGCCACTCACCGGTGACGAGCTGGGCATCCTGCTCGCCGACCACCTGATCCGCCGCGGCGTCTCCGGCACGTACGCGACCACGATCGTCTCGTCCACCCTGCTGCGCGCGCTCTGCACCGCCCGCGACGTCCCGTACGCGGAGACCCTGACCGGCTTCAAGTGGATCGTCCGCGGCGCCGAGAAGCTCGCGTACGGGTACGAGGAGGCGCTCGGTTACTGCGTCGCCCCCGACCTGGTCCGCGACAAGGACGGCATCACGGCCGCGCTGATGGTGGCGGAGATGGCGGCAGCGCTCAAGGCCGAGGGCAAGTCGCTCGCCGACCGTCTCGACGACCTGGACCTGGAGTTCGGCGTCCACCGCACCGGGCAGCTCTCGGTGCGGGTCGAGGACCTGACCGAGATCTCCCGCGCGATGGCCCTGGTGCGCACCGGCCCGCCCGCCACCCTGCTGGGCGACGAGGTCACCGGTGTCGAGGACCGGCTGCCCGATGCCGACGTGCTGACCCTGCGCACCTCCCGGGCCCGCGTGGTGATCCGCCCGTCGGGGACCGAGCCGAAACTCAAGGCGTACCTGGAAGTGGTCGAACCGGTCGCCCAGGGTGACCTGGCCGCGGCCCGGCTCCGCGCGGAGGCGGCGCTGACCCGCGGCCTGCGCCCGGAGATCGCCACCGCGCTCGGCCTGGACTGACCCGAGGCTGCCCCGGGGGCCGTCACAGGGTCTTCGGGGCCCCCAGGGCGGCCTGGATCGCCCGGCCCAGGGTGGCCACCACCAGGGCGACACTCGGGCGCACGATCGAGTCCTCGATGTTCACGGTGCCGGAGAAGCCGGCGCCGTTGGCGATCTGCTCGAGCCGGTCGTGGGCGCGCGCCGCCTCCTCCGGGGGCAGGCGCAGGGCCGGCTCCATCCGGGTCGCGACGAGCAGGGTGGCCAGCGCGGCCGTCCGCTCGTCCGGCGGCGCATCGGTGATCAGCGCCTCGGCCAGCCGCTTGCGGATCTCGGCCTCGTAGGCCGGGTCGGCCGTCGGATAACGGTGCACGTGGATGTGACCCATCTGGGTCTCGTCCACGTCGCGCACGACGCCCCGGGCGATCAGGTCCTGCAGGACCCGGTTGCGCAGGTTGTGCCGCAGACGCTGGACCCACTGCGCCGGGGTGTGCGGCTCGTCCGCCGCGGCCTTGGCGAGCACCAGGTCGGCGATGGGGTCACCGATCGGTGTGGGGTCGTTGACGACCAGGTTCCCGTTCACGTAGGCGATCCGGCCGGCCAGCGCGAGGTCCACCAGCACGGCCGCGGACATGCCGAGGTCGAGCCCGATGCGGGAACCGGTCGCCTTGCCGGTCTGGTCGTCGTACGCGAGGAGGAGGAGTTCCTCAGCGAGCGCGATGGAGGTCATGGCGAAAACGATAGTGGCCGGTGTCACCTGAGCAACGACCAGCCGTCCCGATTATCGGCTACTTCTTGAGGACGCCCATGTCCTCGGGCCATTTGCCGCCCTCGAACACGTTGGCGTAGCTCTCGCTGATGTGCCCGATGTCGATCGCCCAGCGCCCGGCCTGCGCCAGTTTGGCCGCCAGCAGGGTGCCGGTGGGGCCGAGCGCGATCAGGAACAGCTTCTCCGGGTCCTGGGACTCCAGCAGGGGCATCAGCCGCGGCAGGTCGGCGTACGCGTTGACGGCCGTCGAATAGACGAACTCGACCGACTTGGCGTTGTCGAAGAGAGCCGGCTCGAGAACGAAGCGGGAGCCCTCACCGGTGACGATGACGATCTCCTTGGCGTCCCACACGTCACGCCACAGCTGCACACCCTGGCGGCCGAGGTGGTGGAAGTACTGCGGGCGGGAGACGTGCGCCATCCCCCAGGTGAGCGAGGTGTCCAGCAGCGGCTTCACCTCGGGCCAGATGTCCAGCCAGACGCCGGTCCAGTGGACGTTGCGGAACGTGTACGGGAAGGCGACCATCAGCTTGTCGCGGTCGTACCCGTCCATCCGCAGCACCTGCCGCAGGTCACCGGCGAGCCCGGCCGACCAGGGCTGGAAGCGCAGGTTGAACTCCGGCCGCAGCATCGTCTTGAGCTCGCCGTCGCCGAAACGGGCCAGGCTGATCCGCTCCTGCGCGACCTTGCGGACGGTGTCCTCGAAGTTGAGCTGGCACGCGTCGGTGAACTCGCGGATCTCGGCGAAGGTGTCCCGGGCCGCCAGCGCCCGGAAACCCTCGAGGTACTTGCGCTGCTCGCGCATCTCCCAGCGGATGTCCGTGAGCAGTTTGGTCGTCGACTGCTCGTGCTTGCGGACCTCGGCGGCCTGCTTCTTCGCCTCGGTCGACTGCTCCTTGAGGGCCTTCAGCAGGCGCGCGTCAGGAGTCGGGTTCCCGGCGATCCGGCGGCGGACCTTGTGGAAGAACGTCGCCTTCGTCGGTTCGCTCATCGCGTCTTTCCCTGCTTTCCGGCGGCCAGCATGCCGTCGATCAGGCGCCCGGTGGCGGCGCCGTCGTCCAGGTCGCAGCCCTTGGCGGCGAAAGCCCGGTAGCGGTCGGTGTAGCGGGCGGCAATGGCGTCGATGTCCCTGATCGCCGCCACCACCTCCTCCGACGTCGACAGCAGCGGGCCCGGGGCCTCCTGCTCGAAGTCGAAGTAGAACCCGCGAAGTTCGTCGCGGTAGTGCGCGAGGTCGTACGTGAAGAACAGCATCGGGCGGCCGGTGTTGGCGAAGTCGAACATCACCGAGGAGTAGTCGGTGATCAGGATGTCCGCCGCTGCCAGCAGATCCGCCATGTCGGGGTAGGTCGACATGTCGTAGACGAAGCCGTCGCCGTTGCCCGGGATCTCGTCGACGACGTTCGGGTGGCGGCGCACGAGCAGCGCGTGGTCGTCACCGAGCTTCTCCGCCGCGTCCAGGATATCGATCTTCATGGAGATCTGATAGCTGCCGCCGCTGTACTCGTCGTCGCGCCAGGTGGGGGCGTACACGACGAGCTTCTTGCCCTCGGGGATGCCGGCCGCCTTGCGGACCCGCTCCTTGATCTCGGCCCGGTCCTTGAACAGCAGGTCGTTCCGGGGGTAACCGATCTCCATGAGCTCGCCGTCGTACTTGAAGGCGCGGCGCAGGATCGGCGTGCTGAAGGTGTTCGGCGAGACCAGGAAGCTCCAGTTCGGCGCCTCCAGCTCCAGCTTCTCCAGGTAGCGGCGGTCGGTGAACTGCACGTCCGCGATGTCGAAGCCGATCCTCTTCAGCGGCGTGCCGTGCCACGTCTGCACGACGATCTGGCCCGGGCGGCGCTTGAACCACTCCGGCAGGTGCTGGTTGGTGACGATGTACCGCGAGGTCGCCAGGGACTCGTACCAGCGGCGGCTCCACAGCGCGACGGGGTCGGCCGTGTGCGGCAACGGCGCCTGACCGTCGGTCGTGACCCACTGGTGCTCGAGCTTGGCACCGCGCGCGACCAGCTCCTCGTGGACGGCCCGCGGGCTGTCGGAGTACTGCCGGCCGGTGAAGCTGTTGTAGAGCACGACGTCGCGCAACGGCTGCTCGCGCAGCGACGGATACTCCTTCTCGCGCAGGCGGGACTGGTTGGCGCGGCCACGCTCCTCGTCGGTGAGCGCGCTGCGGACCCGCAGCACGACCCGCTCGTCGGTCAGCCACTCGAGCGAGACCCGCGGCGAGTCACCGGCCAGCGGCAACGGCAGGGAGGCCATGGCCTCGGCGACCGCGGGCAGCGGCTGCACCGGGCCGTTGCCGTCGCGGTACAGGACGTTCCACATGCCCGTACGGATGCGGACGTGGGCGTCGAAGTTGGGCACCGCGATCGGGTCGACCTCGACCGACCAGGTGCCGTCGGCGGCCACCTCGGCCGGGAAGCTCCAGGTCTCGCGGGCGTTGAACGGCCGCAGCACCAACTTGAACTGGCCCACCTGACCAGGGACGCGGCCGGTGAACCGGAACTTGCGGTCGGCCGTGCTCACCCCGGTCAGCACCGGGCCGGTCGGCATGGCGACCAGCTGGGCCTCACCGGAGAGCGCGGCGTGCACGTGAACGCTCAGCGCACCGAGATCGATCGGGTCCCACCTGAAGTCGTCGGCGATGCCGCAGGCGACCACACCGCTGCGCTTGGTGCCGACGGCCAGCTCGATCCGGAACCGGTCGGTGGGCTCGGCGATCCGCAGCGGCTGATAGGTCAGCCCCTCGCGCTGCACGTCGCCGACCGGGATCCGGAAGCGGAACTTCTCCCCGTCGAGCTCGACCGGGTACCGCCGCCAGGTCAGACCGTCGATCCGCGACAGCGTCACGCTGGTGACCAGGGCGTCGCTGTGGAGCCGGCCCTCGACCTCGAGGTGATCACCGTTGAGACGGCCGCCGGTCAGGCGCGCCGGCACTCGCTCGACGCGGACACGCAGCCGGCCCTGCTTGACGAACGGTGTGATCCGGACGTCGTCGCCGACGTCCAGGCCGGTCAGCTTGACCGGGTTGGCGGGCTGCCCCATCTCCAGCGAGCCCTTGCTCATCCGGCCCAGACCGACCACGCCGGTCACCACGGTCCAGGTCCCGTTCTTCCAGGTCCCCTCGGGGGTACGCAGGGACTGCGGGTCGATGACGGCGTCGAAGCCGGACCAGTCGTAGGTGTTCTGGGGCGAACCGTGGTCCGCGGTCGCGTCGATGCAGCGCCGCGTGATCAGCGGGGTGCGCTTGGTCCGCCGGCCCGAACCCTCCTTGAGCCAGATCAGCCGCGAGGTGCTCCACGGCCGCGGCGAGGACTGCCCGGGGATGAACGCGTGCCCGCGGATGTGCAGCTTGCCGTCGCGCCAGGAGACGTCGTGCACCTTGGTGCGGGGGCGCGGCGTACCGGCGGCGAACAGCTCGGGCGGGAGCTGCGGCAGCTTCTCGTGGTACAGGTCCATGTCGTGGTAGCGGCGCAGGCCCTTGCGGGCGATCCGCCGCTGCTTCCGCATGACCGGGACGAGCTCGAGGACCTCGCGCAGCATCCGGTTGCGGATCAGCGTCCAGAGCACCCGCTGGTTCGCCGGCAGCTCGAGGATCGCCTCCGGGTCGATCGTGTCGAGGTAGTCGTTGGTGCGCTCCATGAAGACGCGCCTGTACTCGTCGTCGACGATCGGCAGCACCTTGACGAAGAGGTTCAGGTCGCCGGTCAGCACCGTCTCGTCGTACAGGCGCTTGGTCGCGTGGTGGCCGGACTCGCCGAGCAGCCGGCTGACCTGCCAGCAGTTCTCCAGGCGGTCGGTGAAGGCCTTGAGCTCCTCGCGACGCTGGGTGATCGACTTGTCGTCACCCTCGCGCTCCCGCCAGTAGTAGATCGGCACGTCGATGACGTCGACACTCTTGGCCAGCACGTGCAGCGGGACGGTGACCGGGGTGTCCTCGTAGAGCACACCCTCCGGGAACCGCAGGCCCTGCGCGTCCCAGAAGGTCTTGCGGTAGACCTTGTTCCACGCCGTCCGGTCACCGAGCAGGGCGGGCTGCTGGTCGACGTGGGTGCGCAGCTTGGTGTTCTGGAAGATGTCCCGGTGCATGCCGGACTGGATCAGACCCTTGCTGCTGAGCCGCATGACGTTGCCGCAGGAGAAGTCCGAGCCGGTCTTCTCGAGGATCCCGACGAGCAGCTCCGCGGTGTACGCGGGCAGGGCATCGTCACTGTCCATGAACATGAGGTAGTCGCCCGTGACGTGCTCGAGGCCCGTGTTGCGGGCCGCACCGAGACCGGCGTTCTCCTTGTGCACCACCTTGAAGCGGGAGTCCTTGGCCGCGAACCGCTCGGCGATGTCGCCGCTGTCGTCCTTCGAACCGTCGTTGACCAGGATGACTTCGAGCTCACCCCGCGTCTGGATGGCGATGGACTCGAGACATTCGTCGAGGTAGGGCGCCACGTTGTAGATGGGCACCACGATGCTCAGCACGGAACTCGCCATTCCAGCAGGATAGGGCTCCGCTTCACCCGCAACACAGACACCGTCTATGTGAGTGACTTTCACCCGATGTATTAAGGTGCACCGCCGTGCAAGCGATCCTCGCGACACTGGGCTACGTGACCTCCCCGGACCGCCGGAAGGTACTGATGATCCGGCGGGACACACGCCCCGACGACATCCATTACGGCTACTACAACGGTCTCGGCGGCAAGCTCGAACCCGGCGAGGACGTGGTCACCGGGATGCGCCGCGAGATCCGCGAGGAGTCCGGACTGGAGTCACTCTCCGTGGAACTCGCCGGGACGATCTCCTGGCCCGGGTTCGGGCGCAACGGCGAGAACTGGTTCGGCTTCCTCTTCCGCGTACCGGCCTGGAGCGGCACGCCGCTGGCCGGCAACGACGAGGGCAGCCTGCACTGGATGGACATCGCCGACGTCCTCGCCGGGAAGCTGCCGATGTGGGAGTCCGACCGGCACTTCCTGCCGCTGGTCTTCGCCGACGAGCCCCGGCCCTTCCACGGCGTCATGCCCTTCGCCGACGGCAAGGCCCAGAGCTGGAGCTTCTCCTAGAAGCGCGGCATCCCGCCGAACTGGCGGTCACCGGCGTCACCGAGGCCCGGCACGATGTACATCTTCTCGTTCAGGCCCTCGTCGATGCTGGCCGTGACCAGGCGCAGCGGCAGACCGGAGTCGCGCAGCCGCTCGATGCCCTCGGGAGCGGCGAGCACACAGCAGATGATGACGTCAGTGCAGCCACGGTCGACCAGCAACTGGCAGCAGTGCACGAGCGAGCCGCCCGTCGCCAGCATCGGGTCGAGGACCAGCACCGGCAGACCCGACAGATCACCGGGCAGGGATTCCATGTACGCCCGGGGCTCGTACGTAGCCTCGTCGCGCGCCAGGCCGACAAAACCCATGGACGACTCGGGCAACAGGGCCAGGGCGGCGTCGGACATGCCCAGACCGGCCCGCAGCACCGGCACGATCAGCGGCGGGTTGGCCAGCCGGGTGCCCTCGGTCGGCGCGACCGGCGTCGTGATCGGGAACTGCTCGACGGCGAAGGTGCGGGCGGCCTCGTACACGACCATGGTGGTCAGCTCGTGCAGGGCGGCGCGGAAGGCTCCGGAGTCGGTCTCGGCGTCACGCATGACGGTGAGTCGGGACTGGGCCAACGGGTGATCAACGACGAGTACGTCCACGCCGATCAACCTACCGGGGTTCTCCAAGATCAACTGCCGGAGGGCCGCGTAGAATCCCTCTCATGACTGCGACAGCGACGTCGAGGCTGCCCGACGTGTCCGGTTCCGCCTTCAACCTCCGATCTTTCCTGCACGGACTGCCCGGGGTCGACAAGGTCGGGGTCGAGGCGCGGGCGGCATCCCTCGGCACCCGGTCGGTGAAGACGACCGCCAAGGCGGCCGCGATCGACCTCGCCATCCGCATGGTCGACCTGACCACGCTGGAGGGCTCCGACACCCCCGGCAAGGTCCGCGCGCTGTCGGCCAAGGCCGTCCGCCCCGACCCCTCGGACCCCACCTGCCCGAGCGTCGCGGCGATCTGCGTCTACCCGGCGATGGTCCCGGTCGCCGCCGAGGTCCTGGCCGGCACCGGCGTCCACCTCGCCAGCGTCGCCACGGCCTTCCCCTCCGGGCAGGCCCCGCTCGACGTCAAGCTGGCCGACACCCGCGACGCCGTCGCCGGCGGCGCCGACGAGATCGACATGGTCATCAGCCGGGGCGCGTTCCTCTCCGGCCGTTACGACCACGTGTACGACGAGATCGTCGCGGTCAAGGAGGCGTGCGGCTCCGCCCACCTCAAGGTGATCCTGGAGACCGGCGAGCTCGGCACCTACGACAACGTCCGGCGGGCGTCCTGGCTGGCCATGCTGGCCGGCGCCGACTTCATCAAGACGTCCACCGGCAAGGTGCCCGTCGCCGCGACGCTCCCGGTGACGCTGGTCATGCTCGAGGCCGTGCGCGACTTCCGGGCCCAGACCGGCCGCCAGGTCGGCGTGAAGCCCGCCGGCGGCATCCGCACCACCAAGGACGCCATCAAGTACCTCGTGCTGATCAACGAAACGGTCGGCGACGACTGGCTCGACCCGGACTGGTTCCGCTTCGGCGCCTCCTCGCTGCTCAACGACCTGCTCATGCAGCGGACCAAGCTCACGACCGGCCACTACGCCGGCCCGGACTACTTCACGCTGGACTGAGGCCATGTTCGAATACGCACCCGCACCCGAATCCCGCTCGGTCGTCGACATCGCTCCCTCGTACGGCCTGTTCATCAACGGCGAGTTCGTTCCCGCGTCGTCGTCCGGCGGCGTCTTCAAGACCGTCAACCCCGCCTCCGAAGAGGTCCTGGCCGAGGTCGCGTCGGCCGGTGCCGAGGACGTCGACCTGGCCGTCGCCGCGGCGCGCCGGGCGTTCGGCCCCTGGTCGGCGCTGCCCGGTGCCGAACGCGCCAAGTACCTCTTCCGGATCGCGCGCATCATCCAGGAACGCTCCCGCGAGCTGGCCGTGCTCGAGTCCCTCGACAACGGCAAGCCGATCAAGGAGTCCCGCGACGTCGACCTGCCGCTGGTCGCCGCGTACTTCTTCTACTACGCGGGATGGGCCGACAAGCTCGCGTACGCCGGGTTCGGCGCCAACCCGCAGCCGCTGGGTGTCGCCGCCCAGGTCATCCCGTGGAACTTCCCGCTGATGATGCTGGCCTGGAAGATCGCCCCCGCCCTGGCCGCCGGCAACACCGTCGTGCTCAAGCCGGCCGAGACCACGCCGCTGTCGGCGCTCTTCTTCGCCGACATCTGCCGCCAGGCCGACCTGCCCCCGGGCGTCGTCAACATCATCACCGGCGCCGGCGAGACCGGCCGGACGCTCGTCGAGCACCCCGACGTCAACAAGGTCGCGTTCACCGGCTCGACCGAGGTCGGCCGGCAGATCGCCCGGTCCGTCGCGGGCACCCGCAAACGCCTGACCCTCGAGCTGGGCGGCAAGGCGGCCAACATCGTCTTCGACGACGCGCCCATCGACCAGGCCGTCGAGGGCATCGTCAACGGCATCTTCTTCAACCAGGGGCACGTCTGCTGCGCGGGCTCACGACTGCTGGTGCAGGAGTCCGCGTACGACGAGGTGCTCACCGCACTCAAGCGCCGCATGGCCACGCTGCGGGTCGGCGACCCGCTGGACAAGAACACGGATATCGGCGCGATCAACTCGGCGGCCCAGCTCGCCCGCATCCGCGAGCTGTCCGACATCGGCGCGTCCGAGGGCGCCGAGCGCTGGTCGCCGCCGTGCGAGCTCCCGTCCCAGGGCTTCTGGTTCGCCCCCACGATCTTCACCGGGGTGACCCAGGCGCACCGCATCGCCCGCGAAGAGATCTTCGGCCCGGTCCTGTCGGTGCTGACCTTCCGCACACCCGACGAGGCGATCGAGAAGGCGAACAACACGCCGTACGGTCTCTCGGCCGGTGTCTGGACCGAGAAGGGCTCGCTGATCCTCGCCATGGCCGACAAGCTGCGCGCCGGCGTGGTGTGGGCCAACACGTTCAACAAGTTCGACCCGACGTCGCCGTTCGGCGGCTACAAGGAGTCCGGATACGGTCGCGAAGGCGGCCGGCACGGCCTGGAGGCCTACCTTGCCTAAGTCCGACAAGCCGGCCAAGGTCGCCGCCGTCACCGCGCCCGCACGGCTCGGCGTCCGCAAGACCTACAAGCTGTACATCGGCGGGGCGTTCCCGCGCAGCGAATCAGGACGGACCTATCTCGTGGACGGCGACAACGTGGCCCTCGCCTCCCGCAAGGACGCCCGCGACGCCGTCGTGGCCGCCCGGAAGGCGCAGCCGAAATGGGCCGGCGCGACCGCGTACAACCGGGGTCAGGTGCTCTACCGCATCGCCGAGATGATCGAGGCGCGGCGGGGCGAGTTCGTCACCCTGGGTGTTCCGGCCACCGAGGTGGACGCCGCCGTCGACCGCTGGATCTGGTACGCAGGCTGGTCCGACAAGATCGCCCAGGTGCACGGCGGAGCCAACCCGGTCGCCGGCCCGTTCTTCAACATCTCCGCGCCCGAGCCGACCGGCGTGGTCGGCGTGGTCGCACCGGAGTCGTTCCTGGGACTGGTGAGCGTCATCGCGCCCGCCATCGTGACCGGCAACACGGTCGTGGTGCTCGCCGCGAGCCCCCAGGTCGCCGTGACGCTGGCCGAGGTGCTGGCCACGTCCGACGTGCCCGGCGGTGTGGTGAACATTCTCACCGGACACGCCGCCGAGACCGCGCCCTGGCTGGCGTCCCACGACGACGTCAACGCGCTCGACCTCACCGGCGTGGCGGACACCGGACTCGCCGCCGACCTGGAACGAGCCGCGGCCGGCAACCTCAAGCGGGTGCTCCGCCCACCGGTGGACACACCCGATTTCACCGCCGACCCCGGCCTGCACCCGATGACCGCGCTGCTGGAGACCAAGACGGTGTGGCACCCGAAGGGTTTCTGACCTCGGTCTGCCACCTTTCAGCAGCGCCCACTAAGGTGTGTGCCCAGACTCACCCGTCCGAACAGCTCGCTTGAACCAACCCGGAGGTCACCGTGACCAGCCAGTCGCCCGAAGAGGGCTCGACGGTCAAGGAAGAGAAGGCCGTCGTCGAGGATGGTCTCTCCGGCCGTGAGCTGTGGGACGAGGTACGCATCGCCCCCATCGAGATCGCGATGCCGGGCGGCGTCGGACTCACGCTCCGGGCCTACAGGCTCGCCTCCGAGCTGACGCCGACCGAGATCCAGACCGACGAGGACGACCCCTTCGACGCCCGTGAGCGCCGCGCCGCGGCCCGCCGCGCCGAGGAGGAAGGCGTCATCGTCGACGACGAGTTCTCGGCGCTGGTCGCCGAGGGCGAGACGGACTCCAAGGCCGACCGCAAGTCGGACAACAAGGTCGTCACCGAGGACGGAGAGGTCGTCGAGGAGCCCGACGCGGCCGACTTCGCCGACGAGCCGGACGAGACCGAAGCCGAGGAAGCCGACGAGGAAGTGCCCATCTTCCTCAGCCACAAGGGCAAGCTGCTCACCTTCAAGACCCCCGAATCGCTGGTCTCCTTCATTCGATCGGGTGCTCCGCACGACCTCGCACAGCTCGACACCTGGGCGACCGTCGCCGAGCGGGTACAGTCGTCCGACATCGACCCGGCCGCCGACGACCGCTACGAGCTGGACCTCGTCGTGGAAAACCTGCGGGGCGGGCACGACACGTGGGACCTGCCCCTGCTCATCGCCGCCGGCGAGGTGGCCCGTGACCTGGGTCACGGGCTCCGGTTGAAGCCGGTGATCCTGGCCCTGGCGCCCGGTTCACCGCTCGACGACCTGGACGAGTCCCTCCGGTCCGCGGAGAGTGGCGGAATGGGCGGTTTCTTCGGACGCCGGAAGCTCCGTAAAATCGGGGCACAACAGGCGAGTCTGGGTTGGCGTTCGATTATCGGCAAGATCTCTGCCGCTGTGGACTGGCGCGACTGACCCGTCAGCGGGGACTATCAGTCCTTGGCCGAATACAGCAGTCCCGGGGAGGAGGACGACGCCGTGGCGCTCGTGCGCGTGTACTGCGGTCTGGCGTCGGCTGATGAGACGGTGCGTTCGGCTACGGCCGGATCGCAACTGACCATCGCCGTGGTGGACGACGCGGGAAGGCTGCTCGGCGTCCACGAGATCAGCGACGACCCTGCGGGTTATGCCCAGCTGGGCACGCTTCTCGTGGAACGGACGAGTGGATTCGCGGACGCCGCGGTCGCCGCCGACAGCGACGACCACATGGTCACGTCGCTGCTCACCGCAGCCGGCCGTCCCCTGGTCGTTGCCGACGACGACTCGACCGACGACTTCGCCGAACGGTTCGCCGACGACGAGTCCCCCGACGAGATCTCGGCGCCCCCGGCCGCCCGCCGCGCCGTGGGCCTGGCCCGCGCGCTGCAGGCCGGTGTGATCGCCGCAGCCACCATCCCGGCTCCCCGCGAGCTGATCAGCTACAAGCCCGTCCTCGCGGCACACGTCGCGATGCTCAACGGGCGACACTCCGCGGCTTCCGCGCTGCGCGAGGTCCTGCGTGAGCTCTACCCGGCCGCGCTGAGGGCCTACCCGGACCCGGCGCATCCGCTGGCCCTGGCCGTGCTCGACGCGCTGCCCGAGCCCGGACGCCTCACCGGCCGCGGCCACGACGCCGAACAGGTCGCCGAGGACGTCGCCGCCGAACTCACCCGCGCCGGCGCCGGCACCGACGACCAGGTCGTCGCCGCCGTCACCGCCCTGGTCGTGGCCATCAGCGAGTCCCCGCGCCGCGGAGGCGTCAACAAGTCGCTGTCCCCCGCCGCCGCCGACACGGTCCGCCACGCCATCGGCGCTGTGCGCTCGTGCGACTCCGCCTGCGAAGCTCTCGTCGGCACGCTCGTCGCCCGCATCAGCACCCAGTCGGCCACCGGTGCCGCCGGTCGCCGCCAAGCCGGCTCCCGCCGTGCCGCCGAGCCCGCCGCCAGTGCCCCGGCAGCGCGCCCGTCCGACACAGGCACCCGACTCAGCCGCCCCTCCGACACCGGCACCCGTCTGCGCCCGTCCGACACAGGCACACGACTGGGCCGCCGCGGCCGCCCCGAGCCCGCCGCCGCGAGCAACGCACCCGCGATGCCGCGACCGCTGACCAGCCCGCCGGTCGCCCCCGAGCCGATCATGCCCCCGCCGATGGCACCGCGGCCCGTCACACCGCCGCCGGTCGCCCCGGCCGCAGGCCTCCCGAGCCGCACCCCGAACCCGGGCCCGGCCAGCCGCCCCGTCTCGGTCCCGCCGCCCCCGCCGGGCATGACACCGATCGTGCCGGGCTCCCGCCCGTCGTCGGTGCCACCCGCCGACTCCGGGCAGCCTTTCCGCCCCACCCTGACCAACGCCGCGATGAGCAACGCCCGCGCCGAACGCCAGCGCACAGTCATCCCGCCGCGACCGAGCACCCGCAGCACCCCGCAGTCCCCAGCCGCGAACGGTGCCACGGACTACTCCCTGCCCATGCCCGCCCAGCGGTCGACGCAGGACATGCCAGAACCCGGCTCCCGCGCCAACTGGCCCCTCATGAACACCAACGACGACGCCGCCACTCCGCCGGCCGCCGCGGTCAGCAGCCCGCCGACCGACGGCCGTGTCCGCCCGCCGTGGCAGGACATGCCGAAGGAGCCCCCAGCCCTCCGCCTGGTCGAATCCCAGCTCAGCGGCCTGGCCAACACCCCCGCCGACGTCACCGCCATCTCCGAACCACCCCCGCTGCGCCTCGTCGACGACCGCCCCGGCCGCAACGGCCGCGCCGCCATGGCCCGCCGCACCACCCTCACCGCCCTCGACCGCAGCACCACACCCCCGGTCCCGGCCGAAGGCGACGGCGACCTCCTGATCTTCGCGGCGGCCCGCTCCGCCTGGTTCACCGGCCACGACGAAGAAGCCTCCGACAACCTCGAATGGGCCAACGCGTCCGACACCGGCTGGCGCGCGGCTGAAAAAGCCGCCACCCCGTCGGTGGCCGCAGAAACCTCCGCTGGTCTTCCGAAGCGTGTACCCCAGGCCAACCTGGTCCCGGGCTCCCCGCTCCGCGAAGAACGCCCCCTCCGCATCGTCCGCGACGCGGCCAGCATCGCCGCCCACACCACCGGCTACTTCCGCGGCTGGCGCCGAGGCCAAGAAATCGGCGGCTACGCCATCGGCGGCCGCCCCGGCCGCGAATCAGCCGGCGGCTGGGACTTCAGCCGCGACGGCGGAACGCCCGAGGACTTCCGCAACGCCGGGTACCGCAGCAGCTGACAAGCACGCGTACGGCGGCCACGCTCCCAGCTGGGGGCGTGGCCGCTGTCGTTTGCGGGCCCCGAAGTTGCGACAGTGAGCAGTCGCCTGGGCGGCCCGGGCCAGGATCATGCTTTGCAGCCAGCGCCCGTCGTGGGGATGGCAGCCGCGTACCCGCCGCCAGGGTCCCGTCCGCGGCGAGCTCGGCGAGCATCTCGCGCCACCACAGCCCCACACCCCGCCCCGCCAATGCCGCCGAGTTTCGCAATCCCACACCGTGCGGCCTGCGTGCGCGCCCAGACCCCGCGCCCCACACCCCGCTCCCCCACACGCCGGGTGCTGACGCCCCGCGCCCCCACACCCCGGGCCCCACATCCCGCTGCCCCACACCCCGGGTGCCGACGCCCGCGCCCCCACACCCCGCGCTTCGCTTCCCCAGAACCCCGAGCCTCGGAGGTGGTCGTCGGCTGCGGCCTGAGTGCTTGGGTTTGGTTGCGGTGGACGGTTGGGGGCCGGGGGTGACCAAGACGGCTGTGGAGCGTTTTATGCCGTTCTTGGTCACCCCCGGCCCCCAACCTTGCATGGCTATTTCTTGCGGTGGGTTCTTGGTTGCTCGCTGCTGGGTGGATGGCCGGGGTGGGCGGTCCCCTTGCGGTTTGTGGTCTGGCTTCCGCGTTGTGGTTCTGCCGGGGGATTTTGTTGGGCAGGCCGGGGTGGGTGGGGGGTCAGGCGGCGCACCTCGCCGGTTGCGGTCCCTGCTTCCCAGTGCCCGCTGCCGGTGCCCGGCGCCCAACTCCCGGCGCCCAACTCCCGGCGCCCGGTGCCGGGCCCGGGCCGGCCCGGTGCCTGCTGTCGGGCGCTTTCTCTGATGTTCCAGGCCCCTGCTCGGTGGCTGGGCCTGCGCCACGCCTGCTCGCACGTTGGGGAGATCTGGTGCGGGCAGAGGTTGGCGAGCGGTGGCTGTTCGACTCGACGCGTGCTCGGCTCGGGTGAGGGCGGGGCCGTCGTGGCCGGCGGGTTGGGGTCAGTTGGTGAGGGTGGGCCAGCCTGTGGGGTTGGAGCAGGATTCGCGGCTGATGCCGGAGTTTGTTTCTGGGAACGTGCCGAAGCGGTTCTGGTTCAGGTGCGCGAAGAGGTAGCACATCTCCTCGGCCTCAGCATCGGGGACGGCGAGGCGGGGTTCGGCCTTCGCTGCTTCGTAGTAGGTGCGGCCCATGGCCACGATGAAGCCGCGGGCGTACAAGAAGCCGTCGTCGGAGCCGTCGGTGACTTCTTGGAGGTCTGCGCGGTCGAGGTTGTAGAGCTTGCGTTCCACGACGCGGTCGAGGTCGGTGAGTTCCTCGGTCGTGAGCTCGGCGCATGCGGCTTCGAGGTGCTCCTGGACGTCTTCCCAGGCTTCCTCGAGGTCTTCGACGTCCACGTCCTTGCCTGGGCGGCGTTCGGCCAGTTTGCGGCGCGCTTTGTTGGTCTTTTTGCTCTGGGGTGCCCAGGCTTCCTCGAGGAGGGACCAGAATCGGTCCTCGTGCTCCGGCGTCGGCAACATCGTCACGCGCGGATGGTAGCGGGAGCCACCGACAAGCTCACAAAGGCCGGTGGCGGCCCGCGAGCGTGCCTGTGAGCCGTTCCTGGGCCCAGGCGGTGAGTGGCTCAACCGCGGCCCGGTTGAGGATCGTCCGGGCGGCTTCAGGGCCGTTCAGCGTTCGCGGCATCGCGGCATCGCGGCATCGCGGCATCGCGGCATCGCGGCATCGCGGCATCGCGGCATCGCGGCATCGCGGCATCGCGGCATCGCGGCATCGCGGCATCGCGGCGGGGCAGTGTGCCATCGAGCCTGGGTCCGGGCTTCGCGCGCGGACGTGGTGGCGTGGCTGATGGGGCGTGGGGCGACGTGGTCCGCGAGGCTGTGGGCAGGCGGACGGCAAGGTCTGGTTGTGCCGGGGGATTAAAGAGCCGCCACCCGTACCGGCCGGCCGGGCGTCGACCGCCGGACATGCGGGTGATCTGGGAGCGGTCGGGGTGGAGTTTGGGCGTGCAAAAGTCCCGCTCTGGCGGGCAGAGCGGGACTTTCAGCAGCCTGTCAGGCGGGCGCTACCGCGCGCGAGCGACGCATGGTCAGGACGTACTCGACTAGCGAGATGAGTACGTTCTTCGTCGACTCGCGGTTACGGGCGTCGCAGCTCACCACGGGGACGTCACTGGAGATCGCGAGCGCGTCGCGAACGTCCTGGGCGTTGTGGTACTGCATACCGTCGAAGCAGTTTATGGCGACCAGGTACGGCAACCGTCGGTGCTCGAAGAAGTCGATGGCGGCGAAGCAATCGGCGAGCCGACGCGTATCCACCATCACGACGGCACCGATGGCGCCCCGGACCAGTTCGTCCCACATGAACCAGAAACGTGTCTGGCCCGGTGTTCCGAACAGGTACAGGATCAGATCCCGGTCGATGCTGATACGGCCGAAGTCCATTGCCGCCGTCGTCGTCGTTTTCCCCGGCACCTGCCGGTTGTCATCGACGCCGACACCGGCGGAGGTCATGATCGCCTCAGTGGTCAGTGGGGTGATCTCAGAGACCGACCCCACCAGCGTCGTTTTACCGACACCGAAGCCACCGGCGATGACAATCTTCGCCGATGTCACACGCCCGGCGGCCGGCCGGCGCGACATGTCAGAGCCTGCGAAGTCCACTCAGCACCCTTTCCAGCAGTTCCGTACCCACCGCATCGGATTCATCCTCCAGCGATGTCGGCTCGTACACCGCGACTAGGCCATCGGTGGCCATGTCTGCGACGATCACTCGAGCCACCCCGAGCGGTAGTTGCATGCGTGCGGCGATCTCGGCCAGCGACTGAACTCTGCCGCCGTCGCACATCGCCGCGATGTACTGGTGTTCTGTCCCGCCCCTGCCCGTTCCGGTGGAACGGCCACGCACGGTCGTCTCGACAAGCGCTTCCAGCGCGATCTCAAGCTTCGGCCGGGTTCGGCCACGGGTCACGGCGTACGGTCTGACCAGTGCGCCGGTCGGCTCATCGCGTTCGGGCATCGTCACCGCTCACCCCATCCCTTGGCCCATAGAAGTGTCTCTTGTCGTCAAGCGTTTGGACAGATGCCGGTCGGAGCCGGCTAACCATCCGTTCAGCCGAGCACTCCAGCCGCGGAGCGCGGCGCGGGCGTGAGCGCCTCGCCGACCCGGTCGACCAGGAGCGCCATCTCGTAGCCCACCTGTCCGACGTCACAGCTGCGGGCTGCGAGCACGGCGAACGACGAACCGTCGGAGATCGACATCAGGAAGAGGAACCCGTTGTCCATCTCGACGACCGTCTGCAGCACCGCACCGCCCTCGAAGCACCGTGCGGCGCCCTGGGTCAGGCTGACCAGGCCGGAGGCGATGGCCGCCAGCTGGTCGGCACGGTCCCGCGGAAGGTCCCTGGAGGCCGCGAGAAGCAGACCGTCGGCGGAGACCGCGATCGCGTGCGCCACCCCGGGAACGCGGTCGGCAAAGTTGGCCAGAAGCCAACCAAGATCCTGCGTACTTGTCATGCTTCATGCTCCTTGCCAGCCTGCGAGGACTGCTGCCCTCCCGGAGTCTCCTCCGGGTTGGTCGAATTTTCCTTCGTGCGACCCCGCTGCACACCACGGTGGTACGCGGACAGAAGCCCACGGACCGCTTCGGGAGTGCGGCGTTGAACGGAGGTCTCGGCCCGGTCTACACCACCCGGGACGAGCTGTGCCATCGGCGTACGGCGCGGAAGCCCGGCCGTCGTCGTCGTGTCGACGGGCATCTCGGCGGCCTTGCGGGCCGCCTGCCAGCCGTCGTCGGCGGCAGTCTGCCACGGGCCGGACCCGTTGCCGTTGACCGCACCGGCGGACGAGGCAGCGCCGACGGTCGCCGGGTCCCGGTCGCGGGCCGGCTCGCGGTCGAACGCGGGTTCGCCGTTGAGCTTCTCCGGCGAGGCAGCCTGCTGCGGCACACCGGCCGAGCGGGCGGGCTCCCCGGTCGAGAAGCGCTGGGTCGTGACCACCGAGTCGGGACCCTCGGAAGGGGCCGGCTTCGGCTTCGGCTCGACGGGTGCCTGCTGTTTCGCGGGCTCGTTGGGCCGTGCGGTCGTGAACCAGGCGGACTCGAGCTCCCGGAAGATCGGCAGCTCCATCGTCTCGTCGGCGAACTGACCCTGCGAGTCACCCGCGGCGCGCTGACGAGCAGCGGCCTGGGCCGCGGCGATCTGCGCGGCGGCGGTCGCCTGAGCGGCGGCTGCCTGGGCTTCCGCAGCCTCGTGGGCCTTTGCGGCGGCCGCGGCCGACCGCTCTGCCTCGGACTGCGGGGTGCCGTTCTGCGGGTTGGTCGGACGGGCGACCTGCGGCTGCGAACCGGTGGCACCCCGGTCCGCGCGGTACCGCGGAAGCTCTGCCGTCATGTCCAGGGCGGCCGCGAGGCTCTCCGGGACGTGCGGCGTGTGGCCGGACTCGCGGTCGGTGGTGACCGGCGGCCAGGCCGGCGGGGCCGAGGCGGCCGACTGCGGCGCGGGCGGCGCCGACTCGGGCCGCTGGTACGGCGGCGCGGAGGCCGGCGGACCCGAGGCGGGCGGCGACGACACCGGGCGACCACCACCGTACGGCGGGGCGGACGGCACCGGCGGCGCGGAGACCGGCGGGACCGGGGGCGCCGACACCGGCGGCACGAACGGGCTGCGGCTCTGCGTCTCCGGGTTGGCCGGCAGCTGACGCGGGATGGTGTGACCGTACGAGCCCGTGTCCTCGGGGCGCTGGTTCTCACCGTTGCGACGCTGCGGCAGGCCGTCGGGGCCGCTGAAGCCTTGCGGGCCGGCCGGCGACTGCGGCAGCGGCGGGATCGGCTCGTTGCTGCGCGGGCCGTGGAAGCCGTTGGCACCGTTCGAGCCGTTCGATCCGTTCGAGCCGTTGCTGAAGCCGTTGGGACCGCCGAAGCCGTTCGACGGGCCACCGAAGCCGTTGGCGCTGGGCTCGAAGCCGTTCGAGGGCGCGCCGGTCAGGTCGGACCAGGCGGGAACCGAGCGGTTGCCACCCGTGCCGAGCATGCCACCGGCGGGCATCGGCGGGTTCGGGTCGAACGGACGTCCGGCCGGGTATCCACCGCGACCGTTGGAGCCGCTCTCGAGGGCCAGCGGCGGCTCGGCGAACTGCGGCCGTTGCTGCTGCTGCTGCTCGTACGGGTTGTGCGCGGCAGGCGCCAGGCGGTTGGCCGAGGCCGACATCACCATGACGCTGACCGGCAGACCGACGTCCGCAACCGTGCCGCGCTCGGTGTCGGCCGGCCGGAGCTCGACCTTGACGCCGTGCCGGGTCGCCAGGCGGGCGACCACGACCAGGCCCATCATCCGGGAGACGGCCACGTCCACCATGGGCGGGTTGGCCAGCCGCTCGTTGAGGTCGCGCAGCTGCTCGCGGCTGATGCCGATGCCACGGTCCTCGACCGAGAGCACCGCGCCGTCACCGAGGCGCCGGGCCTCGACGATGACGTGGGAGTTCGGCGGGGAGAACGCGGTCGCGTTGTCGAAGAGCTCGGCGACCAGGTGGACCATGTCGTTGACCGCGTGCGCGGACACCTCGATGTCCCGGTCGATCATGCCGAACTCGATGCGCGTGTAGTGCTCGACCTCGGACTGGGCGGCGCGGAGCACGTCGATCAGGGCGGCGGGCTCACGCTGCACACGGGTCGAGTCGGCGCCGGCGAGAACCAGGAGGTTCTCGTCGTTCCGGCGCATCCGGGTCGCCAGGTGGTCGAGCTGGAAGAGCTCGGCCAGACGGTCCGGGTCCTCCTCGCCGCGCTCGAGACGGTCGAGGTGACCGATGAGCCGGTCGACCAGGATCTGCGAGCGGCGGGCGAGGTTGACGAACATCGTCGCGACGGAGGACCGCAGGGCGGCCTGCTCGGCGGCGGTGCGGACGGCCTCGAGGTGAACGGCGTTGAACGCCTCGGTCACCTGCCCGAACTCGTCCCGGCTGCGCACCGGCAGCGGCTCGGCGACCTGGTCGGCCACCTGGGCCGGCGTCAGTGAGCCGGTCAGTGCGGGGTCACGCAGCCGCTCGACCGCCTGGGGCAGACCGAACTGGGCGACGTTGAGGGCACCCTGACGCAGCTCGCGGAGGGAGCGCGCCATCGAGCGGGCGACCAGCCAGGCGAAGACGATGGCCAGCAGGAGCAGGCCGAGCAGGACGCTGGTCTCGATGAAGACCCGGGTCTGCACGTCGTCGCGGATCTCGGTCGCCCGTTCCACGATCTGGACGTCGAGGCGGTTCTCCACGCTGCGGAACAGGTCGTTGTAGCCGATCATCGCGGTTTCCCACTGCTCGCGGTTGAACGCGATCTCCTTGGAGCGGTTGGCTCCGAGGTTCTGCAGCGGGCCGGTCAGGTTGGTCGCACCGCGCAGCGCGGGACCGTTGACGACCCGGTCGAAGAGCGCGCGCTCGTCGTTGGTGGCGACCTGACGCATCGACGACGTGGCGATCGTGTAACCGGTGTCGGTCTCCAGGAACTGACGCCGGAGCGTCGGGGTGAAGTCGTTGTTCTGGAGGACCTTGTGGCCGACGTCGCGCTGGAGGGCGATGAAGTTCTTGGCGCGGGCGACCGCGGCGACAACGCGCAGGCGGTCACTCAGCGTGGTGTCCTGGGCGAGCTGGGCCGACGCGTCGCGGACGTTGAGGAGGTCCTCGATCAGCGGGTTGTAGTCGTCCTCGACCGCCTTGGGCTCCAGCTTGCCGTTCGCCGTCTGGCTGCGCGTCGAGGGCAGCTCCTCGAGGTTGCGGTCCAGCCGCAGGAGGAGCGTGGCGACCTGGCTCGGGACGTCGTCGAGAGCGGCCTTCTGCTGCGAGTAGGGCAGCTTGGCCGCGTCCACCTTCGCGTGCTCGCGCTTGTAGGCCGTGTCGGCCGCGGCGCGTTCCGGGGTGTTCGGCTTGGTGGTCGCGATCATCACACCGAAGGCACGTTCGTTCTGCAGGTGATCGACGAGTCCACCGGCGGCCTGCGACAGCACCGACAGGGTGCGGGCGCGCTCGGCGTTGCTGGCCTCGTTGATGTGGTCGATCAGGCCGCTGGTGCCGACGATGACCGTCGCCAGGGTGGGCACGAGCATGATGAGCCCGAGCTTCGACCAGATCGGCAGATCCCGCAGCCGGCCGGCCGGCCGGCGGAGACGCGACATGACACCGCTCGCCGTCTTGGGGCGCTTGCTCACGTCACCGTCCTCCTGATTCGGACCCGGCCTTCGGATCACCGGGCACCGCACACGGCCGACTCACCGGTCGGGCCCCCGAGATTCCATCACGACGAGTGTCAAAGAGAAAGAGCAGCCTGACCCGGACCGTTTGTGTGATGCGATGTTGCGTCCGAAGAGTTGAACATCGCCGGTCGGTCATCACTGCTCGTATATGACTGCATCTCTCAAAGTCACTCACCCTGGGCGGTGTCACGGGGTTCCCGCGCACACCGTCCGGCCCGATCCACCATCGATCGCGGCAGCACAGACGATTGCTCGCACGTGACCGGACGGCAAGGCAAGATGCCGGATTGTGCAGTGTTTGAGACAGCAATCTGTCCGAAAGGATGAGGTGGCTGGCCGAATCGCCAGTTTCGCGAGACGAAAGTACGGACGTGTCGCCAATGCCGCTTAAAAGCGGACTTTAGGACAGCAACTTCGCGTACGCCGGCTTGATCACGTCGTTGATGATGGCCAGCCGCTCGTCGTACGGGATGAACGCCGACTTCATCGCGTTGATCGTGAACCACTGGAGTTCACTCCAGCCCCAGCCGAAGGCCTCGGCCAGCAGGGCCATCTCCCGCGACATGGACGTGCCGCTCATCAGGCGATTGTCGGTGTTGACGGTGACCCGGAAGCGGAGGTCGTGCAGCAGCCCGATCGGGTGCTCGGCGATCGACGGCGCCGCCCCGGTCTGCACGTTGGACGACGGGCACAGCTCGAGCGGGATGCGCTTGTCCCGGACGTAGGACGAGAGCCGCCCCAGACTCGTCCCGGTGATGTCGTCCACGATCCGGACGCCGTGACCGAGCCGGTCGGCGCCGCACCACTGGATGGCCTGCCAGATCGACGGCAGCCCGAACGCCTCGCCGGCGTGGATGGTGAAGTGGAAGTTCTCCCGCTGGAGGTACTCGAAGGCGTCGAGGTGCCGGGTGGGCGGGAAGCCCGCCTCGGCGCCGGCGATGTCGAAGCCCACCACCCCGGTGTCGCGGTAGCGCACGGCGAGCTCGGCGATCTCCTGCGACCGGGCGGCGTGCCGCATCGCGGTCAGCAGCGTGCCGATGCGGATCTGGTTGCCCTGGGCGGCCGCCTCGGCGCAGCCCTCGCGGAAGCCGGCGTGCACGGCGTCGACCACCGCGTCGAGGGTGAGACCCCGCTCCAGATGCTGCTCGGGCGCGTAGCGGACCTCCGCGTAGACGACGCCGTCGGCGGCGAGGTCGAGGGCGCACTCCTTGGCCACCCGGTGCAGGCCCTCCTCGGTCTGCATGACCGCGACGGTGTGCGCGAACGTTTCCAGGTAGCGTTCCAGCGAGCCGGAGTCGGCCGCCGCCACGAACCAGTCGCCCAGCCGCTCGGGATCCGTCTCGGGCAGCTCGTGCCCGATCCCGGCAGCGAGCTCGACGATCGTCGCCGGCCGCAGTCCACCGTCGAGGTGGTCGTGCAGCAGCGCTTTCGGGGCCTGGACGATGTCGGCGTGGGTGATGGCAACCATCCACAGATGTTAGAGGGAAGCAGCGGATGATCGACGGAGCATTGCCGTACCTGCGGTGTCCGGTGTGCCGCGAGGCGCTGGAGCGGACCGGCGATCAGGTCCTCGGCTGCCCCCGGCGGCACAGTTTCGACATCGCGCGGCAGGGCTACGTGAACCTGACGGCGGGCCGTTCGCCCCACTCGGGTGACACCGCCGCGATGATCGAGGACCGCGAGGCCTTCCTGGCCGCCGGTCACTACACCTTCATCACCAAGATCCTGACCGAGACGGTACGCCCGGACGACGGCCTGATCGTCGACGCGGGCACGGGCACCGGCCACTACCTGGCGCACCTGCTGGACGCCCGGCCCGACGCGTACGGCCTGGGCCTAGACGTGTCCAAGCCGGCCCTGCGCCGCGCCGCCCGCGCCCACCCGAGAGCCGCCGCCGCCCTGACCGACCTGTGGAGCCCGCTCCCCCTCGAGGACGTCTGCGTCTCGACGATCGTGAACGTCTTCTCACCCCGCAACGGCCCGGAGTTCCGCCGAGTCCTCCACTCCGACGGCACCCTGATCGTCGTCACGCCGGCGCAGGATCATCTCGCCGAACTGGTCGAGGCCCACGGCCTGATCGGCGTCGACCCCGCCAAGCCCGACCGCGTCAGCGAAAACCTGGGCACGCTGTTCGAGGCCGAAGGCACCACGACCCTGCGCCACGAGATGCACCTGACTGCGGCCGAGGTCCGAACCTTGATCGGCATGACCCCGAGCGCCCACCACGTGTCCCTCACCGACCTGCAAACAGAGAACATCACGGTGACAGCGGCAGTGGATGTGACGGTCTACCGCCCGGCGTGAGCCGGGCCCTGCCGAGCACGCAGCCGGCAATCGGCGGGAGCGACGGTCAGCACCATGCAACCAGGCACGACATGATCCAGACCTTGAAGTTGACCCGGCCCTCAGACCGAGAGATCAACTTCCTCCCATTCCGGTGGGTCCTCGTGATAGGGGCCGGAAAACACCACCGCCCACTCCAGACCCCACCTCCGCTGGCCGATGGCGTTGCTGTCGACCTCGCCCGGGACCGGCGCGCCGGCCTTCTCGGCCTCCTGGAACGCCCAGTCCAGGCAGTAGTAGAGGTCCAGCAGCACCGCGGCCTCGATCGCGTCCCGGGGCGCGACCAGCGCCCGTGACCGCCACCGGTCGAACAGCTCGCCGCCCGGCAGGTCCGGCATCTGCTGCATGAGCCGGTCCTCCGGCGGCGCGGTCGGGTCGAGGTGCCGGCTCAGCCCCAGCACCCAGGCCAGCGCGAAGACCGCGTCGTGGTGCAGCACGAACGACCGGTGGTCACCCTTGCTGCCGGCCACGAACTGCCACTCGGGCGGTGTGACGAAGTCCACGAGGTGCGAGCTGAGCAGCCAGCTCATCGCGATCTCGGTGGGCATGCCGAAGCAGCGCGCCACGACCACGTGCAAAACCGCCACCCGCGCCTCGATCTCGCCCGTCGCCCGCAGCTCGACACCGTCGCCGGGCTCCCACACCAACGGGAACGCCGGTGGCGGCAGCGGCAGGCCGAGCCTCTCGAGCTCGTCCAGGCTGGCGTCACGCACCGCTCGGGGATCGGGGGCGGCCTTCATGACCGATCAGGCTATGCGGTCGATCAGCAAAGGCGTAGGGGCGGGCGCATTCTGCGAGATCCGCACGGCCCCGTCCGCCCCCGCCAGCGCGGCGGAGATCCTCGACCCCTCATCGGTACGGAGTTCGAGCAGCGGGTCGCCCACGGCCACGGTGTCGCCGGGCCGGACCTTCAGCATGATGCCCGCGCCGAAGCTGACCGGGTCCTCCTTGCGGGCCCGTCCGGCACCGAGCCGCCAGGCGGCCAGCCCGACCTCGAGCGCGTCGATGCTCTCGACCACACCGGCGGTCGTCGCGCGCAGCACCTCGGTCTCGCGGGCGGTGGGCAGCGGCGCGTCGGGGTCGCCGCCCTGGGCCCGGATCATGGCCTTCCAGGAGTCCATGGCCGCGCCGGACTGCAGAACCTTCTCGGGGTCGGCGTCGAGGCCGGCCGCGGCGAGCATCTCGCGGGCCAGGGCCAGCGTCAGCTCGACCACGTCGGCGGGACCACCACCGGCCAGCACCTCCAGGGACTCCTCGACCTCCACGGCGTTGCCGATCGCGAGCCCGAGCGGGGTGTTCATGTCGGTGAGCAGCGCCACCGTCCGCACCTGGTGCGCCTTGCCCAGCTCGACCATCGTGCGGGCCAGCTCGCGGGCCATGTCGACGTCCTTCATGAACGCACCCGTGCCGACCTTGACGTCGAGGACGAGCGCGCCGGTGCCCTCCGCGATCTTCTTGCTCATGATCGAGCTGGCGATCAGCGGGATGGCCTCGACGGTGCCCGTGACGTCACGCAGGGCGTAGAGCTTGCGGTCGGCGGGGGCGAGGCCGTCGCCGGCGGCGCAGATGACCGCACCGACGTCCTGGAGCTGCCGGACGAACTCGTCGTTGCTCAGCCCGGCCCGCCAGCCGGGGATCGACTCCAGCTTGTCGAGGGTGCCGCCGGTGTGGCCCAGGCCGCGGCCCGAGAGCTGCGGGACGGCGGCGCCGCAGGCTGCGACCAGCGGCGTGAGCGGCAGCGTGATCTTGTCGCCGACACCGCCGGTGGAGTGCTTGTCGACGGTCGGGCGGGTCACCGCGGAGAGGTCCAGACGCTCGCCGCTGGCGATCATCGCGGCGGTCCAGCGGGCAATCTCCGCCGGCGTCATGCCGCGCAGCAGGATGGCCATGGCCAGCGCGGACATCTGCTCGTCGGCGACCACACCCTTCGTGTACGCGTCGACCACCCAGTCGATCTGCGCGTCGGACAGCGTGTGCCCGTCCCGCTTCGCCCGAATGACGTCAACCGCAGCAAACTCGCTCATGCCTGCTCCCACCTAGTGCCGATGCCTTCCGGGGGTTCGCCTTCGCCGGCCCAGGACAGGCTGCCCTCGGTGTCCACGACGACCACCCGGGGCGTCCGGGTCAGACCCCAAGTCACCGCGGCCGAGGCGGTCGGGAAGTTGGGGCCCTCCTCGAGGATGCCCTTCTCCGCGTCACCCTCCCCGGGGCTTCCGGCGGAACGCTCCCAGTAGCCCGTCCAGACCTGCTCACCACCGGAGAGGTCGGGGTGGACGAAGACGGTCCCGCGGCCCCGCCACTTGGCCAGCTGCGCGGGCACGGCCGGCACCGCGGACGGCCCGGTGACCTTCTCGATGTCGTCGGGCCCGAACGCGTTGGGCAGCAGCTCGGACATCTTCAGCGGCCGGGGCAGCGCCTCGACGAGACACTCGGCGCCGCCGTGCTCGTAGAGCAGCTGCCGGCAGCGCCCGCACGGCATCAGCGGCAGGCCGTTGGCGTCGACGCAGGCGACCGCGACCAGCCGGCCCCCGCCGGTGGCGTGCAGCGAGCTGACGAGCCCGCACTCGGCGCACAGGCCGACGCCGTAGGACGCGTTCTCGACGTTGCAGCCGACGACCACCCGCCCGTCGTCGACCAGCCCGGCCACACCGACCGGGAAGTCGGAGTAGGGGGCGTAGGCGTGCCGCATGGCCTCGATGGCCGCAGCCCGCAGCGCGGGCCAGTCGATCTCCATGCCGCCGATTCTGCCCCACGCCCTGTCCGGGCCGGTGCGGCTCCCTAGCTTTTTACGTAGGGCTGGCCGTCGGCGGCCGGCGCGCGGACGCGTCCGACCAGGCCCGCCACGGCCACGATGGTCGCGAGGTACGGGAGCATGTTGAGGAACTGGCTCGGCACCGAGCTGCCCGCCACGCTGAGATAGGTGGCCAGCTTCTGCGCGAAGCCGAAGAACAGCGCCGCGCCCAGCGCCCCGAAGGGTGTCCAGCGGCCGAAGATCAGGGCGGCCAGCGCGATGAAGCCGGCACCCGCGGTCATGTTCTTGTTGAAGCTGCCCGTGGCCACCAGCGTGAAGTACGCACCGCCCGCACCCGCGATCAGACCGCCCAGCAGGACGTTCAGGTAGCGGAGGCCGCGGACCCGGATGCCCACGGTGTCGGCCGCCGTCGGGTGCTCGCCGACGGCCCGGGTCCGCAGACCCCAGCGCGTCCGGGTGAGCCCGAAGTGGATGACGAACACCAGGATCAGGGCCAGCCAGACCAGCAGGTTGGTCTCGAAGAGCACCGGGCCGACGACCGGGATGTCCGCGAGGCCCGGGATGCGCCACTCGGGCATCCGCGGCGGCTCGTTGTACGACTGCGCGTCGGTCTGCATCAGCCGCTCGTAGAGGAAGCCCGTCATGCCCAGGGCCAGCAGGTTGAGCACGATGCCGACGACGACCTGGTCGACCAGGAAGCGGATGGCCAGCACCGCCAGGATCGCCGCGATGATGACACCGCCGATCGCCGCGCTGAACAGGCCGAGCCACACGCTGGTCGCCATCGTGCCGACCAGGGCGGCACCGAACGCGCCCATCAGGAACTGGCCCTCGATGGCCACGTTGACCACGCCGGAACGCTCACCGAGCACACCGGCCAGGGCTCCGAGCAGCAGCGGGACCGCCAGCTCGAGCGTGCCGCTCGCCGTGTCGACCAGCGGCAGGAATTTGCCCGCCACCTGCCAGCACAGGAACGACAGGACAAAACCGAGGATGCCCAGGCTCAGGACGAACGTCTGGTGCTTACGGGCCACACCGGCGAGGAGGACGGCACCCGCGCCGAGGGCGACGATGCCGAAGAGGATCGCGCCGAACTGGCCGTTGATCGAGAGCGAGGCGCCGTTCGCGTCCTCGCTGAGGGTGAACCGTGCCGTCTCGGACGGTGCGAGCGGACCGAAGACCGCCGTGGCGATCACACCGATCAGCGCCACGCCGACACCGAGACGCCGCTGCCTGTCCCAGAACCGGGCCGGGGCCGTGGCCTCCGTCAGGTCCTCCACTGTCGCGGTCGACACCGGGGTCACCAGCCCTTCGCCATCGATGCGCCGAGCCGCGCGGAACGGGCGGCTCGCAGGTGGTAGATCGCCTTCACCAGGGCCGGTGCGGCGATGAAGATGACGATGAGCGCCTGCAGCACGGTCACCAGCTCCAGGGAGATGCTCGAGAACGACTGCATGCGGTTACCGCCGGCGCGCAGGGCACCGAAGAGGATCGCCGCGAGCAGCGTGCCCCACGGCCGGTTGCGGCCGAGCAGGGCGACCAGCAGGCCGTCGAAGCCGATGTTGCCCGTAACCTGCGTGGTCAGGGCGTGTGCCGTGCCCAGGACCTGGGTGGCACCACCGAGGCCGGCCAGCGCACCGGCGGTGACCATCAGCAGGGTGTAGGTCCGGCCGACGCTGATGCCGGCCGTCCGGGCCGCGGCCGGGTTGGCACCGACGGCGCGCAGCTCGAAGCCGAACGCCGACCGGTTGAGCAGCCAGGCGACACCGGCCGTGGCCAGCACCGCGAGCACGATACCGAGGTTGACCCGCAGCTCACCGCCGACCGCGGGCAGCTGCGCCGACGAGTCGACGGGCTCGCTGATCGCGTCGCTGCGACCGGTCGCCTGGATGCCCTTCTGCAGGATCAGCCAGCCCAGGAACAGGTTGGCCGTGTAGTTCAGCATGATCGTGACGATGACCTCGTGGGCACCGGCGCGCGCCTTGAGGATGCCCGGCACGAAGCCCCACAGCGCACCACCGAGCACACCGGCCAGCAGCGCAGCGACCAGGTGGATCACCGGCGGCAGCGGCAGCAGGAAGCCGGCCAGCGCGGCACAGACCGTGCCGATGACCGCCTGGCCCTGGCCACCGATGTTGAAGAGGCCGCCGCGGAACGCCAGCGCCACCGAAAGGCCGGTGAAGACCAGCGGGGCCGCGTAGGTCAGCGTCTCCGAGATCGGGAAGAACACCTGTCGCCAGGTGCCGGTGCCGTTCGCCCAGGCCGTGATGGTCGCCGGGTCGACGATCGCGCCCTTGAAGAGGTCCGCGTACGCGTTGCTGACGACCGTCCAGCTGGCGTCGAACGCGTCGGCGGGCCGGGCGGTGAGGTACGAGAACGTCTCCAGCACCGCGGGGTCGGAGACGATGATCAGGATCGCGCCGATGACCATCGCGAGCACAACCGACAGCAGCGTCACGGTGACCGTGTTCGCGGACCACAGGTTGTGCAGGAAGTGACTCATGAAGGAGTCGCTGTCTGCGGGCTTCTGCGGAGCGGGCTTTTCCGCGGCCGGCTTTTCCGGAGCGGGCGCGGCCGGCTCGTCGGTGGTCACTTGGTCCCCTTCTCTGCAACCCCGTCGCCGTCGCCGGCCTCCGGCTCTTCTTCCGGTATGCCCGGAGCATCGTCCGCCACGGCCACCGCGGACGGATCCGTGATGCCGGCCATCAGCAGGCCGATCTCCTCGCGGGGAGTGTCCGGCGAGACGATGGCCAGGATCCGTCCTCTGTACATGACCGCGATCCGGTCGGCCAGCCCCACGACCTCGTCCAGCTCGCTGGAGACGACCAGCACCGCCGTGCCGACGTCCCGCTCGCGCACGATCCGGCCGTGGATGAACTCGATCGAGCCCACGTCCACACCGCGGGTCGGCTGCGAGGCGATGAACAGGCGCAGCGGCCGGGACAGCTCCCGGGCCACGACGACCTTCTGCTGGTTGCCGCCGGAGAGGGTGCTCACCGCGGCGTCCGGCGACGACGTACGGATGTCGAACTGCTCGACCCGCTCCCGCGCCGCCTCGCCGACCGCCGCGGGGTTGAGCCGGAACGCGTTGCCGTACGGCGGCCGGTCGTACTGGTCGAGCACCAGGTTCTCGGCGACGGAGAACTCCTTGACCACTCCGTCGAGGCTGCGGTCCTCGGGCACGTACCCGATGCCGGAGCGCAGGATCTGCTTGGTGCTCATGCCGATCAGGTCCTCGTTGTCGACCTCGACCGTGCCGGCGCGCGGCTCACGCAGGCCCATCACGGCCTCGACCAGCTCGGTCTGGCCGTTGCCCTGGACACCGGCGATGCCGAGCACCTCACCGGCCCGGACGACCAGGTCGACGCTGTCGACGGCGCGGACACCGCGGTCGTCGTCCACGATCAGGCCGGAGATCTTGAGGACCTCACGGCCGGGCTTCGCGGGGGCCTTGGTGACCTCGAGGCTGACCGCCCGGCCGACCATCAGGGCGGCGAGCTCGTCCTCCGGGGTGTCGGGTGACGCCGTGCCCACGGTCTTGCCCCGCCGGATCACGGTGATCCGGTCGGCGATCTGCTTGACCTCTTTGAGCTTGTGCGTGATGAAGACGATCGACTTCCCGGCGTCGGAGAGCCCACGCATGACCGCGAGCAACTCCTCGGTCTCCTGCGGGGTCAGCACGGCCGTGGGCTCGTCGAGGATGAGCAGGTCGACGTCGCGGGTCAGCGCCTTGACGATCTCGACGCGCTGCTGGGCGCCGACGGGCAGGTTTTCCACCAGGGCGTCGGGGTCGACCGGCAGGCCGTACCGCTCGGAGACCTCGAGGACCTCGCGGCGGGCGCGGCGGCGGTCCAGGAAACCGCCGCGGGTCTTCTCGGCGCCGAGCGCGATGTTCTCCGCCACGGTGAAGACGGGCACCAGCATGAAGTGCTGGTGGACCATGCCGATGCCGGCGGCGATGGCGTCGCGGGGGCTGCGGAAGACCCGCGCCGCGCCGTCGACGAGCACTTCGCCCTCGTCGGGCTGCAGCAACCCGTAGAGCTGGTTCATGAGGGTGGACTTGCCCGCGCCGTTCTCACCGAGGAGGGCGTGCACCTCACCCGGCTCGACGGTCAGGTCGATGTGATCGTTGGCCACCAGGTCGCCGAAGCGCTTGGTGATGCCGCGCAGTTCGAGTCTCAGCGGAATCTCCTGCAGACGAGAGGCTGGTGATCAACGGGGGGACGTTAGCAGCCTGAGCAGAGCCGCCGCGCAGGCCGCGGGGTGAACCCGCGACCGCGCGGCGGCCGAAATGCTGAACTGACCGCGAACTACTTCGGGGCGTTGGCCGACTCGACCTTGACGGTGCCCGCGATGATGTCCGCCTTGAGCTTGTCGACCTCGGACTTGAGCCCGGCGTCGACCTTGCTGTCGAACTGGTTGTACGGCGCCAGGGAGACGCCCTCGTTCTCCAGCGTGCCCAGGTAGCCCGGGGTCGAGCCCAGGGTCTTGCCGGACGCACCGTCGGCGACGGCCTTCTCGACGGCGTCGGTGATGTTCTTGACGACCGTGGTCAGGAAGACGTCGCAGTACTGCTCGGCGCTCTTGCAGCCGTCCTGGTCGACCCAGATGACCGAGACCTTGCCGCCGGACGCCTTGGCGACGTCCGCGGTGCCCAGACCCGTGCCGCCGGCCACCGGCATGACCACGTCGGCGCCCTGGGCGACAAACGTGTTGGTGATCGACTTGCCCTTGTTCTGGTCACCGAAGTTCTCGGCGAAGGTGCCGTTCTGCTTGGCCTTGTCCCAGCCGAGCACAGCGACGTTCTTGCTCTTCTGCTTGTTGAAGTAGGCGACACCGTCGGCGAAGCCGTCCATGAAGACGGTGACCGGCGGGATCTTCAGGCCGCCGTAGGTGGCCACCTTGCCCGACTTCGAGTAGCCCGCGGCGAGGTAGCCGGCCAGGAAGGCCGCCTGCTCGGTGGCGAACTGCATCGGGAAGACGTTGGTCGCCCCCGCGATGCTGCTGTCCACGATGCCGAACTGCTGGCTCGTGTTCTCCTTGGCGACCTTCTCGGTGGCGCCGCCCATGAGGCCGCCGACCGAGAGGATGAAGTTGCACTTCTGCGTGACGAACTGCCGCAGGTTGGGCTCGTAGTCAGCCTCGGCGGTCGACGCCACGTACTTCGGGTCGACGCTGCTCTGCGCCTCCTTGGCGGCCTGCAGGCCGGCCCATGCCGAGGCGTTGAACGACCGGTCGTCGATGCCACCGGTGTCGGTGACCATGCACGCCTTATATGCCGCCGCGGTGCTCGCGCCGGAACCGCTCGGGGTCTCGTCAGGGGCGTCGCCACAGGCAGCGGCGGCGAGCGAGAGCCCACCCGCCGCGAGAATCGCAACGATTCGCTTCCCACGTACTGGGCGCAAGACGCCCTCCTTCCACAGCGCACCGGCACTTCGCGGTGCGTCTCAGGACGGGAGCGTAGCCGCAGGCCAAGGCGTCGTCAGGAAATCAGGCCGGACTGTTGGCGCACCGTTACCTGTCCGCGATCGGCCCGGCGCCTGAACGCCGCTTTAGCAAGCGTGGGGCGGGAAATGCCCGGTTGGCCAGGTAACCCGCCGTTAATCTTTCGGCGCGGGCCCGCCCGGTGCGCCGATTTCTTCGGCGGAGCGTGTTCCACGCCACGCGCGGACACCCAGCACGCCCACCGTCGTGCCGATGACGAGCGAGGCGCCGATCAGCAGGGCGTGCACCCAGAGGAACGCGGTCGGGCTCCCGTCCGCGAAGGACCGGTCGTCCTTCCAGATCGCCAGGCCGAACCGTGGCCAGATCAGCCAGGTCCACACACCGACCACCACCAGGAAGGCGGACCACCGCCGGGAGAGCACCACACCGTGCAGTATGCGCGCGGCAGGGGCGGCCCCGACCCGGGCCACCCCTGCCGTCGTTCCGAGCTCAGCTCACCAGTGCGGGCTCACGCTCCACGGCACCAGGCGCGACCTCGGCGGCCGGCCGGCTCAGACCGCGTCTCCCGGCCGAGACCAGGACCAGACCACCGATCGCGTACGCGCTGAGCACCCACCACGCGACCGCGGCACCGTTGCCGTCGAAGTAGGCGACCGAGCGCAGCAGCGTCGACCCGGCACCGATCGGCAGGAACTGCCCGACCGCTCCCCACGGCTGCGGCAGCAACTCCGCGGCGGAGCTCACGCCGGAGAGCGCGTTGCCGACGAGGAACACGATCAGGGCGCCGAGGGCGAGCCCGGCCCGGTCCAGGACCGCCGCCAGCCCGGCGACGGTGCCGGACACCGCCAGCCCGAAGAGCCCCATGACCGCCGCGTTGCTCAGGTAGTCGCCGGGGAGCACCCCGAGCCAGAGCTGCTGGACGGCCGCGCCACCGAGCCCGGCCAGGACCGAAAAACTGCCGAGCGCGAGCAGCCGAGCGCCCCGCCGCTTGACGAGCAGGAAGGTCAGGATCCCGGCGATCATCCCGGTCATGGCCAGGGGGAGAAAGCCCGCGCCGAAGCCGGCACCACGGGGGTCGTCCGCGTCGGTGGGCACGACGTCCACCACCGGGACCGGCCGGCCCTGCCCGAGACCAGCGGTGGCCTGGGTCAGCAGCGTCGCCACGGCCGGGCTCGCCGCGGACGCGAGGTGCAGTGACGGCCCCTGCGCTCCGAGGACGATCGCGCCGTAGACGTCACGGTTGCGGATGGCGGCGTCGGGGTCGGTGACCACCCGCACGTCGAAGGCGCCGGGGTGGGCGGCGGCGAGCTGGGCGGCGACCTGGTCGGCCGCAGGTGCCGGGCCGGCTACGGCGATCGGCAGGTCCCGCGGTTCGAGGTTGGCGGCGGGGCCGGCGAACAGCGGCACCAGCAGGGCTTGCAGGGCGACTACAGCGACGGCGATGAGGAGGGCCAGCCTGGACATGTCTGTCTCCTAAAACGAATGCTCGTTCTCTTTGATGTCCTCAGCGTGGACCGGAGGCAGCGAGGTGTCAAGAACGAGCGTTCGTTTTACACTGTGGGACGTGCCACGTGTATCCGAGGACCACCTGACCGCCCGCCGCGAGCAGATCCTGGCGGCGGCCCGCCGCTGCTTCCTGCGGAACGGCCTGCACAACACGTCCATGCAGGACCTGATCCGGGAAGCGGGCCTCTCCGTGGGGGCGGTCTACCGGTACTTCAAATCCAAGGACGAGATCATCAATGCGATCTCCCAGACGGTGGCCGGCGCTCTGGTCGTTCAATTGGACGAGCTGGCCGCCCGGAAGCTGCCACTGCTGGAAGCGGTGAGTGGAGTTCTGGACCTGATCGATCGGCAGCTTCATCCGGACGGGAACTTCCCGCTGGGGCTCCAGGTCTGGAGTGAAGCCGTCCTCAACCCGGCGATCGGCACGATCGTCCGCAATCGTTACCTCGAGCTGCGCGAGCCGTTCCGGGCCATCACCAGGACCGCGGTGGAGCGCGGTGAGCTGCCGCCGGACACCGACGTCGAGGCGGTGGCGGCCGTGCTGTTCGGTCTGCTCCCGGGCTACGGGTTGCAGCGCCAGCTGGTCGGCTTCCCCGACAAGGACACCTACCTCGCCGGAGTGATCACGCTATTGACCCGCTGACGTGAGCTTCGCGGCGATGCGGGCGAAGCCGGCCCGGACCTCGGCCTCGGCCGGCGGGCGGCCCGGCGTGGTGCGGCGGGGCTCGTCGTCGGCGTCGAAGTCCTCGGCGTCGAGATCGGGGTTGTGACCGGCGCGGGCCAGCTCGATCTCGTCGCGGATCGCGTCCGCGCCGGCCAGCGGCAGCAACGGCTCGACCACGGCCATCAGGTCCTCGTCGGCCACCACGGCCTGCGCCAGTGCGAGCGCATGGGGGCGTTCGTAGGGCCCGCAGACCAGTGGTTCCCACTCCTCGTTGTCGTCCAGCGCGCCGATGGTGATGATCCACGGCAGGTCCGCCACCGGTGAGTCCGGCGGCAGGTGCAACGTCACGAGAGTGCCCACGCGCCCATCATTCCGGGCGGTCGTTCCGAATCCAGGTATTTTGCCCCACCGGGGCAGTTTTATCGTCAGCCGACAGGTCCACCACACGACCGTGCGGACTGGTCGCCGCCCAGGCTGCCCCGAAGAGCAGCAACTGGTTGAAGACATAGAGGTAGACGAGCACGCCGACGGCACTCGCGACCAGGCCGTACGCGGGATTGCGCTCCACGAGGCCGACGAACGACTTGCCGACGGTGTTCAGCAGCGTGATGCCGATGCCGACCTGCAGCACCGGCGGCGCCATGCGGCGCACGGTCATCCGCAATCGCGGCACCGCGGCCAGCAGTGCCGCGGCGAGCAGCATGTTGATGCCGACGGTGAGGATCAGACTGACCGCCGACCGCAGGAACGACACGTGCCCGTCAGCGATCCAGGCGAGCAGCGCCTCGAGCCCGTAGACCGCGAACACCGAGATGGCGAGCAGCAGCAGGATGCCGATCATCACCAGCAGGTCGACCACCTGCCGGACACCGATGTAGCCGGGCTGCTCGTTCAGGCGCCAGATCAGCCGCTGCGAGCTGCGGATCGCCTCGACCCAGCCGATGCCGGTGAAGACCAGGCCGACGATGCCCACGATGCCGACGGTCCGGCCGCTGTCCAGGATCGCCTGCACGTCGAGGAAGGGAAGGTTTTGCCCCAGGAACTCCTGGACGATCTCGAACAGCCCGATGTTCGATTTGATCAGGAAACCGAAGATCGAATATCCGATCAGGGCCAGGGCAAAAACCGCGAAGAAGCCGTAGTACGCGATGGCCGCGGCGAGCCGGCCGCCGAGCACCTCGTCGTACCGCAGGATCGCGCGGCAGAAGTGGTCGAAATACGCGGAGCGGTGCCGCAGCGCCATGACCCGGGCCTCGACCGCCGCGTACGCCCGGTCGATGACGTTCACGCCGCCGACCGTACCCAATGGATCCGCCGGTGTCTCTGCAGGCCCGGCGGGGTTCTTGACGGGCTCGGGCCGCGGGGCCGCCTCGCTAACGAAGTCCGCCGAGCGGATAGTCCCGGCGGCGTTGCCACGGACCCTCGCCACCGTGCGAGAAGAGCGTGAACGACCCGACGTCGAAACGCGCGGAGAAGCCGGCCAGATCGTCGAAGACCGCGTCCAGCGCGTCGCTGGGCACGTCCTGAGCGACCGTGACGTGCGGGTGGTACGGGAAACGGGTGTCGCGGTGGATCCCGTCGGCGGCCGCGATCGCCCCGGCGAGCAGCTCGCACTCGCTGATGCCGACGGCGAGGGTCACGAAGACGACCTCGGTGATCGGCCGGAACGTCCCGGTGCCGCGCAGGTGGATGGTGAACGGGTCCTGCGCCGAAGCCACCGCTTCCAGGTGTTTCTCGATGGCGGGCAGCGCCTCCGAGAAGATCTCGGTCGGGCCGAGCAGCGTGACGTGCGCCGGTGTGTAGGCGGCCTGCGGGTCGCCCGCCTCACCCCGGCGCCGGGTCAGCTCCGAGCCCCACGGCTCGGGGATGTCGATCGCGACGCCGATGCGCGTCGTGCCCTCGGCCACGCGGGTCAGGCTCCGCGTGAGGGGCTGAGGAAGCCGAGGTGCTGGTAGGCGTCGGCCAGCGTGACCGCCGAGACGGCCCGGGCCTTGTCCGCGCCGACCGCGAGGATCTTGTCCAGGTAACCCGGGTCCTCGAGGAAGGTCCGGGTGCGCTCCTGGATCGGCTTGACGAACTCGACCACGATCTCGGCGAGGTCCTTCTTGAGGTCGCCGTAGCCGCGTCCGTCGTACTGCTCGAGCAGCTCGTCTATGGTCCGGCTGGTCAGCGCCGCGTAGATGGTCAGCAGGTTGCTGATGCCGGGCTTGTTCTCCTCGTCGTAGAGGATCTCCCGGCCGGTGTCCGTGACCGCCGACTTGATCTTCTTGGCCGAGCGGGCCGGCTCCTCGAGCAGCTCGATGAGGCCGTTCGGCGACGACGCGGACTTCGACATCTTGGCCGTCGGGTCCTGCAGGTCGGTGATCTTCGCGGTGTCCCGGACGATGTACGCCGACGGCACCGTGAACGTCTTGCCGAAGCGGGTGTTGAACCGCTGCGCCAGGTCACGGGTGAGCTCGAGGTGCTGGCGCTGGTCCTCGCCGACCGGCACCGCGTCGGCCTGGTAGAGCAGGATGTCCGCGGCCTGCAGGATCGGGTAGGTGAAGAGGCCGACGCTGGTCGTGTCGGAGCCCTGCTTCGACGACTTGTCCTTGAACTGGACCATCCGGCCGGCCTCGCCGAAGCCGGTGATGCAGCTCAGCACCCAGGCGAGCTGGGCGTGCTCGGGCACGTGCGACTGCACGAAGAGGGTGCAGCGCTCGGGGTCGAGACCCAGCGCGAGCAGCTGCGCCACCGACAGCCGCGTGCGGTTTCGCAGGGCGACCGGGTCGTGCCCCATGGTGATCGCGTGCAGGTCGACGACGCAGTAGAACGCGTCGGCGGTGTCCTGCATCGCCACCCAGTTCCGGACCGCGCCGAGATAGTTGCCGAGGTGGAACGAGTCGGCGGTCGGCTGGATGCCGGAGAGCACCCGGGGGCGGTGGTCGGCGTCGGACATGAGCGCCATTGTGTCAGTCTCTGCGGGCTTTCCGTCAAACGCCCGGCTGCTCTCGGTCTGATGTTTAAACGTGTTGACTTATGAGCGTTCTTGGTGGAAAGCTATTCTGGAGTTCGCGCGTCCGTCAAGCTCACGCTACGAAAGGTCACGACGTGAAACTGCTCGTCACGGGAGGCGCCGGCTACGTCGGCAGCGTCACCAGCCGGCTGCTGCTCGACGCGGGTCACGAGGTCACCGTGCTGGACAACCTCAGCACCGGTTTCCGCGAGGCTGTCGCTCCCGATGCCACCTTCGTGCAGGCGGACATCTCCGAAGCGGGCAGCGTACTCACCCCGGGCTCGGGCTTCGACGCCGTGCTGCACTTCGCCGGCCTGATCGCCGCCGGTGAGTCGATGGCCAAGCCGGAGCTCTACTGGGACCACAACGTCGTGCGGTCGCTGGCCCTGCTCGAGGCGATCCGGGCCGCCAAGGTGCCGCGTGTCGTCTTCTCCTCCACCGCCGCGGTCTACGGCAACCCCACCGAGCTGCCGATCACCGAGGGCGCGGTCAAGGCACCGACCAACACGTACGGCGCGACGAAGCTGGCCTTCGACTTCGCGCTGACCTCGGAGACGTTCGCGCACGGGCTGGCCGCCGTCTCGCTGCGGTACTTCAACGTGGCCGGCGCGCTGATCCGCCCCGACGGCACCGCCATCGGTGAGCGGCACGACCCGGAGACGCACCTCATCCCGATCACCCTGCAGGCCGCCGCGGGCAAGCGCGACAAGCTCCAGCTCTTCGGCGACGACTACCCGACCGTCGACGGCACCTGCGTCCGCGACTACATCCACGTGCAGGACCTGGCCCGGGCGCACCTGCTGGCGCTCGACGCGGCCACCCCCGGCGAGCACAAGATCTACAACCTGGGCAACGGCAACGGCTTCTCCAACCGGCAGGTCGTCGAGGCCGCCCGCGAGGTCACCGGCGCCGACCTGCCGATCGAGATCGCACCGCGCCGCGACGGCGACCCGGCCACGCTCGTGGCGGGGTCACAGCGGGCCCGCGACGAGCTCGGCTGGGTCCCGGAGAAGAACACCCTCACCGACATGATCGGTGACGCCTGGGCGTTCTACCGCAGCCACGTCGCGTGATCTGATCATCGGCATGAATGACGCCTCCGCAGCCTTCACCGCAGCGTTCGGGAGCGAGCCCACCGGCCGGTGGGCGGCGCCCGGACGGGTCAACCTCATCGGTGAGCACACCGATTACAACGACGGGTTCGTGCTGCCCTTCGCGTTGCCGCAGCGTGTGGTGGCCGCAGCCGCCCTCTCGGACGAGCCTGGCTGGGCGGTGTGCTCGGACTTCGAGCCCGAGCCGGTGGCCTTCACGTCGACCGGGCTCGGTGCGGTCGAGGGCTGGGCGGCGTACGTGGCCGGGGTGGTCTGGGCGCTGACGGACGCGGGCTTCGACGTGCCCCCGGCCCGGATCGCGCTCACCTCGGACGTGCCGGTGGGCGCCGGCGTCTCGTCGTCGGCCGCGCTGGAGTCGGCCGTGCTCACCGCGCTGGCCGACCTGGGCGGGCTCGACCTGCCCGTCGCGGACCGTCCGGCGCTGGCGCAGCGGGCCGAGAACGTCTACGTCGGTGCGCCGACCGGGATCATGGACCAGTCCGCCTCGATCCGCTGCGAGGAGGGCCGGGCGCTGTTCCTGGACTGCCGTTCCTTGGCGGTCGAGCAGATCCCGTTCGACCTGGCAGCGGCCGGCCTGGCCATCCTGATCATCAACAGCAACGCGCCCCACCAGCACGTCGACGGCGAGTACGGCGCCCGGCGCAAGTCCTGCGAGGAGGCCGCCCGCATCCTCGGTGTGCCCGCGCTGCGCGACGTGACCCCGGACGCGCTCGACGAGGCCCTGGGCAAGCTCGACGACGACGTGATGCGCCGCCGCGTCCGGCACATCGTCACCGAGAACCAGCGGGTCCTCGACACGGTGGAGCTGCTGCGCGCCGGCCGCATCCGGGACATCGGCCCGCTGATGACCGCGTCCCACGCCTCGATGCGCGACGACTTCGAGATCACCGTGCCGGAGATCGACGTGGCGGTCGAGGCCGCCCTGGCCGCGGGCGCGTACGGCGCCCGCATGACCGGGGGCGGCTTCGGCGGGTGTGTCCTGGCGCTGATCGACGCGGCCGACGCGGACACCACCACGGCCGCGGTCGAACGCGCCTATGCGGAGCGTTCCTTCACGGCCCCGACCGCCTGGATGGCCACCCCCGGCCCCGGAGCGACCCGCCTCCCCTAGAGCCCCTCGAAGGCGGCGACGTAACGCTGGAGGTAGAGCGGCCAGCCTTCGGTGTCGTCGACGCCGTCGCGCAGGGACTGCCAGCCGGGGCCGTGCCGGTCGAGGTTGCGGTGTTCGAGCTCCACACGGGTGCGGTCCGGGGTCTCGGCGGTGAACGTGACCTCGACCTCGCTGGTCAGGTCCGGGTCCGTCTCGATCTGCCAGGTCGGGCCGATGTCCCAGCTGAACACCACCCGGTTCGGCGGGTCGAAGGCGAGGATCCGCGCCCAGCGGCACTCGCTGCCGTCCGTGCCGCGGTCGTAGATGTGCCCGCCGACCTTGGGCTCGAACACGGTCTCGGCCAGCGGGACCTGCAGCAGGTTGTGCTCGGGCGGCTTGATGTCGCCGAACCGGTCGGTGAACACGGCAAAAGCCTTCTCGAGCGGCGCGTTGATGACAACCTGCCGGCGCACCGCGGTGGGGTCTTCCTGCGTCATGGTTTCTCCTCGGTCGTGTCCTCGGCGAGGCTCTGATAGCTGTCGAGCGCCCGGCGCCAGAAGGTGTCCAGCTGATCCCTGAGCGCGGCCACGCCGGCCGGGTTGAGCCGGTAGACCCTGCGTGTCCCCTGTGCCCGGTCGGCGACGAGCCCGGCGTCCTTGAGCACCCGCAGGTGCTGGGACACGGCCTGCCGGCTGATCGGGAGCTGGTCGGCGATCTCACCGACGGCGCGGGGCCCCTCGGCCAGGCACTTCACGATGGCGAACCGGCTGGGATCGCCCAGTGCTTCCCAGCCCTGATGCTCTTTGAAAGTCGCCACTAACGAAAGCTACGACTTACGCTTCACACCGTCAAGAGTGGGTATGCAGCCCGCATGACTGTTGAGTCCGAGTCCAACCGGCCCAACGAGTTCGGATTTGCCGGCGACGGCACCGCACCCGAGCCCGACAGGACCGAGAAGCCCGTCGAGGAAGTCGACGGGGAGAAGATCGCAGTGCCGGCCGACGACCTCACGGGTGCCATCTCCAGCGGCATCGAGGAAGCCACCGGCTCCGGCGACGACAACCGCTGAGGTCAGCGCGGGACCGGCTGCGGGTCCGTGGTCGGTCCCTGCACGACCGGGCGGCCGTCGATCCAGTCGACCCGGTCGAGCCACAGCTGCCGGCCGGGGACGACGCTGCCGATCGCCTCGGGCGGCCAGGCGTGGTAGAGCAACCACGTCTCGCCCGCCGGTGTGGTGACCAGGAAACTGTGACCCGGGCCGGCCGCCGCCGGTGACGTACGCAGGATCGGGTTCTCGGACGCCTTGCGGCACGGCCCCAGTGGACTGTCGCACTCGGCGTACCCCACGGCGTAGACGTCCTTGTCGAAGGCGTTGGCCGAGTAGAAGAGGAACAGCTTGCCGTCGTGACGGACCAGCTGGGGCGCCTCGATGACATGGTCCTCCCAGGCGGCGTCGTTGGTCAGCAGGCGCACGGTCTTGCCCTCGAGAGTGCGGCCGTCCTTGCTCAGCCGACTGCCGTACAGGTGAGTCGGCCGGCCGAGCGCGTTGCCGTCGTTCTTCCAGTGGAGCCACAGGGCGCCGGACTCGTCGGCGTACGGGCTGGCGTCGATCGAGCCGCCCTCGTCCGCCTGGCAGATCAGGGGCTCGTCGGCGTCGTCCACGAACGGCCCCTGCGGCTCGGTGGCGCGGGCGACCCCGATGCATTGACGGTTCGTGGCCCGGCTGCGCGCGGTGTAGTAGAGCAGGTAACCGCCGTCGGCCGCGATGACCTCGGGCGCCCAGGTGTTGCCGGCCTCGGCCCACTTGCCGACCTCGGGCAGCACGTCACCCGCACCCGTCCAGGTGACCAGGTCGGGTGAGGTCAGGACCGGTACGTTCGCGGCCGCGTTGTTGGTGCCGTAGGCGTACCAGGTGCCGTCGACGAGGATCGCGCCCGGATCGGGGAAGTTGTCGGTGAAGACCGGGTTGGTGAAGGTCGCCACGGCCGGGGGCTCCTTTTCCGCCGGCCGGGCCGGCTCTCCGCTGCCGCCGCTGCTGCTGCATCCGGCGGCGAGCAAACACAGGGACAGGATGCCGGCGAGACGCCTCACCATCGGCTGAACCGCAGGTAGTCGAAGGCGGCGGTGACCGGAGGCTCGGCGCCGCCGTGCGCGACGAGGCCGATCCGCGGAGCCGAATCCGCCGGCAGCGTCCACACGCCACCCCAGGTCCAGGTACGCCCGTCGCGGCTCACCCCGGCCCGGTACTCGTGCTCGCCGTTGCGCGGGTCGATGCTGTGCGCCAGCCGCAACCAGGTGGTGGTGAGCCCGGGGGCGCCCACGATCGTCCCGCCGTACGACGTGGCGCCGGCGTACGGGATCTCGTGGCCGAACTCGACCTGGCGGGTGTTCCAGATCGCCACCGCGGAGAGCCGGGCGAACTCGTCGTCCCCGGCGTACGCGACGATCCCGGCCTGCTGGTAGTTGCGGACGGTGTCCTCACCCAGGTCGAGGGTCACCTTCGTCTCGGCGATCCACCGGCCGGCGGGTGCGTCGCGCAGCAGAACACCGGCGGTGTTCGAGTCGCCGGTGAGGTCGGCGTTCTGCACCGGCCAGCGCAGCGCGCCACCGGACACGGTCGCGGCGGCGTCGGGCCGCACGAAGGACCAGCCGGCGCCGAGGGCCGTGCCGCGGAAGTCGTCCGAGTACGCGTTCAGCGCCCGTCCCGGCTGTGGCACGGCGACTGCCCGGCGTACGGGATCGGCGGGCCGCCCGGCGCTCAGGTTGTCCCACTCGGCCTCGGCCGTGGCCGTGAGGCCGACGATCCCGGGACCGCGACCGTGCACCCGCGCGTCGAGCCGAACGGAGTCCAGCATCGCGGTGACCTGCCCGCCACGACGTTCGACGCTGAGGTGGCGCAACGATGTCGAGGGGGCGATGTGGGTCTGTGCCACGGTTCGGCGGCCGGACCTGATGACCAGGGTGCTGTGCTCTGCGCGTACCGAGAGGGTGTCGATGGTGAGACCGGCCGGGCCGCGGAGGTCGGCCTCGACGCGGAGGTCTCCCGGCAGCGGCTTGCGGGCGACCAGCGTGCCCTGGCCGCGCAGGCGACCGTCGGCGACCGCCCAGCGACCGTCGACGACCTGCCAGGTGCGGGCGGAGAGCGTGTCGAAGCGGTCCTGCAGCGGCGTGCGGGTGACCGGCTCGGTGACCAGCCGATCCGATGCCCAGGCGCCGGCGCGGACGGTCGGCCAGCCGTCGATCCAGTCGAGACGGTCGAGCAGCATCGGCCGCTCGTTGATCCCGAACGGCTCGTCGAGGTACGGGTCGGCCCGGTCGATCGCGTGGTAGGCGAGCCAGTCCTGCCCGGCCAGATCGGTGATCAGGCCGTTGTGGCCGGTGCCGACCCAGCGGTTACCGTTCGGCGCGATGACCGGTGTGCCACCGGCGCGGGAGACGTCCAGCCGCAGGCCGTCGCGGTCGGTGAAGGGTCCGCGCGGGCTCCGGGAGCGACCGGCGGACACCGAGTAACCGGTGGTCGGGCCCGCGCAGCAGTTTGCGGACGAGGCGAAGAGGTAGTACCAGCCGTCGCGGCGCACGACGTAGGCGCCCTCGAACTTGTTGTCGATGGCGACGCGGGTGGGCGTACCGGTGATGCGCAGGCCGTCCGCGCTCAGCTCGCTGACCCAGATGCCGCCGAAGTAGCTGCCGTAGTAGAGGTACTGGCGGCCGTCCGGAGTGGTCAGCTGGGCCGGGTCGAACGTCCACAGCCAGCCGCCGTCGCCGCTGGGCCGGGGCGCGACGACGGGCTCGTCGGCGAAGGTCCACGGTCCGGCCGGGGTCGGCGCGGTGGCCGCCCCGATCGCGGAGGCGCCCGGTGCCACGGTCGTCTCGGTGACGGTGACGTACATGATCCAGTGGTCGCCGGACCGGCGGACGTCCGGCGCCCAGAAGACGGCATTCTCGGCGGCAAAAGCCGGCCGCTGTCCCGCGGTGAAGGCGTCACCCAGGTAGGTCCACGAGGTCAGGTCGCTCGACCGGGCCGTCGGGATCCGGTGGGCCACCTTCTCGCCCTCCCGCAGCGGATCGGTGGTCCCGTAGGCGTACCAGTAGCCGTCGTCGCCCCGCAGAACCATCGGGTCGGCGAACGTGTCGGCGAACGAGGCCGAGACGGGGTTCGCGCGGGCCGGTGCGGGGGTGAGCAGGAGTAAGACCGCGGCCAGCGCCGCCGTGAACCGTCGCATGGGATCAGCCCTTCAGGCCGGACCGGGAGACACCTTCGATGATGTAGCGCTGGCTGATCACGAACAGGATCAGCACCGGGATGCTGGCCAGCGCGGCGCCGGCCATGATCACCGGATAGTTGATGCTGTACGCGCCCTGCAGCTGCCCGAGACCGGGCGGCAGCGTGTAGTTCTCGGGGCTGAACAGCACGTAGACCGGCCAGATGAAGTCGTTCCAGTTGGACAGGAAGCTGATCACCGCGAGGGTGGCCAGGGCCGGCTTGGAGAGCGGCAGGATCACCTTGGTGAAGATCTGCCACGCGTTGGCGCCCTCGATGACCGCGGCCTCCTCGAGCTCCTGGGGCAGGCCCTGGAAGAACTGCCGCAGGAAGAAGACGCCGAAGGCGCTCGCCGCCCCGGGCACGATCAGCGCCCACAGGCTGTCCAGCCAGCCGAGCCGGTCGATGATCAGGAAGTTCGGGATGATCAGCGTGAAGATCGGGATGAACAACGTCCCGATGATCATGGCGAAGATGACGTTCTTGCCGCGGAAGTTCATCCGGGCCAGCGCGTAGGCGGCGGTCGAGGCGACAAAGAGCACCAGCAGGGCCTGCCCGCTGGCGGCCAGCAGGCTGTTGAGGAACCACCGCAGCACCGGCGCCTGCGTGTTGCCACCGAACAGTTCGGCGTACGCGCCGGTGGTCGGGTCCTCGGGCAGGATCGACGGCGGGATGCGGGTGGCCTCACCCGCGGTCTTGAGCGAGGTGGTGAGCATCCACACCAGCGGCGCGATGAAGACGAGGCTGAGCCCGCCGAGCAGGGTGTACCAGGCGATACCGCGGAGTCGGCCCATGATCAGTCCTTCGTCCGGAACAGCCGGAAAATCGTCATGCTGATGATGAGCAGGGCCAGGGTGAGCAGGTAACTCATCGCGGACGCGCTGCCCATGCGGTACCCGCGCAGGCCCTCCTCGGCGATGTACATGATCGCCGTGCGGGTCTCCACACCCGGTGCGCCCTGGGTGATCAGGTACGACTGGCCGAACATGTTGCTCGACGCCAGCACGGTGTTGATCACGACGAAGAGCAGGACCGGCCGCAGCCCCGGCAGGGTCACGTGACGGAACTCCGCCCAGCGCCCGCCACCGTCCACCTTGGCCGCGTCGTAGAGCTCCCGCGGGATGTCCTGCAGACCGGCGAGGTAGATGACCGCGTTGAAGCCGAGCGTCCACCACACGGTGACCCCGACCAGCGAGATCCAGGCCCAGGGCAGACCTGTCGTCCACGCCGTGTCGTCGGGCAGACCGATCGCACCCAGCAGGCTGTTGACCGCGCCGAGGTTCGGGTCCAGCAGGAAGCGCCACAGCAGGCCGATGACCGCCACACCCAGCACGTACGGCGCGAAGTAGACCGCACGGAAGAAAGTGCGCCCCTTGAACGAGCGGTTCAGCAACAGCGCGATGCCCAGCGGCACGACCACCAGCAGCGGCACGCTGAAGACCGTGAAGATCCCGGAGGCCTCCATGCTCTGCCAGAAGAAGTCGAACACCGGCGAGGCACTGTCGAAGAGAGCCGTGTAGTTGTCCAGCCCCACGAACGGCTTGCCCGGCAGCAGGTAGTCCCACTCGTGCAGGCTCACCCACAGCCCGTAGACCGCCGGCACCAGCGTGAACGTCACGAACAGCAGCAGGTACGGCAGCAGGAAGAGGTACGGCGTGGCGCCGGGCCCGCGCCGCTTCACCGGGCCGGCGGGTGCCGGCTCCGGCGCAGCGGTCGCGGACTCGGCGCGGACGGTCTGCTCCACCACGGTGCTCAGCCGCCGTACTTCTTGCGGTTCTGCTCGAGGATCTGGTTGGCCTTGCCCGCCGCGTCGGCGAGCGCCTTGGCCGGCTCCTTGCGCAGCAGGATCGCCTCGTTGACGGCGGTGTCGATCGTGGCCATGGCATCCGGGATGCCGGGCACCGACGGCGGGAAGTGCAGGTTGTCGATCTGCGAGCCGATCGCGGCCTGCTCCGGCAGCGCCTTGAACTCGGCGCCGTCGCGGATCTCCTTGCGGGCCGGCACCTGACCGCCCTTGGCCCACTCGATCGACTGCTTGCTGATGAAGTTGATGAAGACCTTGCCGGCCTGGAGCTTGTTCTGGTCCTGCGAACGTTGCTTGAACTGCACGAAGTTGTGCGAGCCGGCCCACGCCGCGGGCTGGCTGCCGATCGTCGGCAGCGCGCTCACACCCCACTCGAGGTTCTTCACCGCGCGGAGCGTGTTGATCGTCCAGATGCCGTTCCAGTTGAACGCCGCCTTGCCGTTCTGCAGGGCGATCAGGTCGGCGTCCTGGGCGACGTTCTTGGGGCTGTAGCCGTTCTTGACGAGGTCGGTCAGCCAGGTCAGCGCCTTGACACCGGGCTCCTCGGCGAACAGCGGCTTGGTGGCCTGCTCGTCGAACAGCTGCCCGCCGAACTGCCAGGTCAGCGACTCGAACTGGTGCGTACCGGTGAACGGGAACGGTGTGGCCCAGTGCCCCTGGATGCCCTTGCTCTTGAGCTTGTCCAGCGCCGCCAGGTATTCCTCGCCGGTCGTCGGCGGCTTCTCCGGGTCGAGCCCGGCCTGCTCGAGGACGGCCTTGTTGTAGAACATGCCCTGCGGGTGGACATCCAGCGGGATCGCGTACCGCTTGTTGTTGTAGACACCCGCACGCCAGACGGGCGGCGAGAAGTCGGCCTCGTTGAGCTGCAGCGACGCGGCCACGTCGTCCAGCGGCAGCACCACCCCGCGGGCGGCGTTGGTGGCGACCTGCTCGACGTGCATGATGCCGAGGTCGGGGCCGTTGCCGGTGGAGACCGCGGCGGGCACCTTCTGGTAGTAGTCGGCCCACTCGTACACGTTCATGGTGACCTTGATGTTGGGGTTCTCGCTGTTGAACCTGTCCACCAGGGCTTTCATCACCGGGCCGTCACCGCCGGTGAACCCGTTCCAGAAGGCCAGGGCCACGTTGGGTCCGGTGTAGTTGGTCGCTGCGGGCTGCGCGTTCTCGCCGCCGCCTCCGACGACCGGGTTGGGTCCGTCGTCGCTGCAGGCGCCGAGCAGCACGGCGCCACCGGCGCCGACGCCGAGCCCGAGCAGGCCGCGACGGGTCAGGTGTGGTTTCACATTTTCTCCTCGGGGGTGAAGCTCAGGGCGTGCCAGGAGACGGGGGGAAGAACGACGGTCGTGCGACCGCCGTCGAGGTCGGGCATTTTTTCCGTACGCGGACAGACGCGATCAGGAGCAGCAGCGGAGTTCACCGCGGCCGGATCGTCGTCGCCGATGCTGATCCGCTCCCCCGCCCGCACCCGCGGGAAGGCCCGCAGGTCCAGTTCGAGGGCGACGGGTTCGGTGCCGCGGTTGACGGCAAAAACGACGACCTGGCCGCTGTTCTCGTCGATCGTGGCCACGGCGTCCACTGCCGGCACGTCGCCGTAGCGGCCGGTGGGCATCGTGGGTGACTGGATCCCGGCCCGCAGCACGGTGCCCCGGGCGAGCCGGGCCGTGTGCGCGAACGGGTGGAAGATCGTCTGCCGCCAGGCCGGTCCACCGGGTTCGGTCCGGATCGGCGCGATGACGTTGACGAGCTGTGCCAGGCAGCCGACCGTCAGCCGGTCGGCGTGGCGCAGCATGCTGATCAGCAGGTTCCCCACGACCATCGCGTCGGTGACGGTGTAGGTGTCCTCGATCAGCGCCGGGGTGTCCTCGATCCCGCGGTCCTCCGGCTCGGTGAACCGCGACTGGTACCAGACGTTCCACTCGTCCAGCGACAGGTTGATCCGCTTGCTGCGGCGCAGCTTGGCGCGGATGTGGTCGGCGGTGGCGACCACGTCGTCGACAAATCCGTCGAGGTTGACCGCCGAGGCGCGGAAGCTGGCCTCGTCGTGCTTCTCGGGGTCGTAGTAGTGGTGCAGCGACACGTAGTCGACCTGGTCGTAGGCGAGCTCCAGGACCGTCGCCTCCCACGCGGCGAACGTCGGCATGTCGGCGTTCGAGCTGCCACAGGCGACGAGCTCGATCGAGGGGTCGACCCGCTTCATCGCCTGGCCGGCGCGGGTGGCCAGGCGGCCGTACTCGTGGGCCGTCATGCTGCCGATCTGCCAGGGCCCGTCCATCTCGTTGCCGAGGCACCAGAGCTTGACGTCGTGCGGCTGGGCGACACCGTGCTTGCGGCGCAGGTCGGCGGCAGCCGTGCCGTCCGGGACGTTGCAGTACTCGACGAGTTCGGCCGCCTCCGCGATGCCCCGGGTGCCGAGGTTGACCGCCATCATCGGTTCCACGCCGGCCCGCTCGCTCCAGCGCATGAACTCGTTGAGGCCGAAGGCGTTGCTCTCCAGCGAGCGCCAGGCCAGGTCGAGTCGCCGCGGGCGGTCGCCGACCGGGCCGACGCCGTCCTCCCAGCGGTAGTTCGACACGAAGTTGCCGCCGGGGTAACGCACCAGGCTGACGCCGAGCTCGCGGACGAGGTCCACCACGTCGCCGCGTAGCCCTTCGTCGTCGGCGGCCGGGTGGCCCGGTTCGAAGATGCCCGTGTAGACGCACCGGCCCATGTGTTCGACGAACGAGCCGAAGAGCCGCCGGTCCACCGGACCGATGGCAAAGGCCGGATCGAGGGTCAGCCGAGCCAGTTCCACGTGTCACTCCTGTCGCCCGTGTGTGCCGTCTCACACTGTTTACAACGTTGGAACCAACGTTGTAAAGAGGTCGACACAAGAGCGTTACCAGGAAGAATCGAGAAGGTGCGGGCCGGTCAGCGGCCGAGCGTGCTCTCCCGGGCCACCAGGTGATGGCTCACCCGCAGCTCCCGGGGCGGTTCCGCGACGCCGTCACTCTCGCCCAGCCGCTCGGCCAGCAGGTCGACGGCCAGGTCCGCGATGCGGCCGAGATCAGGCGCGACGGTGCTCAGCGTCGGGGTGCTGAACCGCCCGTCCTCGATGTCGTCGAAACCCATCACCGCCACGTCACCGGGCACCGAACAGCCGCGTTCCAGCAGGGTGCGGATCGCACCGAGCGCCAGCAGATCGTTGAAGCAGAACACCGCGTCCGGCCGGGCGGGGCCGCTGAGCAGGCGGGCCATGGCGGCAGCACCGTCGGCCCGGTGGAACATCTCGACCTCGGCCACCAGAGCCGGGTCGAACGGCAGACCGGCCTCCCGCAGAGCCGCCTGATAGCCGGCGAGACGCTGATGGGCGGTGACCGCCGAAGGGCTGTCCTGCGCGCCGATAGCGGCGATCCGCACCCGGCCCGATTCGCACAGGTGCCGGGTCGCGTCGGCCGCCGCCGCGGTGTTGTCGATCGCCACGTGATCGGCCGGGCCGTGCCACACCCGCTCACCCAGCAGCACCATGGGCGTCTCGTCACCACCGCGGGCGAGCTCCTCGCCGGCGAGCGCCAGCGGACTGAAGATCAGGCCGTCGATCGCGTGCCGCCGCAGCCCGGCCACCAGATTGCGCTCACGCTCGGCCTGCCCGTCGGTCTGATCGATCAGCACCGTCCACGAGCGCCGCTCCGCCGCCTGGACGACACGACCGGCGAGCTCCGCAAAATACGGCGACTGGAGCTCGGGCACAGCCAGGGCGATCACACCCGAACGGCCGCTGCGCAACTGCCGGGCGGCGGCGTTGGGGCGGTACCCGAGGTCGTCGATGGCGCGCTGCACCCGGGCACGGGTGTCCGGCGCGACGTGTACGTAGCCGTTCACCACGTTCGAGACGGTCTTGATGGACACGCCTGCCCGTGCGGCCACGTCCTTCAGACCCGGAGGCACCCTCGTCGCCCTTTCTCTAGACCGACTGGCCGCACTCTACAACGTTGCAAGCGATTGTTTCGCACCGAAAAGCCCCACCTCGGTGCCTTCCGGCAGCAAGATGGGGCTTTGCAGGGTCCTACTGAGCTTCGATGATCATTCCTGCGCCGACCGTCCGGTTGGTCGCCTCGTCGATCAGGATGAAGCCACCCGTCGTGCGGTTGCGCCGGTATTCGTCGGCCAGCAACGGGATCGTCGTGCGCAGCTTGACCCGGCCGATCTCGTTCAGGCCCAGCTGAGGCGCGGTCTCGTCGCGGTGCAGCGTGTTCACGTCGAGCCTGTACTGCAGGCCGCGGACCACGGCGCGGGCCGTCCGGGTCGTGTGCTTGATCGTGTATTTCGCACCGACCCGCAGCGGGGCGGTCTCGTCCATCCAGCAGACCATCGCCTCGACGTCCTGAGCGACCGCCGGGGCGTTGTTCGGCCGGCAGATCATGTCGCCGCGGGAGATGTCAATCTCGTCGGCCAGCCGCACCGTCACGGACATCGGCGGGAAAGCCTCGTCGACCGGGCCGTCCGCGGTGTCGATGGCCGAAATCTTGCTGGTCATCCCGGACGGCAGCACCATCACGTCGTCACCGGGCTTCAGCACACCCGAGGCGACCTGACCGGCGTAGCCGCGGTAGTCGGTGACCACCGTCGACTGGGGACGGATGACGTACTGCACCGGGAAGCGCACGTCGACCAGGTTGCGGTCCGAGGCGATGTGCACGTGCTCGAGGTGGTGCAGCAGCGACGGGCCCTCGTACCACGGGCTCTTCTCGGAGCGGGAGGCGATGTTGTCACCCTCGAGCGCCGAGATCGGGATGACCGTCAGGTCGGGAGCGTCGAGCTTCGCCGCGAACGAGGTGAACTCGTCGGCGATCTTCTCGTAGACCTCGCGGTCCCAGTCGACCAGGTCCATCTTGTTGACACAGAGCACCAGGTGCGGGACCCGCAGCAGCGAGGTGAGGAACGCGTGCCGCCGGGACTGCTCGACGAGACCCTTACGGGCGTCGACCAGGATCAGCGCCAGGTCGGCCGTCGAAGCGCCGGTGACCATGTTGCGGGTGTACTGGATGTGCCCCGGGGTGTCCGCGATGATGAACTTGCGCCGCGGCGTCGCGAAGTAGCGGTACGCCACGTCGATCGTGATGCCCTGCTCGCGTTCGGCCCGCAGGCCGTCGGTGAGCAGCGCCAGGTTGGTGTATTCGTCACCACGCGCCGCACTGACCGCCTCGACCGCCTCGAGCTGGTCGGAGAAGAGCGACTTGGTGTCGTAGAGCAGACGGCCGATCAGGGTCGACTTGCCGTCGTCGACGCTGCCGGCGGTCGCGAACCGCAGCAGGTCCATGCTGCGGGCGGCAGCTTCCTCGGACTCCAGCGTTGCCTGACTCATCAGAAGTAGCCTTCCCGCTTACGGTCTTCCATCGCGGCCTCGCTGACCTTGTCGTCGCCCCGGGTGGCGCCCCGCTCGGTGATCCGGGTCGCCGCGACCTCGTCGATGACCTTCTCGACCGTGTCGGCGTCGGAGAGCACCGCGGCGGTCTGGGACGCGTCGCCCACCGTGCGGTAGCGCACCGTCCGCGTCTCGACGGTCTCGCCGGCACGGGGAACGATGAACTCGTTGACCGCGTAGAACATCCCGTCGCGTTCGACGACCTCACGGTCGTGCGCGTAGTAGATGCTCGGGAGCGCGATCTCCTCCTTGGCGATGTAGTGCCACACGTCCAGCTCGGTCCAGTTGGAGAGCGGGAACACGCGGATCGACTCGCCCGGGTGGTGCCGGCCGTTGTAGAGCGACCACAGCTCGGGGCGCTGGTTCTTGGGGTCCCACTGGCCGAACTCGTCGCGGAAGCTGAACATCCGCTCCTTGGCCCGGGCCTTCTCCTCGTCGCGGCGGGCGCCGCCGAAGAGCGCGTCGAAGCGGTATTTCTCGACGGCCGCGAGGAGCACCGGGGTCTGGATCCGGTTGCGGGTGCCGTCCGGCAGCTCGCGGACCGTCCCGGAGTCGATGGCCTCCTGCACGCTCGCCACGACCAGGTTGAGCCCCAGCTCGGTGACCCGCGTGTCGCGGTATTCCAGGACCTCGGGGAAGTTGTGACCGGTGTCGACGTGCATGACCGGGAAGGGGATGCGCGCCGGCGCGAACGCCTTCTCCGCCAGGCGGAGCATGACGATCGAGTCCTTGCCGCCGGAGAAGAGCAGCACGGGCCGCTCGAACTCGGCCATGACCTCGCGCATGACAAAAATGCTCTCGGCTTCGAGAGCGTCGAGATGCGAGACGCGGTAGGGCTTCGTCTGGCTCACGGAATCCCAGACCTTTCGTGTGTCAGCCGATCAATGCCGGGGGTCGATTACGGGAGGTGCCGCTGCAGCGCTGCGAGCAGTCGGGGAGCGAGATCCTTACGACAGACCACCAGATCCGGCAACTTCGGATCGGCCTGGTTGTATTTCAACGCACTTCCGTCGATTCGGGAAGCATGTAGACCAGTGGCCGACGCCACAGCAACCGGTGCGGCACTGTCCCACTCGTACTGACCGCCCGCGTGGATGTACGCGTCGGCCTCGCCGTTGATCACCGCGGCGATCTTCACACCGGCGGAACCCATCGGCACCAGCTCGGCGCCGATGTCCTCGGCGAGGGCCGTGACGAACGCCGGCGGCCGGGTGCGGCTGGCGGCGATGCGCATCGGTCCACCCGTCGCGGCGGCCAGCGGCAGCGGCGGATAGGCCGGCGCTTTGTCGGTGGCGAACGTCCGGTGCCGGGCGGGCATCGCGACGGCTCCGGCGGCCAGACAGTTCGGGCTGGAGCAGTCGGCCGTCCAGAGCGCGACGTGCACGGCCCAGTCCGAGCGGCCCTCCTCGGAGAACTCGCGGGTGCCGTCGAGCGGGTCGATGATCCAGACCCGGGACGCGTCGAGCCGGTCGGGGCGCACGGTGCCGTGCTCGCCTTCCTGCCACGCGACGCGGGAGTGGTCGTCCTCCTCCGACAGCACGGCGTCGGCGGGACGCCAGCGGGCGAGCTCGGCCGTCAGCAAATCGTGCGCGGCCTTGTCACCGGCGGCCTTGAGTGCCTTGCCGTCGGCGTACCCCACGTCCTCGCGGACCTGGAGCAGCACCTGCCCGGCACGGTCGGCCAGCCAGCGCGCGAACGCGGCGTCGATGACCGGTGGCGTGCCGCCCTCGGAAGGGTCACGCTGACCGGCAATGCGCGCCGACGTCCCTGTCTGCTCGCCCATCGTCTTGAATCCTCTCCGCTGCTTCCTCTGGTGCGAACCGCTCAGTACGCCCCGGAGGAGCGAACCACGGCGGTCATCGTCCGCAAAAGGATCACCAAGTCCAAGCTCAGCGACCAGTTCTCCACATAGCGCAGGTCCAGCCTGACCGCCTCCTCCCACGGGAGGTCCGATCGTCCGGAAACCTGCCAAAGGCCCGTCATGCCCGGCTTGACGGCCAAGCGGCGACGCACGTCGTCGGCGTAGGCGGCCACCTCCGACGGCAACGGCGGACGCGGCCCGACCAACGACATCTGCCCGGCCAGGACGTTCAGCAACTGCGGAAGCTCGTCCAGCGAGAGCCTCCGCAACCACCGTCCGACCGGCGTCACACGCGGGTCGTCACGCATTTTGAAGAGCACACCGTCGTACTCGTTGAGATGCCGGAGCTCGGCCAGCCGGGCCTCGGCATCGACGTACATGCTGCGGAACTTGAAGATGCGGAACTCGGACCCGTCACGACCGACCCGCACCTGACGGAAGAGTACCGGTCCGCGTGAGGTCACCCGGACGCAGAGTGCGACGGCCAGCAGCAGCGGTCCGAAGAGAATGAGCAGGGCCAGCGCTCCGAACCGATCGACGAGGTCCTTTACGATCCGCGCGCCGCCGTGCAGCCGCGGATGGTCGACGTGCAGCATCGGCAGCCCGTCGAACGGCCGGATGGTGGTGCGCGCGCCGGCCACGTCGATGAGCGCGCTGGCCACGACCAGGTCGACCTCGTCGCGTTCGAGTCGCCAGGCCAGGCGGCGCAGGACGGCACCGTCCAGCTCGGGGCAGCTCAGCACCACCACGGTGTCCGCGTCGGCGAGGTCAACCGCGTTCGCGACGTTGTCGAACGTGCCGAAGACGGGCAGGTCGATGACGCCGTCGTGGTTCGGCGGCAGGCAGGCGCCGACCACCTCCAGGCCGTGGTACTTCTCGCGGCGCAGCTGGCGCGTGATGCCGATGACCGACAGCTCGTGCCCGACGACCAGCACCCGGCGCAGGCTCTCGCCGCGCGCCCGGGACATGTGCAGCCGTTTTCGCAGGGCGAAGCGCAGGACCACGGCGGTCCCGATAGCCGTCGGCAGCGCGGCCAGGACGTAGGACCGGGCCAGATCAAGATCCAGCGCGTACGACACGACGGCCACACCCGCGATCAGGCCGACCCCGCCCCGGAACACCCGCTGGTACTCGTCCGTGCCGACGAACAGGAACCGGCGCTCGTACGCCCGGCTCACCACCAGCACGGCGAGCAGCACGACCGGCAGCAACGCCGAGAGCAACAGGTACGAGCGGTTGTAGGTGGTCACCTCGTCGCCGAAGCGCAGGCCGAACGTCACCGCACCCGCTGCCACACCCGCCAGCAGGTCGCAGAGGACGAGGGTGCGGACGTACCGGCGTTCCCAGCGCTGGCGCCGCGACATCGCCGCGTGCCTGCCCCGCACGCGGATGAAGGGGCGGGTCGGCGGCCGGGCGGCGGACTGCTTGTTCCGCTCGGGCGACCAGTGCCGCTCCACGGCCCGGTTGCGGGCCCGCTCGGCCGGATCGTGCCCGCCGGCACCGGCCAGCGGCGGTGCGTTGTCGACGATCTCGCCCGTGTCGTCACCGGGCGGCCGGGCCGGCGCCGGAATCTTGGTGTTCCGGGACCGGTGCGGCGACGGCCGGTGCGGGCGCGGGCCGTGGTTGGCCGGCGGGTGATTGGCCGGACCGTAGTTCTCCGGATGCGGGTCCACCGGCTGGACGTCACGGCGCTGAACCGTCGGCAGCAGCACCGTCGGCTCACCCAGTGTCGCCTCGTGGCCTTCGGACAGGTCCTGGTGCATCCGAACCTCCCCCGTGCCGCGCGTTTCCGCGCACCGTTTCGGTGCGCTACGTGACCAACGCGCTAACCGGGGGCAGCGTCACGGGATCGATAGACGGACAAAACGGCCGTAACGATCTATCTGATCGGCCACCGTTTCATCAGCTTCCGTGGTATTTGTTCTGCGCCCACTCGACACCCTCCAGCACGACCGCCTCCACCACGTCGGCGGCTCGATCGACCAGAAAGTCCAGCTCTTTGCGCTCCGCACCGGCGAAGTCGGACAGCACGTAGTCCGCCGGGTCCTGCCGGCCGGGCGGCCGGCCGATGCCGAACCGGACCCTCGCGTACTCCTTGCTACCGAGCGATTTTGACATCGAGCGCAGCCCATTGTGACCACCCTCACCACCGCCGCGCTTCACCCGCACCTGCCCGTACGGCACGTCGAGCTCGTCGTGGACGGCAATGACGTTCTCCACGGGCACCTTGAAGAACTGCGACAGCGCCACCACCGGCGCACCCGAGAGGTTCATGAACGTCAACGGCTTGACCAGGATCAGCTTCGGCCCGCCGAACCCGAGCCGCCCCTCGGCGACCTCGGCCACGGCACGCTTGTGCCGGCCGAACTTGCCGCCCACCCGGGACGCCAGCAGCTCGGCCACCATGAAGCCCACGTTGTGGCGGTTGCCGGCGTACTCGCGGCCGGGGTTGCCCAGACCGACCACCAGGAAGGGCGCCTCGTCCGTCATCGGTTCTCCTTACGACAAGAGGGAAAGTGCCCCTCGGGCACTTTCCCTCTCAGATCGCGGTTCTGCGGGTCAGGAAGCGGCTTCCTCGGAAGCAGCCTCGGACTCGGCGCCGGCCTCGGCGGAGTCGCCGGTGTCGCCCTCGAGCTGCTCAGCGGTCTGCGCGGCGGAGACCAGAGCAAGCACGAAGTCGGGCTCGACGGCCAGCTCGGTGCCCTCCGGAAGGTTGACGTCGCCGGCGGTGACCTGCGCGCCGGCCTCCAGGCCCTCGATCGAGACCTCGAAGCCGTTCGGCAGGTGCATCGCCTCGGCCACGACGGCCAGGGTGTTGGACTCGCTGACGACCAGGGTGTTGCGGGCGGCCTCGCCGACCAGGGTCACCGGGACGTCGACCTGGACCTTCTCGCCACGCTTGACGATGATCAGGTCGATGTGCTCGTAGGTGTCCTTGATCGGGTCACGCTGGATGGCCTTCGGCAGGGCGAGCGTCGGGCCGGCGCTGCCGACGACGTCGATCGTGAAGACCTGGTTGAGGCCACCGTGGCGGATCGCCGCGGCGAACTCACGCGCGGGGACCGCGATGTGGACGGGGGCTTCGCCGTGGCCGTACAGCACGGCGGGCACGAGGCCGGCCCGGCGCGTGCGGCGGGCACCACCCTTGCCGAACTCGGTACGGGGCTCGGCGCTGATCTTTACCTCGGACACGGGGAAACTCCTGAAAACGTTGGAACGGGCGGCGTCTAAGTCGGCGGGGCTGCGGGCAAATCGGCGCTCGGCGAAGGGGCGCGCAGGGCACAGGCCCGGAGCACCGCGTCGATCACGGTGCCTCAAGCGAACTCTGCAAACTGCAGCAGACCGCGTGGCACCCTCGCCGTGGCAACCGCACCAGCTTACCTGCCGCGCCCGCACCCGAACCGGCGGGTCCCGCCGGATCACTCTCCCTGCGAAAATTTCACCCGCACGATGCAAGTTGCAGGCCCAGGTCAGACCCCGCCCGGGGTCAGCTCAGGCCACCGAAGAGGGTGGTCACCGAACCGTCGTCGAAGACCTCGCGGATCGCCCGCGCCAGCAGCGGCGCGATCGACAGCACGGTGATCTTGTCGAGCTGCTTCTCCGGCGGCAGCGGCAGCGTGTTGGTCACCACGAGCTCGCTGATCCGGCTGTTCTTGAGACGCTCGGTCGCGGGGTCCGACAGCAGGGCGTGGGTCGACGCGACGATCACGTCGGCGGCGCCCGAGTCGAACAGGATGTCCGCGGCCTTGGTGATCGTGCCACCGGTGTCGATCATGTCGTCGACGATCAGGCAGACCCGGCCCTCGACCTCACCGACCACACGGTTGGCCACGACCTGGTTGGGCTTCAGCGGGTCGCGGGTCTTGTGGATGAACGCCAGCGGGCAACCGCCCAGGCGGTCCGTCCACCGTTCCGCCACCCGGACCCGGCCGGAGTCCGGGGCCACGACCGTCATCGGCCGGCCCTCGAACTTGTGCATCACGTGCTCGGCGAGGATGTCCATCGCGAACAGGTGGTCCACCGGCCCGTCGAAGAAGCCCTGAATCTGCGCGGTGTGCAGGTCGACCGTCAGGATGCGGTTGGCACCCGCGGTCTTCAGCAGGTCGGCCACCAGCCGCGCCGAGATCGGCTCGCGACCGCGGTGCTTCTTGTCCTGCCGGGAGTACGGGTAGAACGGCAGGACCACCGTGATCCGCTTGGCCGATCCGCGCTTGAGCGCGTCGACCATGATCAGGGTCTCCATGACCCACCGGTTCACACCCTCGGTGACCGACTGGACGACAAAGGCGTCCGAGCCGCGGACCGAGTCCCTGAACCGGACGAAGATCTCGCCGTTGGCGAACTCATACGAATCCGACGGGGTCGGCGCGACGCCGAGCACCTGTCCGATCTCCTCCGCCAGCTCCGGGAAGCCCTGGCCGGAGAAAAGCATCAAACTCTTACGGTTCTCCGCGACGATGCTGCCCATCGGCTCGTCCGCTCCCGTGCAATCGAGGGGTTGTCACCTGAAGTATTACCCGCGGCCGTCCCGGCGCCACGTGCCGGATCCAGGGCGTGGGATGCCTCACCCCAGCTTGCGCTGATCAGGCGCCGGTGTCATCGGTCTGCGGCTTCCCGGCGCGCTCCGCAGCATCGGCCGAGACGGTGCCGGGACGCTTGCGCGCCGTCCACCCCTCGACGTTGCGCTGCGGTGCGCGCGTGACGCCCAGATTGCCCGCCGGAACGTCCTTGGTGACCGCGCTGCCCGCGGCGACGTACGCCCCCGGGCCGATCTCCACCGGCGCGATGAGCACGGTGTCGCTGCCGACGAAGGCCGCCTCGCCCACCGTGGTGTGACTCTTGGTGACACCGTCGTAGTTGGCGAAGATCGTGCCCGCGCCGATGTTCGCTTTCGGCCCGATCGTCGCGTCACCGACGTAGGTCAGGTGCGGCACCTTCGCGCCGGCGCCGAGCTCGGCGTTCTTCGCCTCGACAAAACCGCCGATCTTGGCCTTGCGGCCCAGGCGGGTGCCCGGGCGCAGGTACGAGTACGGGCCGACCGTGGCGTCCGGCCCGATCTCCGCACCGATCGAGTGGGTCCGCAGCACCGTCGCGCCGGCCGCCACCACGGTGTCGACGAGCGTCGTGTCGGGGCCGACAACGGCGCCGGTGGCCACGGTTGTCGTGCCCTGGAGCTGGGAATTCTGGTCGACGACCGCGTCGGCCTCGAGCGTCACCGTCACGTCGATCCAGGTGGTCGCCGGGTCGTGGATCGCCACTCCCGAGCGCATCCAGCCGGTGTTGATCCGGTCGCGCAGCAGCGCCCGCAGCCGGGCCAGCTCGGCCCGGTCGTTGCACCCGAGGGTCTCCAGCGCGTCGGCCGCGACGTGCACGCCGACTGCGTGACCCACGGCGGCGAGCAGGCCGAAGACGTCGGTCAGATATTCCTCGCCCTGGTCGTTGTCGGTCGACAGCTTGCCCAGCGCCTCGCGCAGCAGCACGGCGTCGAAGGCGTAGATGCCGGCGTTGACCTCGCGGACCGCGCGCACCTCGGGTGAGGCGTCGCGCTCCTCGACGATGCGCTCGAGGTTGCCGGCGCTGTCCCGCACGATCCGGCCCAGACCCGCCGGGTCGGGGACCTCGGCGGCGAGCACGGTGGCGCCCCGGCTGGTGGACTCGTGCGCGGCGACCAGGTCGGCGACCGTGCCGGGGCGCAGCAGCGGCACGTCGGCGTTGAGCACGACCACGGTGCCGGAAGCCTCGGGGATCGCCTCGAGGGCGATGCGGACGGCGTGACCGGTGCCGTTCTGCTCGGCCTGCAGGACCGGGGTGGCGCCGGGGGCGATCTCGGTGAGGTGCGCGCGCACCTGGTCGGCCTTGTGACCGACGACCACGACCGTGCGGGAGGCCTGCGCGGCCTCGGCGGCATGCAGCACGTGACCGAGCAGTGTGCGGCCGAGCAGCGGGTGCAGCATCTTGGGCGTCGCGGACTTCATCCGCTTGCCCTCACCGGCGGCAAGAACGACAACGGTACGGCTCTGGGCCTGGCTCACGCGGGACTCCATCGATCGCAGTGGCTATGCAGAACAGCGGCGGCTATGCAGAACAGCGGCGTCAGGCTCAACCGCGGACTCGGAGCTCCCGGGAGAGGATTCGAACCCCTATAAACGGCACCAAAAGCCGTGGTCCTACCCTTAGACGACCCGGGAGGGCTTGGCGGACATAACGCGAGGTCATGTTCGCGGCTCACATACTAGCGTCTCCGGAACAACCGGTCGCGCGGCAATGCGACGCGACAAGCCCGACCCGACAAGGATCTCCGACCACACGCCGGAGCCGGGACGGATTGTGCGTTTTCCGCGGGTGACCCCGTGAATTCAGGACCGCGGGTGCGCCGCGAAGAAGGTCCAGATCACCGGTGTCGCCGCGACCGCGTCCGAGGGCGGGTCCAGCTTCAGGAGCTTCTGGGCGATCGGCGCCGGACGGGACCCCGGCCACTGATGACCCGCTCCGGCCACCGAGATCAGCTCGACCGCGCGCCCGTCCGGGCACGTCGCGATCGACGTGGTGACCGCTCCGGCCGTCTTCTCGGTCGGCGCCGCGCAGGAGTCGATCCGGCGCCACTCCGCGATCAGATCGGGGACCGCGGGCCCGTCGATCCGCGCCGGGAGCCGGCCCTTGCCGTCGTTGCTGCGCCGGCCCGGCCCGCCCGCGTACGGGATGGTCGGGTCGTCCTTGCCGTGGATGTGGATGATCGAGATCGGGGACGGGGAGTCGCAAGAATTGATCATCGTGCCGGCCACCGGGCCGATCGCGGCGAAGATCTTCGTCTCACAGGCCAGCCGGTACGCGAGCAGCGCGCCGTTCGAAATTCCCGTGACGTAGACGCGTTGCGGGTCCACCGCCGGCACCGCCCCCGCCAGCTGCGTGATGAAACCGACGTCGTCCACGTCGTCGCGGGCCGCCACCCCGCAGCAGTCCTTGCTCGCGTTCCAGGTGCGGTTCACCCCGTCCGGGTACGCGACGACAAAGCCACCCTTGTCGGCCTCGGCGTCCCACCCGTACGACTCCTCGGCCTGGCGGCCGGTGCCGACCGCGCCGTGGAGCACGATCACCAGCGGGGCGTTCGCCCGCGCCGAGGCCGGGCGGTACAGCAGATAGGTCCGGTCCCGCCCGTCGACAGCGAGCTTGGCGCTCGACTTGCCGACGGGCAGGGCGGCGGACGGCGAAGGTGCCGGCTGCGGGGCGTTCCGGGTGCAGCCGGAGAGGGCGAGCAGTACGACAGCCACCAGGGCGGGCAGGCGCTTCATCTCGTCACCGTTCACCTTCGATGTTCGGGTTGCGTACGGGCAGGGTCAGCGTTTGTTCATCTCGAGCAGCTCCCAGCCGCCCTCGGGACGGGCGTCCGTCTTGTTGGTCCGCAGGTTCATCGGGTTGGCCATGCCGATGTAGAGCCCGCCCTTGCCGTTCGGGATCATGTTGCGGATGCCGTAGTTGAGGTAGTTGCCGAGGCCACGGGTGTTCACCGCCGTCGCCGGTTCGGTCGAGGACGGGAACATGTAGAGGTCGCCGCCGAAGTTCGCCGGGCTGACCAGCGGCTTGTGCCAGTTGTCGGGGTCGGCGAGGGCCTTGCGGGCCTTGGCGTTGACCGGCGGGGCGGCACCGGCGAGCAGATCCTTGACCAGGTAGCTCCAGTCCATCGTGCCGACGAAGAGCTTGTTGTCGACGACGGTCATGCGCCACGTGTAGTTGTTGAACAGCTGACCGAAGCCGGACTTGCCGTACAGCGGCGTGTAGTTCGTGGACTTGTCCGACCAGGTGGACGTGGCGGGATCCCAGGCGGGCAGCGTCTTCTCGCCGTACAGGAGCTCGATCTTCTGGGTCGGCAGCCCGAGGTCCTTGCCGCGCCAGATGCTGACCGCCCGCTGGGTCTTCACGGCCTGGTCCTTGGCGGCCTGGTCGTCGACGGGCGGGTAGACGGTCGCGTGCACGGTGCTGGACTTCATCGGGACGTGCATCGTGCCCCAGTAGACGTACCCGTCGAAGGCCGCGATGCCACCGCCGCCGTAGGTCGCGGAGATGACACGGTCGGGCTCGTAGAGGCGCGCGTTCCAGACCTGCTTCCAGCCGGCCGAGTCCTCGGGGTTGAGGCCGGGAGTGCCGTCGGCGAGTTTCGGGCTGATCCAGAGACCGGCGAGCATCTGCTGGGTGGTGGGCTGCTCGGCGGGCCAGCTGGTCGCGGCGATCCGGCCGTCGTAGACGGTCAGGTCGGCGGCCTGCACGGGCAGGGCCGCCACGGTCTGGAAGGCGAACGGGTCGGTCGTGGAACCGTTCCAGCGCCAGACGGCACCACCGGCGGAACCGTTACGGCCGATGCCGACACCGAGGTAGAGCGCGTCCTCGGCGACCAGGAACGTCCGGATGTTGCCGTAGTCCGGGAAGTTGACCGAGCCGAGGTACTGCTTGGTGGTGGCGTCGAAGGCGAACATGTTGAGCGTGTTCTCCAGCGCCGGGCCGCCGAGCAGCACGACGTTGCCGAAGTTGCCGGCGGCGCGCAGACCGAGGGTGTGGGCGAGGCGCGTGGCGTCCTCGGGTGATTTCGCGCGGATCTCGGCACTCTTGTTGACGCTGCGCCCGGTGGCGGTGTCGTACGTCCACACCTCGGGTGCGCGCATGTCACCGAGGTACTCCGGGATCGCCGGGTCCGTCTTGGCGTGCTGGCTCTCGCCGTACTCACAGGTCCAGTTGTCGTTGGCCGTCGGCTTGACGTAGTCGAGCGTCGCGCCGCTGACCAGGCAGTGCACGTTGGCGCCGGTCCCGAACCAGATCATCTTGCCGACCTGGGTCAGGCCCCACACGTACGCCTGGTTGACCTTGGACTGGCCGGTGCGGCAGGGAGGGCCGGCCGGGTACGGCTGACCGACACCGGCAAAACACTGGTCGGCCTTGGCCTTGGCGAGCAGCGTGAACTTGTACTGCGGGGCTGCCGCCGCGGCCGGTGACACCGCCACGCCCGCCGACACGACAGCGATGGCCGCTGCCGCGAGAAGTCTTCTTATATTGATCAACGTGATTTCCTTCCGGATACGCAAACGAGCGCCACCGCGGATGCGGGGGCGCACGGGGTGAAGCGGGCGGGCGGCGCCGTGGGATGCGCCGCCCGCCCACGCGGAGTTAGCTCGAGGGAGCAGTGAGCTTGATCAGCTCCCAGCCACCCTCCGGAACGTCGTCGGTCGGATCGGTACGCAGATTCATCGGGTTGGCCATGCCGACGTACAGGTCGTCGCCGTCCGGGACCATGTTGCGGATCCCGTAATTGAGGTAGTTGCCGAGACCGGTGATGCTGACCTGCTGGGCCGGCTCCGACGCGGACGGGAACATCCACAGGTCCCCGCCGAAGGCCGCCGGATCGATGGCCGAGGCGCCGACCCCCGACCGGTCGGCGGTGGTGAAGCCGGAACCCTGGGCCAGCAGGTCCTGGGCGATGTAACTCCAGTCCATGGTTCCGACGTAGAGGCGCCCGCCGGCCACGGCCATCCGCCACGTGTAGTTGTTGAACGGGTACCCGAAGCCGGACTTGCCGTACAGCGGTGTCCGGCCGGTGGACACCTTCGACCACGTCGCGGTGGCCGGGTCGTACGTCGGCAGTTCCGTCTCGCCGTACAGGAGATCGATCTGCTGGGTGGGCAGTCCGAGGTCCTTGCCCCGCCAGATGGAGATGCCGCGCTGGGTGTTGACGACCTGGTTGACCTTGGCCTCGTCGGTGGTCTGGGGGTAGACCGACTGGTGCACCTTGGTGGCCTTCATCGGCACGTGCATCGTGCCCCAGTAGAGGTAACCGCCGAACGACGCGACACCACCACCACCGTAGGTCGCGGCGACAACCCGGTCGGTCTCGTAGAGCCGCGCATGCCACACCTGCTTCCAGCCGGTGGCGTCCTCGGTGGTCAGGCCGGGTGCACCGTCGGCGAGCACCGGGCTGATCCAGACCCCGGCCAGCCGGTCCACGGTGGTGGGTTGCTCGGCGGGCCAGCTCGTGGTCGCGATCCGGCCGTCGTGGTAGGTCAGGTCGGCGGCCTGCACGGGCAGCGTCGCCACCTGATCGAAGGTGAACGGCGCCCGCCTGCTGCCGGTCCAGCGCAGCACGGCACCGCCCGAGATGCCGTTCGTCCCGACACCCACCCCGAGATAAAGCCCACCCTCGGCCTGCAAGAAGGTCCGGATGTTCCCGTACGCGGTGAGCGTCGCCGACCCCAGGAACCGCCGCGTCCGGTTGTCGAACGCGAACAGGTTCATCGAGTCGTTCAGTGCGGGCCCACCGAGCAGCACCACGCCGTCGAGGTTGCCGGCGGCTCGCAGACCGATGGTCGTCCGCAGCCGTTCCGCGTCGGCGGCCGAACGCGCCGAGATCTCACGGGACTTGTTCACCGACCGCTGGGTCCGCGCGTCGTAGAGCCACACCTCGGGCGGGCGCTGGTCGCCGATCTCGGCCGGCCACGTCGGGTCGTTCTTGACCGTCTGGCTCTCGCCGTACTCGCAGACGTAGTTGTCGTTGACCGTCGGCTTGAGGACGTCCAGGGTGGCCCCGCTGGTCAGGCAGTTCGGCTGCGCGCCGGTGCCGAACCAGACGTGGCTCCCGATCCGGGTCAGCCCCCAGACGTACGCCTGGTTGACCTTCGGCTGCCCCTCGGCGCACGGCGGGCCGGCCGGATAGGGCAGCCCGATGCCGTTGAAACACTCGTCGGCCTGCGCCTTGGCGAGCAGCTGGAACCAGTAGCTGTCGTCGTCGCCGGCAGCGGCAGCCGGGTTGACCGCCGCTGCGAGGGCGAGCACAGCCAGAGCAAGCACCGCGGTGGCACGGCGCAGAATTCGTCTCGCTCTCATGCGCGGACGGGCGACTTGACGCGGTGCGCGACACCATCGGCCCAGCCGGCCGGGTCGGCAAAACCGAGGAACGAGCCGAGCTTCGTGAGCTCACCGACCGGGTCGACCAGCAGGTCCTCGTAGGCCATGGTCAGCAGCTGCGCCGGCGGGTGATCACTGAGCACCTGCTCGGCCTGGCTGCTCATGAACGCGCACAGCGCCATGAACTTCTTCGGATCCGAGCCGCGCTCCCGCACGAGCTCCGCGGTGAGCCGGTCCGGCAGGTACGCCTCCAGCTCCGCCGGCACGTCCTGCCCCGGGGCGACGCGGAACGGGTCCACGCCGTACCGGCCCAGGGCCTCGATGCGCAGCTGGATGAGCTGGAAGACCGAGTGCTTGCTCATCGACGCGGCGGTGTCCGCCCAGTTGCGGGTCAGGTAGACGATCTTCGCCGTCGGGAAGTTCTCCAGGATGAACGGCGCGATCTGGCTGGAGCCGCCGGACCGTTCGACCCAGCGCTTGCGGCCGGTCTGCTCGGCCAGCAGGTCCAGGAACGCCTGGTGGTGGGCGCCGACGGTCTGCGACGGGAAGTCCGGCACCCGGGCGGCGAGCTTGTCGTAGAGCGTGTCCGGGTCGTCGGTCAGCTTCGCCAGCGTGATGCCGAGGATGCGCGGCAGGTTGACCATGTTGTCCGCCCAGCGGCCCGTCGCGGGATAGCGGATCTCCTTCGGCGGCAGGCCCACGCGGTGCAGCGCGGCCATCTCCTCCTTGGGGCTGCTCAGCACCGACCAGTACTCGGCGCCGGTGAGCAGGCCGTCGCCGCGTACCCAGGGGGCGACGGACATGAAGAACTCCTGCGCCGAACAGGTCTCCGGCTCCTCGACGATGAGGTCGGACAGCAGAGTCGAGCCACAGCGGCCGTTGCTGATGATGATCGAGCGATCCATGCGGTCTCCTGAGTTCAGCGGGCCGGGATGCGGTCGAGCCAGCGCAGCACGTGGCTGCGGACCTGGTCGGACTCGTCGATGAGCAGGGTGTGCCGGGCACCGGGGAAGATCACGGTCTCGGTCTGCGGCAGCAGCGCCTCGGTCTCCGGAGCCAGCTCGTGAACGGCCGACTCGGCGCCGTAGAGGCACAGCACCGGGCAGCTGATCCCCGAGATGAGCTCGGGCGCGGGCAACCGGCTGGCCGGCAGCTCGGCGGCGAGGCTGGTGTCGTTCAGCAGGGCGGAGGTGTCCCGCAGCTTGCGGGCGAACAGCGGACCGCGACCGGCCGCCGAGAACCCGCCGTTGCGCGCCTGCCCGAGCCGCTTTTTCAACCGGGCGAACCAGGTCGCTGTCGGCGGCGCCGACTCGATCGCGACCAGACCGGCGACCCGGTCCGGGTGGTACGCCGCGTAGGCGAACGCGACCGTGCCGCCGAACGAGTTGCCGAACAACTGCACCGGACCCGTCACGTCCCAGTGGTCCAGGAGCGCGTCGAGATCCGCCACGAAAGTGTCGAGGCCATAGCCGGTGGCCGGGCGTTCACTCCGGCCGTGCCCGCGCAGGTCGTAGAGCAGAACCCGCAGACCGGCCTGCGCCAGCGGATGGGCGAGCGTGAGGAACCAGCTCGCCATGCTGTCGGACGCCATGCCGTGGATCAGGACCACGGTGCCCGTCTGCTCGCCCGCCGGTGACACCTCCTGGACGTGCAGGGAGATCCCGTTGGCGTGGACGTGGCTCACGAGACGGGCACCGGGTCCCGGCGGTCCAGCGACGCCGCGATGTACGCGACCAGCTGACCCACCTTCAGCTCACCGACCGATTCCACATCGAGGCCGGCGACGAACTGAGCGAAGTTGACACTGGTGCCGTACCGGGCCTGCAGGCGCCCGGCGAGCGACACGACGTCGATGCTCTCCAGGCCGAGGTCGTCACGGAACGTGCTGGTCATGGTGACCTCGGCGTCGTCGCCGAAATCTCCCAGCACCGACCGCAGCATGGCGGAGACGTCGGCGAGGATCGCGTTCTGGTCCGAGGGCATGGCGGTGCTCCTTAGTTGGTTGTCCAGGCAACGACATAGCGGCGGGGTGGCAGCTCGGGCGGGTTCTCGACCACAGTGGTCCCGACCCGGAAAGTGCGATCACCGGCAGTGACGGTGCCGGCTTCGATGTCGGTCACGAACCGGCGCGGCGCCCCGTCGAGACCGGTGCCGAGGGCCTTGCCGACGGCCTCCTTGGCCGCCCACATCCGGGCGAACGCCAGCTCCCGGTCGGGGCCCAGCGCGGCGATCTCCGCGTCGGTCAGCGCGTAGCGGATCGTGCTGTCGTCACGGGCGACGATCTCGGTGACGTCGATCCCGACCTCGGAGCCCTTGTCACCGGCGATCGCGACCCCGATCTCGGCCGTGTGCGCGATCGAGACCTCGGACTCCACCAGCCCGCGGCCCGGTCGCAACTCGACGTAGGGGCGCCCGGACGGCTCGTTCCGGACGGTCAGCTCGATCGGGTAGACGTCGGTGTGCCCGGCGTCCCACTGCCGGAACCGCACGGCGTCCTTGGCGGCGATCCGCCCGAGCATCCACTGCTTCTTCCGGGCGCCGGGCATCCGCTCGTACTCGACCGCGGCCTCCCCGCCGAGGATGCCCCGCGCCGCCATCCCCCGCGTGACCAGGTCGGTCCACGCGTCGAAGACGAGCGTCCAGCCCTCCGGCCGGCGCTGCGACATCGGGAACTTCTCGGGGAAACGCTCACAGGCCCGCGCGGTCGGATGACTGTCGAAGCGCCGGTCCGTCGCACCGTCGATCTGCGCCCACACCCGGCCACCGACCGACAGCTGCGTGTCGGCGATCAGTTCCCCGTCGGTGATCTCCCGGACCCGCGCCACACACTCGAACGCGGTCCCGGCCGCGGGCGGCGGCCCGTAGAACTTCACGTGCCGCAGCCCGACCGGCAACGCCACCGTCCGGAACGGCTGCGTGGTGATCAGCCAGTTCCCGATGAGCTGCAAGGCATTGTCGAGCAGCGCGCCCGGCGGAACGGGAGCCGTGACCACACCGCGTACGTGCATGTCGCCGAGGGCGTGCACAGCGGTGACGCCCTGGAACTGCGGCCCGTGGAACATCAGCCGCTCGGCGTACATGGTCTCGGCGCTGGTTGTCGGCGGACGCTCGGTCGCCGGATCGTGCGTCCAGGGCGCCTCGGCCGGCTCGGGATAGTCCGCCGCCAGCTCCACGATCGACTTGGCGTAACCCCCGAAAACCACGGCAACCCGGTTCGGCGCGATCGTCTTGACCGTGATCTCGACCTGCTGCGCCGGCGCCGCGATCAGCCACCGATGGAACTTCGCCTCCAGCACGGCAACAGCCTTGAGCCCGGGCACGGCCTGCTCGGCGGCGTCCATCATGTGCTGCACGACGGTCGTGGCGGGCACGACCGGCCAGCGGTCCTCGACCTGCGGCCAATCGTCCGGCTGCACAAAAAAGCAGTGATCCCGCAGGTAGGGCATGGTCTCCACCGAGACGTCCAGGGTGGTTTTGAAGACCTTTTCCGGTACGGGCCGAGTTGACGTTCCTGGCTCACCGAGCCGGCCAGTCGCCGGAACGGCAGAGGCCCTGCTGCCGGGTCCGTCGCTGCCCGAGCCCGGGAGCGACGCGTGGCCCGAGCCCGGCGCCGCCGGACCCACGCGGCCCGGCACGCCCGGGGCCGTGCGGCTCGGCGCCGCCGGGGCTGTGCGGGTTTGCGCGGCCGGGACGCCGCGCGCCGGCGTGGCCGGGACACCACGCGGCGGTGCGGCCGGTGGCACGCGTGGCGGCGCGGCGGGGGTTGCGCGGTTGGTCGTGGTGGCTGCTGTCATCACGGTGACCGCGTCGTTGGCGGTCTCCTGGAGCAGCGCGGCGAGCTCGGCGGCGGCCTTGGAACTGCCGGCCAGCTTGCCGAGCGCGGACAGCGCAGCCGAATGCGCCTCGGCCGACGCCCCCGCCGAAGCCGCAGGCACAGCCGGCCGTTGCGGCTCCGGACGCGGCGCCACATGGCTCGGAGCCGGAGCCGGCGGTCGCTGCGCGGGCACGACCGTGCGCGGGGTGCTCCCGGCAGGCCGCTGAACCGGTGCAGCCGCACCCTGAGCCGGAACCGCCGGGCGCTGGCCCGGATTCGCCGGCCGCTGGGCCGGAGGTGCCGGCCGCTGGGCCGCAACACCCGCACGCTGAGCCGGTGCCGCCACGCCTTGGGCTGCAACCGCCGGGCCCTGGGCCGCGGTCGCCGTGCGCTGAGCCGGAACCGGCGGGCGCTGGGTCGTGCTTGCCGGGCGCTGGGCCGGAATCGCCGGACGCTGCGTGGGGAGCGCGGAGGTCGGTGCGGGTGACATCGGGCGCTGGGCTGTGGGCGTACCGGAGGGGGCCAGGAGGCGGTCGGCGCCTTCGCCGAGCTTGACCAGCGGGCCGCCCAGGTCGAGCTTGATCGCCGGGCCCTTGCGGGCGGCCGGGCCGGCCACGGTGTTGACCCGGGCCGGGGCCGCGGCCGGTGTGATGGCCGCGAGGTCCGGGGCGCCGCCGTCGACCCACAGGGCCGTGGCGACACGGTGGAGCTGTTCGAGGCCGCTGCGGCGGGACACGTTCACCGGCATGGCGAGGTGTTCGCGGTCGCGGAGGTTGTCGTCGATCAGCGACGCGAGCTGGCCTGCGCCGACCTGGAGGAAGACGCGGATGCCCGAGGCGTACATCGCGTCGACGGTCTGGCGGAAGCGGACGGGTTCGATCATGTGGCGGATGAAGAGGGCGTTGACCTCGTCGGGGTCCGTCGGGAACGGCGCCGAGGTCGTGCCGGACCAGACGGGCACCTCGGTCGGGTGGACCTCCCAGTGGCCGAGGGCGGCACCGATCGCCTGCAGACCTTCGGCGAAGACCGGGGTGTGGAACGCCGACCGGAACGGCAGGAGCTGGCACAGGATCGTTCGCGCTCGCAGGTCCTCGACCAGGCGCTGGACCTGGTCACGAGGGCCGTTGACCACACACTGGTGGGGCGCGTTGTCGTGGGACAGGACCACGCCCGGGTAGTCGACCAGGACCGGTTCGATGCTTTCGACGCCGGCGCTGATCGCCGCGAACGCGTACCCGGAGACTTCCACGCTGTCGGCGTCGAAGATGCCGAGGAAGGCGTCCACGCCCTGCGTGCTCATCTGGCCGGTGACCGCCGCCGCCGTCCACTCACCGATGCTGTGACCGGCCACCGCGTCCGGCTTGATGTTCATGCGGCGCAGGGCGATGTCGAGCTGGCGGCCGACCTCGACGAGTCCGGTGCCGTGCTGTCCGAGGTCCGCGGCCGTCCACTCGCGGTGCGGCAGGCCGAAGTGTGCGGCCACGTCCGCGGTCCGCGGCGCGAACTCGGCCTCGACGCCGGGGAAGACAAAGGCGAGCTTGCCGCCGCCGGCGCCGAGCAGCGGCCGGGGTGTGAACCAGATGTCACGCCCGCCCCGCCAGGCCTCGCCGCGGGCGACCATCTTGCGGGCGATGCCCAGGCGCTGGTCACTCGGGTCGAACAGGCCGAGACGGACCGGGCCGGCCTCGGTGTCCTGCGGCAGGTCACGGACGTCGGGGCGGTCGAGCAGCGCGGCGAGCTCCGGCACCGAACCGGCCGCGAGCCGCAGCACCCGCTCCGGCTCCCGGACCTGGACGGCGCCGACCGGCGCGGCGTGCTGCTCGATGATCACGTGGGCGTTGATGCCGCCGAAGCCGAACGCGTTGACGCCGGCGCGGCGGGGACCCTCGCTCTCCCAGGGCCGGGCGGCGGGGATCGGCTGGAAGCGGGTCGCCGCCATCTCGCTGCGCGGGTTGGTCACGTTCAGGGTCGGCAGCAGCGTCCCGTGGTAGACCGCCAGCGTGGCCTTGATCAGGCCGGCGACACCGGCCGCGGGCATCGCGTGGCCGATCATCGACTTGACCGAGCCGATGACGGGCCTGTCCCCGGTGACGTGCGGGCCGAAGACCTCGGCGACCGTGGTGAGCTCGGCCGCGTCACCGGTCGGTGTCGCCGTGCCGTGGGCCTCGAGCAGGCCGAGGGCGTCCGGGGCGGTCGGGTCGAGCCCGGCCATCTCCCAGGCGCGGCGGATCGCCAGGGTCTGCCCGGAGCTGGCGGGGTTGAACATGCTCGCCGAGCGGCCGTCGCTGGAGGTGCCGCTCCCACGGATGACGGCGTAGACCCGGTCGCCGTCGCGCTCGGCGTCGGCGAGGCGCTTGAGGACGACCATGCCGGTGCCCTCGCCGATGAGCACACCGTCGGCGTCCGCGTCGAACGGGCGGATGGTCCCCTTGCGGCTGAGCGCCTGCAGCTGGCTGAAGACCGACCAGAAGCTGATGTCGTGCACGTGGTGCACACCACCGGCGAGCACCGCGTCGAGGCGGCCGTTGGACAGCTCGGTCATGCCCTGGTCGACGGCGAGCAGCGACGAGGCGCAGGCGGCGTCGATCGTGTACGCCGGCCCGCGCAGGTTCAGACGGTTGGCGACCCGCGAGGCGGCGAGGTTGGGGACCAGGCCGATCGTGCCCTCGGGCTGGTGCTTGCCGAGGCGCTCGTCGAAGCGCGCCCGGACCAGGTCGAGGCGGTCCTCGTCGAGGTCGGGGAACAGCTCACGCAGGATGCCGATGACCTGGCTGGACATGCGGACACGCTGGGCGTACCGGGCGGCGGCCGGGCTGAGGATGCCGCCGCGGCCGAGGATCACGCCGATCCGGTCCGCGTCGGGCATCTTCTCCGGGCCGCCCGCGTCCGCGATGGCCGCGGACGCGACCTCGAGGGCGATGAGCTGGTCCGGTTCGATGTCGCCGACGGAGTTCGGCATGATGCCGAACTTCAGCGGCTCGAAGGTGGCGTCGTCGAGGAACCCGCCGCGCCGGGTGTAGAGCCGGTCGGGCCGGTGCGCGTTGTCCGGGTCGTAGAAGAGGGCGTCGAAACGGTCCTCGGGGACGTCGCTGATGTTGTCCTGGCCGGCGACGAGGTTGCGCCAGTACTCGTCGAGGTTGCCGGCGCCCGGGAAGAGCGCCGCCATCCCGACGATCGCGATCTGCTCCATCGGCCCTACCAGCCCGACGCGGTCAGGACGACCGAGGTCGTCGCGGCGTCACCCCAGGCCAGCTCGCGGAGCAGGCTCAGCGCGCCCTCCTCGGGGTCGATCAGGCCGATGCCGCGGCGGGCGTACTCGGCGGTGAGCTCCGGTGTGACCATGCCGCCGTGCGCGCCGACCGGTGCCCACGGTCCCCAGTGCACGGTCAGCGCACGGTGTCCCGTCGTCGCGGACCACCGGGCGCCCATCGCGTCGAGCGCGTCGTTGGCCGCGGCGTAGTCGCTCTGGCCGCGGTTGCCGTACGCCGCCGCGATGCTGCCGAACATGACCACGAAGCGGGGCTCGGCACCGCAGGCGTCGAGCGCGTCCAGCACCGACCGGGCGCCGTCGACCTTGGTGCGGAAGACCCGGTCGAACGAGGCCGGGTCCTTGTCGGCGACCAGCTTGTCCTCGATGATCCCGGCCGCGTAGACCAGCCCGTCGAGGCGGCCGTACTCGTCGTGGATCTGCTTGATGAGCCGGTGGGTGGCCTCGTCGTCGCGGACGTCGAGCGAGTGGTAGCGCACCTCGGCGCCCAGCTCGCCCAGCTCCGCGACCGTGGCGTTGACCTCGCGGGCGGCCAGGATCGCCGAGGCGGTCCGGTCGATCTCGGCCGGTGAGCGCATCCCCCGCCGGGCCAGCGCCGACCGCAGCGCGGCCTTGTCCGGCGCGGCGGCCAGCTCGGGGTCCTCGTCGGTCTGCGGCAGCGGGGTACGCCCGACCAGCTCGACACGGCACCGGGCGGTCGCCGCCACCGTCCGCGCGAACCACGGCGTGATCCCGCGGGCGCCACCGATCAGGACCACGACCGAGTCCTGGTCGAGGCCGATCGCCTGCGCCTCGGCCGCGCCTTCACCGGCGGGTCCGGCGCCGCCGTCGGCGAGCATGCCGAGGCCCACCGGGGTCAGCTCTCCGACCAGCCGCTCGCCACCGCGGTGCAGCACCACCGGTGCGGTGGTCGAGTCGGTGAGCTCGGCCAGCACGGCACCGGCGTCGGGCACCTCGACGTAGCGGGCGATGGTCTCCGGGTATTCGCGGGCGATCGTGCGGAACAGCCCGGTCATCCCGTCCGTCTGCGGGCTGCCGCCCTCGGGACCGGCGGCCACCAGCCAGCGCGGGGCACCGGTCAGGGCGTTCTTGAGGAAGCCGAACGCGTCCGGCAGCAGGTTGCCGGCGCCCTCGGTCAGGCCGTCGAGCAGCACGATGCCGTCGAAGCCCGCCGGGTCGGTGGCGGTCGAACCGGTCACGCCGGTCGCACCCGCGTCGGCCAGGAGCGCGGCCAGTGCGGCCGTCTCGGCGTCACCACCGGTGATCAAGAACCGGGCGCCCGTCAGCTCGGTGTCACCGGTAGCGGCGACGGCGTCGAGCCGGGACACGAGGCGCTGCGGGGCGATGCCCAGCGGGGGCGGTGCCTCGCTTTCCGCGGCCCTGACCTCTAACGCCGCGACGGTCTCCGCCGGCGCGTTGATCTTCAGGTCGAGCCAGGACACCATCGCGCGGACCGTGCGGGCCTTGACCAGCTCTTCCAGCTCGGACTCGTCACCCTCGACCGACAGACCCAGCCGGTTGGCCACCTCACCGGCAACCTCGGCACGCTTGATCGAGTCGACGCTCAGGTCCGCCTCGAGGTCGAGGTCGAGCTCGATCAGCTCCTCGGGATATCCGGTGCGCTCGCTGATCACGGTGAGGACGGCACCCTGCACGTCCATCACGATCGCGGCGGGCTGAGCAGCAACGGCGACAACGGGGGCAACCGGGGTCACTGTCACGTTGATGCGAAGGTCGAGCCAGGACACCATCGCGCGGACAGTGCGAGCCTTGACCAGCTCTTCCAGCTCGGACTCGTCACCCTCGACCGACAGACCCAGCCGGTTGGCCACCTCACCGGCAACCTCGGCACGCTTGATCGAGTCGACGCTCAGATCCGCTTCCAGGTCGAGGTCGAGCTCGATCAGCTCCTCGGGGTAACCCGTCCGCTCGCTGATCACCGAGAGCACCGCGCCCTGCACGTCGAGGCCGGTCAGCACCGCCTCGGTCTCGGCCACGGTCGGGTAGTGGACCGCCGCCACCTGCATGGACACGGGTGCGGGTGCGGGAGACACGGGCGCCACCTGGGTGACCGGCGTTGCCGGCGTCGCGGCGACCGCGGTCACCTCGGCGGGCTGCCAGACCATGCGGCCGGCGGCGGGAGCGTCACCGAGGTAGGCCAGCAGCACGTCGCGCTGGGTCGCGATCAGGTCCCGGCTCGTCCGCAGGAACTCGCTCACCAGGTCGCTGCGGCTGTCGCGGGCACTCTCGGGCCCCTGCACTGCGGTCATCGTGAACTCCTCGATCTCGATGCGCCGGGCCGGGGTCATCCCGCCGGGCAGGCAGTCCCCGTTCCGGTCACGCACGACCTGGCCGTCGACGGTCCAGGTGGGACGGTTGCCGGTGCCGGGCGACACCGGGCCGGTGACGTCGCGGCCGGCGAAGAGCCAGCCGGTCTGCACGGGGACACCCGCACAGGCCAGCTCGGCGGCTGCGGTGAGCAGGGCGCGCAGGCCCTGTCCGGGGCGGCCGTCGACGGTGACGACCAGGTGGTCACGGTCGCCGAGCACCGCGCCGACGAGGTTCGCCAGCACCTGGCCGGGTCCCGCCTCGACGAAGGTGCGGGCGCCGGCGGCGTACATGGCCTCGATCTGCTCGACGAAGCGGACCGGTGCACCGATCTGGGCGGCGAGCCCGGCCCGGACACCGTCCGCGTCGCCGGGATAGGGCTCGGCGGTGGTGTTCGACCAGACCGGGACGTCGGGTGTGCCGATCGGCCGGTCCGCGAGCACGCCGGCGAAGGTCGCCGAGCCACCGGCGACCACCGGGCTGTGGAAGGCTGCGGCGACCGGGATGCCCCGGGCGCGCAGGCCGGCCTCCTTGAGCGCCGGGATCGCGCGGCCGATCGCCGCGGTCGGACCGGAGATGACAACCTGGGTGGGTGCGTTGTGGTTGGCCAGCACCACTTCGCCGTCGAGCCCGGCGGCAGTCAGCGCGGCCCGGATCTCCTCCGCGGTGCCGCTGACTGCGGCCATCGTGCCCGGGTCGTCACCGGCGGCGGCCAGGATCGCGGCGGCCCGCTCGCGGCTCAGGTCGAGCAGCGTGGCCGGGTCGAACGCTCCCGTGGTGCAGAGCGCGACCAGCTCGCCGTAGCTGTGACCACCGGCCATGTCGGGACGGACACCGAGCCGCCGCAGCACGTGGTCGACGGCGAGCCCGCCGATGCCGAGCACGGGCTGAGCGACGCGGGTGTCACGAATCCGGTCCTGCTGGGCCTGCTCGGTCGCGTCGTCGAACGCGGTCGGCGGGAACAGCAGGTCGGCCCAGTCACGGCCGAGCTCGAGATATTCGTGCAGCTCGGGGAACGCGACGAACAGGTCGGCCAGCGCACCGGGTTTCTGACTGCCCTGCCCCGGGAACAGGAAGGCGACCTCTCCCGGGCCGGCGGCAGCCGGCGGCTGGATCAGCCCCTTGCGCGGGTCGTGCTCGCCGTCGAGCGCCCGGCGCAGCAGGGTGTCCAGGTCGTCGATGTCGGTGGCAACAACCGCGATGCGGACCGGTCCGGTACGCGGGTCGGACTCCTTCGCGGTCGTCGCGGCGAGCTCCCGCAGACGACCACCGGCGGGCAGCTTGTCGAGGAGCTTCCGCACCCCGCGCCGCGCGTTCTCGACCGTCGCACCGCGAAATGTGAACAACTCGACGGGCCACTGCTGCTGCGAGTGCCGCGGGTCGGCCGTGGGGGCGTGCGCGCCGAGCACCACGTGGAAGTTGGTGCCGCCGAAACCGAAGGCGCTCACCCCGGCGACGCGTTCCTCCGCGGGCGCGGCCCAGGGCCGGGTCTCGGTGTGGAACGCGAACGGGCTGGTCTCCGGGTTCCACGCGGGGTTGGGCCGGGTCAGGCCGATCGTCGGCGGCTTGACACCCGTGTGCAGCGCCAGCGCGGCCTTGATGACACCGGCCATGCCCGCGGCGCACTTGGTGTGGCCGATCTGCGACTTGACCGAGCCGAGCACCGCGCCGCCCGGGCGTGCCCCGGACTCGGTGAAGAGCCGGGTCAGGGTCTCGAGCTCGGTGCGGTCGCCGACCACCGTGCCGGTGCCGTGCGCCTCGACCAGGCCGACCTGGCTCGGGGTGACACCCGCTCCGGCGTACGCGCGGTCCAGAGCCCGGCGCTGTCCCTCGGCGCGAGGGGCGGTCAGACCGAGGGCACGTCCGTCGCTGGCCCCGCCCAGGCCCTTGATCACGGCGTAGACGCGGTCGCCGTCACGCTCGGCGTCGGAGAGTCGCTTGAGGACAACGGCGGCGACACCCTCACCGAGGGCGATGCCGTCACCGGTGCTGTCGAAGGTGCGGCAGCGGCCGGTCGGCGAGAGCGCGTGCGCCGAGGTGAACATCAGGTAGTCGTTGATGCCGTTGTGCAGGTCGGCGCCACCGCAGATCATCAGGTCGCTGTCGCCGGCCAGCAGCTCCTTGCAGGCGGAGTCCATGGCGGCCAGCGAGGACGCGCAGGCGGCGTCGACCGTGTAGTTGGGGCCACCGAGGTCGAGACGGTTGGCGACCCGGCCGGCGATGACGTTGGCGAGCACACCCGGGAAGGTGTCCTCGGTGACCGTCGGCAGCAGGTCTTCCATCTGCGCGGGCACGTCGCCGAGGTAACCGGGCAGCAGCGTCCGCAGCGTCTGCGTCTGGCTCATGTCGCTGCCGGCTTCGGCGCCGAAGACCACACCCGTCTTCGAGTGGTCGGCACCGGAGTCGTACGCGTACCCCGCGTCGACGAGCGCCCGGTGCGAGATCTCCAGCGCGAGCAGCTGGGTCGGGTCGATGCTGGCCAGGGCGGCCGGTGGGATGCCGTACTTGATCGCGTCGAACGGGACCGGGTCGATGAAGCCGCCCCACTTGGAGACGGTGATCCGGCCGGCCTGCCCGGGCCCGACCTCGGGCGCGTAGTAGGTTTCCACGTCCCAGCGGTCGGCAGGCACGTCACCCACGGCGTTCGCGCTGCTGACCACGGTCTCCCAGAAGCTGGCCAGGTCGGGCGAGCCGGGGAAGACGCAGGCCATGCCGACGATCGCGATGTCCAGCGGGTCGGCGGTCACCGGCTCCAGCACCGGGTCGAGGCCGAGGTCGGCACGCAGCTCGGTGACCCGGTCGGCGTGCCCGGCGGCGGCCACGGTCGTCACCTGGTCGTGCAGCGCGGCGACCGTGGTGGCGGCCTCGCGCAGCACCGCCACCTGACCGGCCATGAAGAGGCCCTCGGCCGCCTGGGTGTCGTCGTCCACGGTGACCAGCTGGTCGCCGTCGCGGGTCAGGCCCTTGCTGGCGATCCGCAGCCGGCCCACGTTGAGCATCTCCAGCTGCTCCCAGACCACGCGGTTTTCCACACCGGCGGTCTCGAGCTGGTCGCGGAGGCTGTGGAAGTCGTCGACAAAGCCGGACTGCAGGCAGCGTGTGGCGTGACCGGGAGCGGTCTCCAGCAGCGCGGTGGCCGTCGCGTCGATGGCCTGCTGCTGGAAGAGCGGCTGGATCGCGCCGTGGGTCACCGCCTCCTCGGTGAAGAGGTAGGCCGTGCCCATCAGCACACCGACCCGGACGCCACGGCGGGTCAGCGGACCGGCCATCGCGGCGACCATCGCGGCGGACCGCTCGTCGTGGATGCCACCCGCGAAGAAGATCTGCAGCTCCGCGGCCACGTCGTCGCCGCGCCCGGTCAGGAACTCCGTGAGCACCCCGAGCTGTGCCTCCCAGAGCGGGAAGCTCGCGCGCGGGCCGACGTGGCCGCCGCACTCGGCGCCCTCGAAGATTAACTTGCGCGACCCCGCCTGCAGGAACTGCCGCAGCAGCCCGGGCGACGGCACGTGCAGGAACGAGCTGATCCCGTCGGCCTCGAGACCCTTGGCCTGGGCCGGACGCCCGCCGGCGATGATCGCCACAGCGGGCTTGATCTCACGGATCACGTCGATCTGGGCGTTGCGCAGCTGCTCGGGCGCAAAACCGAGCACCCCGACACCCCACGGCCGGTCGCCGAGCGCGGCGGCCGTCTCGGTCAGCATCCGCCGCGACTGCTCGGCGTTGGCCAGGGCCAGCGCGATGAACGGCAGACCGCCGCCGTCGGCGACCGAGGCGGCAAAACCCGCGACATCGCTCACCCTGGTCATCGGTCCCTGCGCCACAGGCAGGCGTACGCCCAGAGCCTGCGCCAGCGGTGATCCGGGGCTGAGCGCCTCACCCGCGTCGGCGTGCCCGAGCGCGTCGACGACGGCGTCACGGACACCGCGCACGGCAGCACCCGTGTCGGCGTACCGGCCGGCGAAGTCGGCGGCGAGCCAGCCGTCCTGACCGATCGGCAGCGGCTCACCGGCGTTCACGAAGACCCGGTGGCCGTCCTGGAGCACCGGCTCGGTGCCGTCCATGCGGCGGACGACCGCGGTGACCTGGTCGGCGACCGCGGACTCGGGCAGCAGGAGCAGCTGGGTGTCCAGAAGGACGCCGGCCGCACCGCCGACCACGCAGGCGGCCGCGGTGTGCGGACCGATGCCACCGGCCACCCAGACCGGCAGGCCGATGCCGGCCAGCTGCTGGAGCAGCACGAAGGAGCTCAGCGCGCTGACCCGTCCGCCGGACTCCATGCCGCGGCCGATCACACCGTGGGCGCCGGCGTCCGCGGCGGCCTGCGCCTCGGCGAGATCGGTGACCTCGACGAGCACGCGATAACGCTCGGCCAGGGCGGTGACGTCCCAGCCGGCGTCGGCAGTCAGCACCACCAGGTCCACGGTGGAGCCACCGAGGCGGTCCAGATCGGACGGTGTGGCGGCGCAGGCGGCTGTGACGCGGACACCGAAGCCCTCGCTCGCACGCCGGGCCGTTCGCGCCAGCACCCGCAGGCTCCAGGCGTCGCCGGAACCGAGGTCCAGCACCCCCGTCCCGCCGGCTTGGACAGCGGCGGTGACCTGGTGCGGACTCGCTTCCAGACCGGTACCACCGCTGACGGCGAGCACCAGGGAACGCATTTGCCGGACAGTCTTCATCGGACTCCCGTTCGGGACAGGGCACGGGGCGGAAGTAAACATGTCAATACGTGAATCTGGTTCGGAGCAGAAGTTAGCGGGAGCTAGTTACGACGGCGTTACACCATGTCGATGGAAAAAGTGCAGATTCTTTCGTGCTCGGTGCACTTTTCCGAATCTCCTGCATCTGGCCCCGCTGACGAAAAACTCACGATTCCACAAGTTGTCAAACTCGGCCGCCGCGCGAGGCCGGTGTGACGGGCACTCCCCTGGCAGGATGGCCGGGTGACAGACCAGAGCGAGACCGATCCGCCCCGGGGCAGGCGGGCACGTGCGGCCGCGGCGCCGGGCCGGGCCGCTCCGGCGACCTCCCGCGTCCGCATGTCGGCCGCCCAGCGCCGTGAGCAGCTGATCGCCACCGGGCGGCAGCTCTTCGCCGAGCGTGGTTACGAGGCTGCCTCGGTGGAGGAGGTCGCCTCGCGCGCCAAGGTCTCCAAGCCGGTGGTCTACGAGCACTTCGGCGGCAAGGAAGGCCTCTACGCCGTCGTGGTCGACCGTGAGGTCCGGTCCCTGCTGGACCGCATCGCCGCGGCTCTGACCGCGGGGCATCCCCGTGACCTGCTGGAGCAGGCGGCGCTGGCTCTGCTCGACTACATCGAGGAGGAACCGCACGGTTTCCAGGTGCTGGTCCGCGAGTCGCCGGTGCTCTCACCGGCCGGCAACTTCTCCAGTGTGATGAACGACGTGGCGCACCAGGTCGAGCACATCCTCGGCGCGGAGTTCAAGTCGCGCGGCATCGACCCGAAGTTCGCGGAGCTCTACTCCCAGGCGCTGGTGGGCATGGTGGCGCTGGTCGGCCAGTGGTGGCGCGAGGCCCGCAAGCCCAAGAAGGAAATGGTCGCGGCGCACCTGGTCAACCTGGCCTGGAACGGCCTGTCCCACCTGGAGCCGAAACCCACGCTGATCACCCGCCCCCGCTGACCGTCCGGTGCGGCAAGCGGGGAGGCGGGTGGCCGGTCCGGCCGTCAGCCGTGCAGGAGCCCGGCCTCGCGCTCGTGCCGGCTCTCCTCGTCCGAGCCGACCTTGCCGTAGAGGCCGCCGACGAGGACGAAGAGCCCGAGCACCGTGAGCACGATGATGTTGACCATCGACACGTTCAGCACGTTGGCGTCGGTCTGGATCATCGCCATCAGTGTCATGGCGACACCCAGGATGCCCCAGCCGAGCACCAGGTTGACGCGGTGGTGCAGGTTGCCGCCGACCAGTGCCGCCGCCAGGACGACGAGCCCGAGCACGGTGGACAGCCAGGCCGCCGCGGGGTTGGTCCGCAGCCCCAGCACCCAGTCGGAACCACGGTGGAAGAACGGGTCGCCCCACGTGAAGGCGATGCCGAGGATGCCGAACAGTGTGAGGTACAGCCCCGAGGCGGCGGTGAGCCAGCGGTAGGGCTGCCGGAGGTGATGGTTCAGGGGGTAGTGCGCCATCAGGCAGATTGTGCCTGGCGTTCGCGCGCCTGTCGCGGCGCACCGGCCTCGGACTCCGGCGCGACCTTGCTGTAGAGCCCGGCGGTGATGAGGAACAGCCCGGCCAGATAGGTCACGACCACGGTCGAGATGCTGAAGTTGAAGAAGTTGGCGTCCGTCCGGATCACGGCCAGGCCGTAACTGCCGACCACCAGCAGACCCCAGCCGAAGTACTTGTCGACCTCGGTGTCGGAGTTGCGGCCGATGGCGGTGGCGATCACCACGATCACGCCGATCAGCGCGGCGACGAGCGACCAGAAGAGGTTGGTGCGCTGACCCAGCACCCGGTCGTCACCGTTGCCGAAGAGCCCGTTGTCGGCGGTCTGGATCATGCCCAGGATCCCGAAGAGCACAAGGTAGACGCCGGTCAGCGCGCTCAGGGCGCGGTAGAGCGGCCGCAGCGGGTGATTGACCGGATTGTGCGCCATGGTTTCCGTCTCCAACGTCGGTTTGTGTCGTCCGATTCTCGCGCATCCCCGGAGCCCGCGCAGGAGCACCCCCGGATCAGGCCTCCGGGAGCCGCTCGGCCAGCTCCAGCCAGGCCTCTTCGACCTGGCCACGCTCCTCCTGGACCGCCTTGAGCTGAGCGTCCAGCTCGAGGATCTTGTCGTAGTCGCTCCCGTGCACGGCGAGGCTCTCGTTGATCTTGAGAATGCGCTCGTCGAGCTTGGCGACCTGACGTTCCAGGCGGGAGAGATCCTTGCGGGCCACCCGCAGCTCGGCCGCGGACATGCCGTCGGCCGTGGGCGCGGCCGGGGCCTTGCCGCCGGCCGTGTGCGCCGACGGCGGCGCCGCCGGATTGCCGACGCGCGACAGGTACTCGTCGATGCCGCCGGGCAGGTGCACCAGCCGGCCGTCGCCGAACATGCCGTACGCCGTGTCGGTCACCCGCTCGACCAGGTAACGGTCGTGACTGGCGACGACCATCGTGCCCGGCCAGGAGTCGAGCAGGTCCTCGAGCGAGGCGAGCGTGTCGGTGTCGAGGTCGTTCGTCGGCTCGTCGAGCAGCAGGACGTTCGGCTCGGTGGCGAGCAGGCGCAGCAGCTGGAGCCGCCGGCGCTCACCACCGGACAGGTCGCTGACCGGCGTCCAGATGCGCTTGTCGGTGAACCCGAACACCTCGGCGAGCTGACCGGCCGAGAGCTCCCGGTCACCCAGCTTGACGCGCCGGGCGACGTCCTCGACCGCCTCCAGCAGCCGCATGTGCCCCGGCAGCTCCTTGAGCTCCTGGGACAGGAACGCGGCGCGCACGGTCGAGCCGGTGACCAGCCGCCCGCCGTCCGGCCGGGTGACCCCGGCCAGCATCCGCAGCAGCGTGGTCTTGCCGGCGCCGTTGGCACCCAGGATGGCGATCCGGTCACCGGGACCGACCTGGAACGTCAGGTTCGCGAAGATCGGCTTCGGGCCGGCGTGCAGGGTGACGTCCTCGAGGTCGTAGACCTGCTTGCCCAGCCGCGTGGTCGCCAGCCGCTGCAGGCTGACCTGGTCACGCACCGGCGGCTCGTCGGCGATGAGGGCGTTCGCGGCGTCGATGCGGAACTGCGGCTTCGACGTCCGGGCCGGCGGGCCCCGGCGCAGCCAGGCGATCTCCTTGCGGAGCAGGTTCTGCCGGCGCGACTCGACCGCGGCGGCCACCCGCAGCCGCTCGGCCCGGGAGAGCGTCCAGGCCGCATAACCGCCCTCGTACGCGTACACCTGCTCGTCCACGACCTCCCAGGTCGCGGTGCAGACGGCGTCGAGGAACCAGCGGTCGTGCGTGACGACCACCAGTGCACCCCGGCGGCCCAGCAGGTAGCGGGCCAGCCAGTCGACACCGGCGACGTCGAGATGGTTGGTGGGCTCGTCGAGGATCAGCAGGTCGGACTCGCGCACCAGCAGCGCGGCGAGGGCGACCCGGCGGCGCTCGCCACCGGACATCGGCCCGACGGGCGTCTCCAGCCCGAGGTGGCCCATGCCGAGACCGTCGAGGATGGTGCGCACACCGGCGTCACCGGCCCACTCGTGCTCGGCGCCCATGCCCTCGCTGAGCCAGGCGGTGCCCAGCACAACATCACGCACGGTCGCCTCGGGGGCGAGGGTCAGGGTCTGCGGCAGTGCGGCGACACGCAGATCACGGCGGTGCGTCACCCGGCCCGAGTCAGGTTCCTCGAGCTTGGCGAGCATCCGCAGAAGAGTGGATTTTCCGGCCCCGTTGAGGCCGACGATGCCGACGCGTGCGTCGTCGTCGAGCCCGAGGGACACGTCGGTGAGAAGCTGACCGGCGGCTCCGTAGCCCTTGTTCACCCGGTCCAGATTGATGATGTTGGCCACGATGCTTCCTAGGTTACCCGGGCGCCCGGCATCGGCCCACGGGCGGTGACCACCGACCGGCACACCCCGGCCTCGGTCAGCTCCGCGGCGACCTGCTCGGCGTGCGCACCGTCGGCCGCCAGGAAGACACAGGTGGGGCCGGAGCCGGAGACGATCCCGGCGACGGCACCCGCGTCGTACCCGGCCTTGAGCACGTCCGCCAGCGCCGGACGCAGTGACAACGCGGCCGGCTGGAGGTCGTTGGCCAGCGTCGCACCGAGCACCTCGGGCTTGCGCTGCCGCAGGGCGGTCATCAGCTCGTCGGCGTTCTCCAGCGCGGCCGGCGGCCACGGGCCCTCGCGCAGCCGGTCCAGCTCCCGGTAGACCTCGGGGGTGGAGAGCCCGCCGTCGGCGATCGCCAGCACCCAGTGCCAGGTGGTCGGCCGGGCCAGGATCGGGCTGACCGACTCCCCGTGCCCGGTGCCCAGCGCGGTGCCCCCGTGCAGCAGGAACGGCACGTCCGAACCCAGCTCGGCGCCGATCTCGGCCAGTTCCTCCCGCGAGAAGCCCGTACCCCAGAGCAGGTCGCAGGCCAGCAGCGTGGCGGCGGCGTCGGCGCTGCCACCGGCCAGCCCACCCGCCAGCGGGATCGACTTGCGCAGGTGCAGCCGGGCGTGCGCGGGCACCCGCCCCCTGGCGGCCAGCGCCCGGGCCGCCCGGATGATCAGGTTGCTGTCGTCGAGGGCCAGCTCACCGGCGCCCTCACCCTCCATCGTCAGCGTGAGGGTGTCCCCCCGCCGCGCGGTCAGCTCATCGAAGAGGCTGATGGCGTGATAGACGGTGTTCAGCTCGTGATAGCCGTCCTCCCGCAGCGGCCCGACCCCGAGATGCAGATTGATCTTCGAGGGCACCCGCACCTTGACCGGCCCGGCAAACCGCCGCGGCTTGTCGTCGTCCGGCCCCCACGCCTCCGTCACGGAGTGATCTCCGAGATCGGCAGCCGAATATCGAACGGCGCGCTCAACACCAGCTCCGTGTCCGAGTCCGCAACCGGCTCGTACTGGTTGCCGACGAGGTCATAGGCAAAAACATGGATCGGATCCTGCTCGATACGCCAGTAGTGCGGAATCCTGGCCGCTGCGTACTCCGCCGGCTTCTCCAGCCCGTCACGGCGCCTCGTGCCCGGCGACACCACCTCGACAGCGACAACCACCTGTGAGGGAAGAACGAAGTGATTTGTCAGCGTGACCGGTTGGCGGATCAGCAGCACATCGGGCTCGAGACTGTCACGCAGGCCCATCGCGACGCCGACCGCTGTCACGGACTCGAAGGTGTCCGGGGCGTGCTGGCGCAGCCAGAACCACAGCAGATTGCCGATGTTCTGGTGGCCGATGGTCGGCGAGGGGACCACGATCATGACTCCGTCACGAAGTTCGACGCGGGGAGCGTCGTCGGGCAGGTGGAGGACGTCCTCAACGGTGTGGTCGGCCAAGCGCTGCCTGATGGGGTCGGGGGTCCACATGACGTGAGCGGCTGGTTGCGCGGTCATGAGTCCACCTCCTCGTGGCGTCTGCTGGACGGGCTGAGCTTACCGGTGTGGCCTGCCGTGACGGCGGCAGCCGCGATTGCGGCGAACTGCTCCACCGTGAGGGACTCGCCGCGAGCCTGCGGGCTCACGCCGGCCGCCACGAGCAGCTTCTCGGCTGTTTCGGCGCCACCGGCCCAGCCGGCCAGGGCGGCCCGCAGGGTCTTGCGGCGCTGGGCGAAGGCCGCGTCGACGATCTGGAAGACCAGGCGGCGTTCGACGTCGGCGGGCACGTCGCGGCGGGTGAAGGCGACCAGCCCGGAGTCGACGTTCGGCACGGGCCAGAACACCGCGGGCGGGACCTTGCCGGCGGCGCGCGCGGTGGAGTACCAGGCGAGCTTGACCGAGGGGACGCCGTACACCTTGGAGCCGGGACCGGCGACGAGCCGGTCGGCGACCTCCTTCTGGACCATCACCAGGCCGCCGCGGAGGCTGGGGAGCTCGGCGAGCAGGTGGAGCACGACCGGGACCGCGACGTTGTAGGGCAGGTTGGCGACCAGCATGGTCGGCGCCGGGCTCAGCGTGCTGCCCTTGATGCGCAGGGCGTCGGCGTGGTGCACGGTCAGTTTGGCCGGGTCGGAGCGCTCGGCGACGGTCTCCGGGAGGGCGGCGGCCAGGACCGGGTCCAGCTCGACGGCGTGGACGTGGGCGGCCGCACCGAGCAGGCCCAGGGTCAGCGAGCCGAGCCCGGGGCCGACCTCGAGGACCACGTCGGCAGCGGTCAGCCCGGCCGCGGCGACGATGCGGCGGACGGTGTTCGGGTCGTGCACGAAGTTCTGGCCGAGCTTCTTGGTCGGCGCGACACCGAGGCGCGCGGCGAGCTCCCGGATCTCCGCCGGGCCGAGGAGTGCGTCAGCCATGAGGTCAGAGCCTACGGCTGCCCGGGGGTGACGGTCGGTCACGGGGCAGCGGTGACCGGGTCCGGCACGGTAGAACGAGGACATGACGGAGCTGCTCGCGCTGCGGGGCGTGGTCGAGGCGACACCGGACAAGGTCGCCGACGTGCTGCTCGACGCGCGGCCCGGCGGGCGGTCGCCGCTCGCCGGCACCGGTTCCGCCCGCCCGGCCCGGGGTGACGAGTTCACGGTCACGCTCGAGGGCAGCACCATCACCGTCACCCTGGACCGCGGGGCGCGTTCGATCGCCCAGCAGGGCGAGTGGTGGTACCGCGGGGTCACCAACGTCGAGGCCGACGACCGTGGGTCGCTGGTGGTCCACCGCATCTTCAACGTCGCGCCGGGGCACCGCTGGGCGGTCCGGTTCGTCTCCCGGGGTCCGCTCGCGGCGGCGCCCACGGCGTTCGCCAAGCTGCTCGGTGGTCTCGGCGAGCAGCTCGACTGCGCCGCCTACCCGCTGGACTGAGTCCAGGGGCCGAAGACACGTTCGCCGTTGGCCGAGACGGCCGCGCACAGGGTGTCGAGGTCCCGGCCGGTGGTCTCGGCCAGGGCGCGCATGGTCAGCGGGATCAGATAGGACGCGTTCGGGCGTCCCCGGTGCGGCACCGGTGTCAGGTAGGGCGCGTCGGTCTCCACCAGCATCTGCTCCGGCGGGGTGAGCACGGCCGCCTCACGCAGGTTGGTGGCGCTGGCGAAGGTGACCGTCCCGGCGAAGCTGAGCAGGTATCCCCGGCGTACGCACTCGGCCGCGAAGTCGGCGTCCCCCGAGAAGCAGTGCAGCACCACGACGTCGGGAGCACCCTCCTCGTCGAGCACGCGCAGCACGTCGGCGTGGGCCTCGCGGTCGTGGATGATCAGGGGCTTGGCGTACCGCTTGGCGATGGCGATGTGGGCGCGGAAGCTCAGCTCCTGCGCCGCACGGCCCTCGTCGCCCGTACGGAAGGTGTCGAGCCCGGTCTCACCCAGGCCCCGCACCCGGGGCTCGGCCGCGAGCGCCTCGATCTCCCGCAGTGCCGAGTCCAGATCGGACAGCCGGGGCGCCTCGTTCGGGTGCAGCGCCACGGCGGCGAGCACCGACGGGTGCCGGGCGGCCAGTTCGGCGCCCCAGCGGGAGGACACCACGTCGACGCCGACCTGCATCAGCCGGTCGACACCGGCCTTCGCCGCCGCGGTGATCAGAGCCTCGACCGGGTCACCCGCGTCCGCCCCGCCGGGAACGCCGGCCTCGTGCACGGTGATGTCGAGATGGGTGTGGCTGTCGAAGACGGGTACGGCCAGCGGCTCGGGTGCGGGAGGGAACTCCCCCGCACGCCGGGCGGCCCGCGCCTTGCGCGATTCGGAAGGTGGAGTGCTGTTCATCGTCGTTCAGGATCACATATCCGTCGGTGAGAGTTTTTTCACCCGGACCGGGAGTAACCCTGCGTTCACTTGAAGTCCACCCTCAGGGCCTAGCTTCCACCCGTGACCGTGACCGGTGAGGAAACCGCTGTCGGCACCGACCCTCTGGAGCCGCCCCTGATGGCGCCGCTGCGCCGCGACCTGACCTGGGACAGGGTCCAGTCGATGACGCAGTCCGCCGGTCACCGGGACGACGCCGTCCTGCAGCGGATCCGGTCGACCGCCGCGGTCCGCCGCGGCACCCGGATGATGAAGGTCCTCTCCGCGGCCCAGCTCGCCGGTCATCTGGCCGGCTGGCTCCCGTACGGCTTCTGTTACCGCGCCTGCGACATCGCCCACCTGCGGACGCCGGCCGAGCTGTCGCTGCTGCGCACGGACGGCGCCTCGGACTCCGACGTGGCCTACGCGCTGCGCTGGCGTGCCGTGGATCCGGTCGACTACGAGACCCCGATGGCAGAGGTCCAGAGCGGACTGTCGGCGCTGCCGGCACACTCGCGGGTCGGCCCGATGGTGCTCGGCACCGGTTTCACACCGAGCACCGACGACCTCATCCCGGAGTTCGTCACCGCCGGCTTTGCCGACCTGCCGCTGCCCGCGAACGCCCAGCTCCTCGCCTACCCCGGTACGGGTGACGAGGTTGTGCTGTACACGTACCAGCCCGAGCAGCACGGCTGGCTGCGGCTGGCCGGTCCACGCTGGCGGCACCTGCTCGACGGTGTGCCCGGGGTGAGCCCCGACCGCGAGTACGTCCCGTGCACCGATGCCGGTTCGGCGCGTCTGGTCGGCCGCATCAACGAGCACGAGTACCAGGCCGTCGCCGACCCGCCGGAGGAGTTCCGGGTGCGGGCGCTGACCCGGGCCGCCCGCTACCCGGTGACGACGCTGAGCCGCCGGGCCGAGCAGGCCCTGTGGCGGACCGTGCCGTGCTGGGTGCTGCAGCGTGACGACAGCTGGGCGCGGCTGCGGCTGATCCGCCCGGACGCCGACACGGTCTCCGCCGTGGGTGCCCGCTGCTACGAGCGCGGCGTCTACGAGGTGTGGGCGCCCGTCCGCGAGCTGGTCGACCACCACGTCGCCGAGCTGGCGTACGAGCTCTGAGCAGCACGAAGCCGGTGCCACCCCGAGGGGCGGCACCGGCTCATGGTGTTCCGGAGCGTCAGCTACGAGTGATCTTGGCCTTCACCGTGGACCACTTGCTGGCGTTGTCGGCCCAGTCCCAGGTGCGGGCATCGATGTAGAGCGTGCCCTTGGCGACACCGGGCAGCGACATCTTCCACTTGCCCTTGGACACCTTGACGGTGATCGCGGTGCACTTGCCGAAGTCGGCGTCCGAGTTGACGCGGACCCACTTCTTCTTCGAGTTGGTGCAGTAGACCTTGCTGCCGCTGATCCGGGTGCCCCAGACGTAGACGTACGGCGCGCCGGAGCCCTTGTCGGACGAGGTACCGGTGACCGTCTTCCACGACTTGATGCGGTCCGAGCTGGACGGCTTCTTGACCTTGACGACCGGCTTCCACGAGTCCGTCTTGACCGTGACCTTGCCGGAGTAGATCGCCGAGGTGGCGCCGTACTTGTTGGTGAACGTGGTCTTCAGGGTGATCGCACCCTTGATCAGACCGCCGTTCTTGCGGTGGTAGTAGTACCCGCTGACGGTCTGGTTGCGGGCCTTGAGGTTCTGCACCCAGCCGTCGCCCCAGTCCAGGGTGAGCTTGGTGGTGCCGGCCGGCACGTTGGAGATGGTGAGCTTGAACGACTCACCGCTCCACACCGAGTACTTGCTGAGCTTGAACTTGCCGGGGGTGGTGACCGCGACGGTCGAGCTCGGCGCGGTGGCCTTGCTGGTGTTGCCCGCGGCGTCCTTCAGCGTGACGACAACCGTGAAGCGGCCGTTCTTCGCGTACTTGTGCTTGAACGCCGAGGTGTTCGCCGGCAGCGTGCTGGACGTGCCGTCGCCCCAGTTCACCGTGCGGGTGATCTGGGTGGCCGCGCTCTTGTTGTCGGTGACGGCGCCCTGGGTGAGGGAGACGACCTGACCGATCCACAGGGCCGTGGTGTTCAGCGAGAACTTGCCGACCGGCGCGGTGGTGTCCGCCGGGTCGGTCGTGACCGTCGGGTCCGGGGCCGGGGTCGTCGTCGCGGTTGGCTCCGGGGTCGGGTCGGTCGTGACCGTCGGGTCCGGGGTCGGGTCGGTCGTCGCCGTGGGCTCCGGCGTCGGGTCCGTGGTGGCCGTGGGCTCCGGGGTCGGCTCCGTGGTGGCGGTCGGCTCCGGGGTGGGCTCCGTGGTCGCCGTCGGCTCCGGGGTCGGCTCGCCGGTCGGGTCCTCCAGCACCGAAAGGGCGTCGGTGGAGGACTCGCGGGCGCCGCTCGGGTCGGCGAAGGCGGGCGAGGCGACAACGGCACCGCCCGCGAACATCGCGCCGCTGATGGCGATGGCCAGGAGCGGACGCGTGAGACGTGGGTTCATCGATCTCCTTCGAGGGGGTGGCCTACGAAGGAGACGCATGACATCGGTGCGGCTGCGTCAGGACGCAACCGTACCGATGAAACGCGTGTGTATCCCCCGTGGTCCGGCGCTGAAGGTACCCGACACCCACAACAGGGATCAATCCACTTTCGGGTCAGGCATGGACGTGCGTTAGTTCACACCTCAGGATTCGAGGCGTTCCAGCTCCTCCTCGATCACCGAGGGGTCGAGCTTGCGGAAGACCGGCTTCGGCGCGACCAGCGGCGTTCCGGCCACCAGCGGCACCGACTCCCAGCGCGCGCCGACGGTGTAGTCGCCGGTCAACACCGGGTAACCCGGGCCGCCGTCCAGATCGTCGACCTCCACGATGGACGGCATCGGCGCGTGCACACCCGTACCGCCGAGCAGCTCGTGCACCTTCTGCGCCGAGTGCGGGAGGAAAGGTGTCAGCAGGGTGTTGGCGTCGCTGATCGCCTGGAGCGCCACGTGCAGGATCGTGCCCATGCGCGGCTTGGTGGCCTCGTCCTTGAGCTTCCACGGCGCCTGGTCGGAGAGGTACTTGTTGGCCTCCGCCACGATCCGCATGGCCTCGCCGATCGCCGCCTTCTGCCGGTGCTTGCCGATCAGCTCGCCGACCGACGTGAAGCCGGCCTTCGAGGTCTCCAGCAGCGCGAGGTCCTCCGGCGTCAGGTCGAGCGCCGGCGGGATCTCACCGAAGTTCTTCGCCGCCATCGAGATCGACCGGTTGACCAGGTTGCCCCAGCCCGCGACCAGCTCGTCGTTGTTGCGCCGGACGAACTCCGCCCAGGTGAAGTCGGTGTCGTTGGACTCCGGCCCGGCGGCCGCGATGAAGTAGCGCAGCGCGTCGGCGTCGTACCGCTCCAGGAAGTCGCGGACGTAGATGACCACCTTGCGCGACGACGAGAACTTCTTGCCCTCCATCGTCAGGTACTCGCTGGAGACCACCTCGGTGGGGAGGTTCAGGGCACCGAGCGAGCCCGGCTCGCCGCCCTTGTCGCCCGCCCCGGAGTAACCCAGCAGCAGCGACGGCCAGATCACCGAGTGGAAGACGATGTTGTCCTTGCCCATGAAGTAGTAACCGAGCGCGTCCTTGCCCTGCGCGTCGGCCGCCCACCACTGCCGCCAGGCCTCCGGGTCACCGGAACGGCGGGCCCACTCGATGGACGCCGACAGATAACCGATGACGGCGTCGAACCACACGTAGATGCGCTTGTCGGCACGGTCCTCCCAGCCCTCCAGCGGGATCGGGATGCCCCACTCGAGGTCGCGGGTGATGGCCCGGGGCTGCAGGTCGTCGAGCAGGTTGCGGGAGAACTTGAGGACGTTCGGGCGCCAGCCCTCCCGCGCGTCGAGCCACTTGCCGAGCGACTGGGCGAACGCCGGCAGGTCGAGGAAGAAGTGCTCGGTCTCCACGAACTTCGGGGTCTCGCCGTTGATCCGCGAGCGCGGGTTGATCAGCTGCTCGGGGTCGAGCTGGTTGCCGCAGTTGTCGCACTGGTCACCGCGGGCGGCGTCGTACCCGCAGATGGGGCAGGTGCCCTCGATGTAGCGGTCCGGCAGGGTGCGGCCGGTCGACGGCGAGATCGCGCCCAGCGTGGTCTTGGCGACGATGTACCCGTTGTCGTAGAGACCGGTGAACAGCTCCTGCACGACCGCGTAGTGGTTGCGGGTCGTGGTCCGGGTGAACAGGTCGTAGGAGAGGCCCAGGCCGTGCAGGTCCTCGACGATCACACGGTTGTAGCGGTCGGCGAGCTCACGCGGCGTGACACCGTCCGCGTCCGCCTGGACCTGGATCGGCGTGCCGTGCTCGTCCGTGCCCGAGACCATGAGCACGTCGTGACCGGACATCCGCATGTACCGGCTGAAAACGTCGGAGGGGACTCCGAAGCCGGAGACATGACCGATGTGGCGCGGACCGTTGGCGTAGGGCCAGGCGACCGCGGCGAGAACGTGACTCATGGGTACCAAGCGTAGTGACCGGGGAGCCCGGCTCGCAGGCCACCCTTTTTGTCCCGACACGCCCCGTGATCTCCCTGATCACTGCGGGAAGCCGTAGTCCAATGGGAGACATGACGGGTGACGCGCCACAGCCTGGGGAAACTCCTCGTAACGAGGCCAACCCGTGGTCGTACGCCGACCCCGAGACCGCCTTCTGGCGGGGTGACTCCGAGGACCCGTCGGCCGAGAGCCCCCGGCACCCGCGCCGCCGCCCGGCCGGTGCTCCCGTGCTCGAACCGCCCCGGACCGCCGACCACTCCGGTGAGGCCGCCGAGGCGCACCAGGCCGGTGCGCAGGACGTCGCCGCGGCGCTGAGCGGTGAGTCCCGCAAACCCGTCGAGCAGGACCACCACAAGGTGGACGACGAGCGCTTCAACACCGCCGGCGACGGCACGGTCTACACCGCCAGGGGCAAGGAACAGCCGCGGGCGACCGGGCCGGAGCACGAGCCGACGATCATCGACCTGCTCGCCGCCATCCCGAAGGAACAGCCCGTCGCGACCGAACAGCCGCGGCCGGAGCCCGTACAAGAGGTCATGATCCTGCCCGAGCCGGACCGCAACCGGCCGACGGTGGCCCTGGAACGCGGCCCCGTGCCCGGCCAGCCGCCCTCCGGCCTCTCCCGGCTGGGCCGCGCCCGGGCCGACCGGGCCCGGGCGGACCGCGCACTGCAGGATCGGGTACGCCAGGAGCGCGCCTCAGCTCTCCTCGAGACCTCACCCTTCTGGCAGGCCGGCGGCGAGAACCGCACCGAGGAGAACCCGACGCAGGCCTGGCCGCCGCCGGAGACCCGCGAGAAGCTCGCGAACGCCGGGCAGCCGCCGCGCCGGCGCCCCCGCGATCCGCGCCGGCCCGCACCCGGCCTGTTCGGGCTCGTCGCGCTGGGGCTCGTCGCGGCGTTCTTCGCGTGGGTCAGCGCCGAACCGTTCTGGCTCGCCGTCGGACACGGCGACGAGGGTGCGGTCACGGTGTCGGCGTGCACCGGCTCCGGCGTCACGCAGCGCTGCTCGGGGCAGTTCATCGCCGCCAGTGGCGCGTACCGGGTCGATGATCTTGCTCTGCTCGGGGTCGATCCCGCTCAGCGGGCCACCGGCTCGACCGCGCCTGCCCGGATGGTCAGCAGCGAGAGCCGCCAGGCATACGTGGGTGACACCGGTGTGCTCGTCCACCTGCGGTGGGCGCTGAGTTTTGTGCTCGTGCTGCTCTGCGGGCTGGGCATCGCCGGGCTGACCGGTGCGCGCCGCCTGGAGACCGCCCGGGCCCGGCGGGGTGCGCTGCTGATGAGCATGGCGGGACCGCTGGTGCTGCTCGGCGGTTTCCTCTTCGTCGCCTACTGAGCGGTCCTCGGAGCGCTTCCCTCCGCGTGGACCAGCGCGTAGACCTCTCGTTTACGCAGCCCGTGGACGTCGGCCACGGCCTGGATCGCGTCGCGCCGGGTGGCGCCGGCGGCCTCCCGCTCGGCGACCTCGGCGCGGAGGTCCTCGTCGGCGGGCCGCTCGGCCGGACCGGCGGGAGCACCCGCGACGACCACGGTGATCTCGCCGCGCGGCCCGGCCTCGGCCGACCACTCCGCGAGCTCACCGAGCGGGCCGCGGCGGATCTCCTCGTAGGTCTTCGTCAGCTCACGGCAGACCGCGGCGTCCCGGTCGGCCCCGAAGGTCGCGGCGAAGTCCTTCAGCGCAGCGGTGATCCGGTGCGGCGCCTCGAAGAAGACCAGCGTGCGTGGCTCGGCGATCAACTCCCGCAGGCGGGACCGCCGCCCTGATCCCGTACGCGGTAAGAAGCCCTCGAAGCAGAAACGGTCGCTGGGGAGCCCGGAGAGCGCCAGGGCGGTGGTGACGGCGCTGGGCCCGGGTGCCGCAGTGACCGGGAACCCGGCATCGAGAGCGGCCCTGACCAGGCGATATCCGGGGTCTGAGACGCTCGGCATGCCGCCGTCGGTGACCACCGCGACCACGGCACCACCCCGCAGGGACTCGACCAGGTCCGGCGTCCGCCGCTCCTCGTTGCCCTCGAAGTACGACACGATGCGCCCCGCGACGGTGACGTCCAGGTCGCGGGCCAGCCGCAACAGCCGGCGGGTGTCCTCGGCAGCGACCACGTCGGCCGTCGCCAGCACCTCGCGCAGGCGCGTGGACGCGTCACCGACGTTGCCGAGCGGCGCGCCGACCAGGACCACCCGGCCCGTACCTGTCTCCGCCACGGTCTCAGCCACGGAAGAAGTGCATCACACGAAGACGCGCGGGCTCCGGGCGCCGTGCTCTTCCCCGGCAGCCTACGATCGCGGAGTGACTTCGGCGACGGCTGAGACTGACACCACCGGACCCGCTCCCGCGGAGGCCCCGCCGGACGAGGCGGCGGCCACCGGGCTGCGGGGCGTGCCCGATGCCGTCCGCCGCCGGCTGGCAACGCTGGACAACTGGTGGAACCCGTACTCGTGGCTGATCACGGGCCTGATCGTGGCCGTCGCGGCCATCCTGCGGCTGGTCGGCCTCGACCGGCCCAAGGGCTACATCTTCGACGAGGTCTACTACCCGACCGACGCCTGGGACATGCTCCAGCACGGCGTGGAGTGGGACGAGAAGACCAACGGCCCGGCGTACGTGGTGCATCCGCCGCTCGGCAAGTGGATGATCGCGCTCGGCGAGAAGATCTTCGGCAACAACGAGTTCGGCTGGCGCATCTCCGGCGCGATCGCCGGCACGCTGATGGTCCTCATCCTGATCCGCGTCGCCTACCGGATGTTCCACTCGATCGTCCTGGCCGGTGTCGCGGGTCTGCTGATGACGCTCGACGGTTTCCAGCTGGTGCTCTCGCGCACGTCGCTGCTCGACATCTTCCTCGGCCTGTTCGTGCTGGCCACGTTCGCAGCGCTGGTGCTGGACCGTGACCACTACCGCAGACGCTGGCTGCATGCGCTGGAGAACGGCTACGACCCGGCCACCGCGCGCCGGCTGCCCCGTGTCTTCCCGGGGTGGCTGCTGACCGCCGGTGTGCTCTTCGGCCTCGCCTGCGGCGTCAAGTGGAGCGCGCTGTTCTTCGCACCGTTCTTCGCCATGCTCGTGGTCGTGTGGCGGGTCCAGGCCCGGCGGTCCGCAGGTGTCCGGCGGCCGTTCCTCGGTGGCATCCTCGGCGACCTGGGCTACCTGCTGCTCAGCTTCGCCCTGTCGATCGTCTTCTACCTGGCCACGTGGATCGGGTGGTTCGTCACCGACACCGGCTACTTCCGGCACTACCGGGAGGCGAACGGCCTCAGCGAGCCGCCGGTCCTGGGCGCCCTGCTCAACCTCATGCACTACCACGCCCAGGCGTACAGCTTCCACAGCGGCTTGACCGACCGGCACGTCTACCAGTCGTGGCCGTGGCAGTGGCTGCTGCTGGGCCGCCCGGTGGCCTTCTACTGGAACGGCAACGGCAACTGCGGGGCGCCCAGCTGCGCCGCCGAGATCCTGCTGCTGGGGACGCCGATCCTCTGGTGGTCGTTCCTGCCCGCCCTGGCCGCGCTCGTCTGGTTCGGCATCGCCCGGCGTGACTGGCGCGCTTTTGCCATCGGTACGGGCGTCGTTGCCGGCCTGCTGCCCTGGTTCTACTACGCGGTGGCCGACGGCCGGACGATGTTCGCGTTCTACGTGCTGCCGGCGCTGCCGTTCCTGATCCTGGCCGTCGTCTACGCCCTCGGGGCGATCATGACGCCACCGGCGGGGTTGGTCACCGGCTCGGGACGCACCGACAGACAGCTGATCGGCACCGTGGTGGTCGGCGTCTACGTGTTGCTGGTCGCGCTGTGTTTTGCCTACTTCTATCCGATCTTCGTGGGCCAGCTTCTGCCCTATCAGGACTGGTCGGCCCGCATGTGGCTGGGCGGACGCTGGATCTGATCGCCTGCTCGAACACAGAAACGCCCGCCGCTTCGTAGCGGCGGGCGTTTCTTGTGGAATTAGGTGCGCGCCCCGATCGCCTGCCACGGGGGAAGCGGGCGATAGGAGCGCGCAGGTGAAGCTTAACGACCGCCGATGGTGGACACAACGGGTGGACTTACTCAGTTGTCCGGAAACTTGCCGCCGGTCGGAGATCAGACTGTGACCAGGCAAGCACGCGTCGTTCCAATGCGACAAACCGCACATTGGGTTTAATTGGGTTCAATGCCACTTAACACCTCGTGAATGGCATTCGGATAATGGCGCCCGGATGAGTCGGCAATGAGACAGCAAATAGCGGCCGGAAACGGCGTAACCTTTACCATCCGGGCCGCCTTCCGCAGGTCAGCAAGGGGCACCGAAATAGTGGTGCACAGCATCGCCATCAGGTCAAACGTGAATGGTCACCGTTTCGGCTGATTCCGGTCCCACCTTCGGACGTCATTCATTCCGGTGACACGTCCCAAGATCTGCGGAAGATGTTCTTAAGCTCGCCGCGTGACAGTGCAGGAGCCCAATAACCCGCCATTCGCTGACGTCGACATGCCTGACACCGAGGTGATCGTCGTCGCGCACCCCTCGCCGGTGTTCGTGGACTCGACCGGACGCCGCCGGCGCCTGCTGAAGCGGGTCGCCTACGGCTTCGGCGCCCTCTGCATGGTCTACGGGGGACTCATCAGCGTCAGCCTGGCCGGTGGACCGGTCAGCTCCAGCGCCGTGCTGCCCCTGCCCGACCTGACGGACGACAAGGACGAAGAGGACCTTGTCGTGGCCCGGCCCAGCCCCACACCGGAGCCGGTCGCCACCAAGGCGAGCACCCAGCCCATCCTCGAGGTCTTCCCCCGCCGGGGAGCACCGGTCACCCGGACGACCGAGGCGCGGACCGTCACACCGCGGTCGGCGTCCGCGACCCCGCGGGCGACCAGGACCCCGACCAAGGGCGTGACCCCCAAGCCCAGCAACTCGGCCACGCCGAAGCCGGCCGAGTCGGGGACGACCAAGCCGGCCGAACCGGAGCCCAGCGAGACGACGCCCGCGCCGGACAACCCGCCGGTGATCCCGCCGCCGGTCCCGCCCGCTCCCCCGGCCGTTCCCGGTACGGGCGGCGGCTCGGGTGGCTCGGGTGGCGGCTCCGAAGGCTCCGGAAGCGGTTCGGGTGGGTCCGGTGGATCCGGTGGCTCGAGCGGCTCCGGTGGCGGCTCTGACAGCTCCAGCGGGTCCGGCGGGTCCGGCGGGTCCGGCGGGTCCGGGTCCGGCGGCTCGAGCGGCTCTGGCGGCTCCGGCGGCTCGAGCGGCTCCGGTGGGGGCGGTTCGCCTGTCAGTGCGCCGGCCGACGACGCGCCCGCCCCGAAGCCGCCGGCCGCTGAGCCCGAGCCCGAGCCCGAACCCAGCAGCGGCGAGGGCGCGGCATGACGGGTCGCCGTAACCGCAGACCCAACCGTTCCCGGCGCCGCCTGCTGCCGCGCCCCCGGGTGGTCCTCGGCATCCTGCTGATCAGCCTCTTCGTCGGTGTGCTGGTGGTGCAGGCGTACATCAACGCCGAGTTCACCAGCGACCACGTCGAGTCCGAGGTCGGTGACCAGGCCGGCGTGCCCGCGGCGATCCGCAACGGCGGCCCGATCATCAACACGACCGGCGGCCAGGAGAGCTCCAACCGTCTCCCGGAACGCACGATCGCGCTCACCTTCGACGACGGGCCCGACCCGAACTGGACGCCGAAGGTCCTCGACGTGCTGAGGGAGAACGACGCCCACGGCACGTTCTTCGTCGTCGGCTCCGAGGTCGCACGCCACCCGGAACTGACCAGGCGGATCACCACCGAGGGCAGCGAGCTCGGGCTGCACACGTTCACCCACCCGAACATGCAGCGCATCGCGCCGTGGCGGCGCAACTTCGAGCTGTCGCAGACCCAGGTGGCGATCGCGCAGGCGGCGAACGTGCACACCAATCTGGTCCGGTTCCCGTACTCGTCGAAACCGCAGGCGATCGACGAGGTGAACTGGAAGATCATCAAGGACGCCGGCAAGCAGGGCTACCTGGTCGTCGTGAACGACATGGACAGCGAGGACTGGCAGCGTCCCGGCGTCGCGCAGATCGTCCGCAACGCCACCCCGCCCGACGACACCTCCGCGGTGATCCTGTTCCACGACTCCGGTGGCGACCGCTCGCAGACGCTGGCGGCGCTCAAGGTCTTCATCCCGATGATGAAGGCCCGCGGGTACCGCTTCACCACGGTCACCGAGGGCCTGAACGTCTCCATCGCCGAGCAGGAGCGGGGCAAGGCCGCGGCGGTGCCGCCGCTGCCGGTCAATCCGCAGGCCAGTTCGACGGACCGGCTGCGGGGGGCGGGTCTGCTCTGGACCGTACGGCTGGCGGACGGCATGGTGTGGGGGCTCGCAGGCCTCTTCCTGATCGTCGGGCTGCTGACCATCGGGCGTACGACACTGCTCCTGCTGCTCGCCACCCGGCACGCCCGGCAGCGCCGCAAGCCCGGCTGGACCTGGGGTCCGCCGGTGACCGAACCGGTTTCGGTGATCGTGCCCGCCTACAACGAGAAGGAGGGCATCGAGGCTGCCGTCCGCTCGCTGGCCGGCGGCGATTACCCGGACATCGAGGTGGTGGTCGTCGACGACGGCAGCACCGACGGCACGGCGGCGATCGTCGAGCAGTTGCGCCTGCCCAACGTCCGCGTGATCCGCGTGCCGAACGGCGGCAAGGCGAATGCCCTGAACACCGGAATCGCCCTGGCCCGGCACGATCTCATCGTCACCGTCGACGGCGACACGATCTTCGAGCCCGACTCGGTACGGATGCTCGTGCAGCCCTTCGCCAGCCCGGCCGTCGGCGCGGTGGCCGGCAACGTCAAGGTCGGCAACCGCGACACGCTGGTCGCCGGCTGGCAGCACATCGAGTACGTGATCGGCTTCAACCTCGACCGGCGTCTCTACGAGGTGCTGAACTGCATGCCCACCGTGCCGGGTGCCATCGGCGCGTTCCGCCGCTCCGCCCTGGCCGAGGTCGGCGGGGTCAGCGACGAGACGCTGGCCGAGGACACCGACGTGACGATGGCGCTGTGCCGGGCCGGCTGGCGGGTCGTCTACGAGGAGCGGGCCAAGGCCTGGACCGAGGCGCCGACCACCCTCGAACAGCTCTACCGCCAGCGCTACAGGTGGAGCTACGGGACCATGCAGGCGATGTGGAAGCACCGCAAGGCGCTGACCGACTCCGGCGACTCCGGTCGTTTCGGCCGCGTCGGGCTGCCGTTCCTGGCGCTGTTCGGGGTCGCGTTGCCGCTGCTGGCACCCGTCGTCGACATCATGCTCGTCTACGGGCTGGTGTTCTGGGAGCTCAGTGCGACGTTGAAGGCCTGGGGCCTGATGCTCGCACTGCAGATGTTCACCGCCGCGGTGGCGTTCCGCTTCGACCACGAGTCGTTGCGGCCGCTGTGGCGACTGCCGTTGCAACAGTTCGCGTACCGGCAGTTGATGTATCTGGTGTTGATCCAGTCGGCGCTGACCGCCATGACCGGCGGCCGGTTGCGCTGGCACAAGCTGCACCGCGCCGGGCTCACCGGTGCGCGGAACGCCGCCACGGAGGCCGCCATGATTCCCCAGTCACCCGTCGTGCCCAGCCAGGGTGTCGCACCCGCCGTCGACACCTGGCCGCCGGTGCTGGATCAGCTCCAGGATCCGGCACACCCGGCCGCGGGACGGGCCACCGCTCGCCCGCCGGTGCCTACGCAGAGCCTCCCGCGGTACGACCCCGACGCCGCGTACGACCCCGATGATCTGCCGTCAGCCGGCTCGCCCCCGGCCGGCGGATCCGGTCCCGTGTTCACACGCGGGGCGTAACAGGGTCCTGCACCCGCCCGAACTGCAGCCGGGCGGGTGCAGGGCCTTCACGCGTCGATCAGTTCGCGTTCCGCCGTCGGGAACACCACGTGCAGGGACGTGCCGTCGCCGGGGCGGTCCGAGAGGGCCACCGTCGCGTGGTGGGCGTCCAGGATCCGCTTCGCGACAGCCAGACCGCGGTCGGGATCGGGAACGACAGCCGGATTGGCGATCGCGCCGTAGTACAGGTGCGGGAACAGGTCCGGGCGCATCCCGTCGGGCATGTCCATGTCGTCCAGGCGCACGGTCGGGCCGGACTCCATCTCCGTGCCGACGCGCACCCGGCCACCCTCCGGCGTGTACTTGACCGCCGCGAACAGCAGGTGCATGAGGACCTGCTCCAGGCGTACCGGATCGGCGATGATCGGGAGGGACGGCCCGCCGGCCTGGTTGAGGATCCAGATCTGCTTCGTCGCCGCGATCGGCCGGACCGCCTCGACCGCGCGCTGGGTCAGCCGGGTCAGATCGATCTCGCGCATGTGCAAGCTGTCAGCGCCGTGACCGGCGTCCGCCATCGACGACAGGTGGTCGAGCAGGTCGGTGAGACCACGGACGTGCGCCGAGGTGGCCCGGCCGACCAGATCGGCCATCTCGGCGTTGTGGAAGCCGGTGTTGCCGAGTTCGGACAGATAGGAGCGCATCAGCCGCAGCGGCGCTCGCAGCTTGCCGCCGACCAGCCCGGCCAGGTCGTCCTTGCGACGTTCCAGCTCCTGGAGCCGCGCGGTGGTGTTGACCAGCGCAGTGGCATATCGGCGCAGCTCCAGCTGCGACGTGACCTGCCGGGCCAGCGCGCGCAGCGCCTGCAACTGCTCGTCGTCCAGCCGGCGCGGCACGGAGTCGAGCACACACAGCGCGCCCAGGGCGAACCCGTCGCTGGTGATCAGCGGCGCTCCGGCGTAGAACCGGACACCGCGACCGTCCCCGACCGCCGGGTGCCCGGCGAAGCGGGCGTCCTCCTTGACGTCCGGCACCACGAGCAGGTCACGGCCGAGGATCGCCTGCGAGCAGAACGACAGGTCGCGCGGGGTCTCGGTCAGATCGGTGCCGATCTTGGCCTTGAACCACTGACGGTCGACGTCGATCAGGCTGACGAGCGACATCGGGACGCCGCACACGGTCGAAGCGAGCTTGACGATGTCGTCGAAGTCCTTCTCGGGCGGACTGTCGAGCACGTTGAGTTCGTAGAGGGCGGCGAGCCGGTCGGCTTCGTTGCCGGGCAGGAGTGCTGGCATGACTGTCACCTCCTGGAGACACTCCAGGAATACCACCCAAAAGTAGCGATCCTCGCCTTTTGCCAACTTCTGCCCGGAGGCTCAGGCCGGCCGGTGGCAGACAGCCTCGATGTTGTTGCCGTCGGCGTCGAAGGCGAACGCGCCGTAGTAGTTCTCGTGATAGTCCGGCCGCAGGCCCGGCGGCCCGTTGTCCACACCCCCGGCGAGCAGCGCCGCGGCGTGGAACGCGTCGACGGCGGCCCGGTCGGGGGCGGTGAAGGCGACATGGACCCGGTGCGAGGGCTCCCGCACCGCCAGCCAGAAGAACGGACGGCCGCTGTCGTCACCGAAACCGATGAGCTCAGGCTTCTCCGCCACGACCTTGCACCCGAGCGGACGCAGGGCATTCTCGTAAAAATGCTTGCTCTCGTCGAGGTGATGCACCCCGAGGATGACATGGTCGATCATGATCAGCCCCTCTCACAGCCCATGACGACCGTATATCCGACGTGCGACATTTCTTGATCCGGTGCGCCGAGCGGTGGTCAATATGCGCCGAGCAGAGCAGCCGTGTGACTGACCGGCACGGTGTGGGTGACGCAGTCAGGACCGTCGATCATGTGCAGCAGAAAACCCGTGGGCTCGGCCAGGTAACCGGGCGGCTCGTCCGAATTGAACAGCAGTCCCGCCTGCCGCCACAGACTGGGCGCGATGGTCAGGAGACTGCCCGCGAAGCCCGTCGTGATCGTCCGGTGCACGTGCCCGGCCATCACCCGGACGACGTTGGAGTGCCCGGAGACGACCTCGCGCAGGGTCTCACCGTCACGCAGCCGCATGTTGTCGAGAAACCGGATGCCGACCGGCACCGGCGGATGATGCAGACCGATCAGCACGGGCATCCCGGGCCGCCGCCCGAGCACCTGGTCGAGCCACGCGAGCTGCTCCGCACCGAGCTCACCGGCCGGCGATCCGGGAATCAGCGAGTCCAGCGCCACGACGGTGAACTCCGGGTATTCGACCAGGTAGTACGCCTCCCCGCCGAAGACATCGAGCAGCGCCACCCGGTCGTCATGGTTGCCGGTGGTCAGGTGCAGCGGCAGCGGGAAACTCCCGATGATCTCGCGCAGGGCGGCGTACTCGTCCGGCCGGCCGTGATCGGTGAGGTCCCCGGTGATGACGACGCAGTCCGGCCGGGGGTCGAGGGCCATGACCCGGGCAAGGGCGAGCTGCAACCCGGCGGCGGGCCCCCCGCTCAACGGCCCGGTGGTGATGTGCGAGTCGCTGAGCTGCGCGATGAACGACGTCATGCCGCCATGATCCGGCGCTGCGCGTCCGGCACAACCAAAAGGTCGTAACTCCTACAGCGTCGGCAACAGGACGATCAGGAGCTGCCGTCCACGTACAGGCAGAACGGATGACCGGCCGGGTCGATCATGACCCGGACGCTCTTCTGGGGCTGATGGGCCGCCTCGGTCGCGCCGACCGACACTGCCGCCGTGACCGCCCGCTCGAGATCCGGGACCTCGATGTCGAGATGCATCATCATCTGCTGGTGGCCGGCTTCGTCGGGCCAGGTCGGCCGCTCGTAGCCCGCCGACCGCTGCACAGCCAGATATTCGACATGACTGCCCATCGGCGCGACACCGACAAAATCCGGCTCGTCCTTGACGATTTCCCATTCCATCAAGGCGGCATAGAAGCGAGCGAGCTCCAGCGGTTCGCGGGCCTCGAGGACCACGCCCCAGAAATGCGATGAATTCCGTCCCAACATCAAGCCAGTCTGCCAACGTACGCGCGGCAGCGCATCGCTAGGAACGTCTCGCATACGTTGCGATGATGGTGCCGGTCTCGAAGGTCCGGGACTCGACGAGTCGCAGCTGATCGGGCCGGAAGTCCCCGGCGAAGAGCGGGATCCCCGCACCGAGCACCAGCGGATTGATCTTCACGATCAGCTCGTCGATCTCGTCGCGCAGCTCGGCCGCGAGTTTCCCGCCACCGCACAGCCAGATCCCGAGCCCGTCCTCCTGCTTGAGCTTCCGCACGAACCCGACCGGATCCCCACCGACGATCTCCACATCCGGGGCGTCGCTGGTCAGCGTCCGCGAGAAGACGTACTGCCGCAGCTGCGAGTACGGGCTGGTCATGCCGACCGCCAGGCCGGGCTCGTAGGTCCCCCGCCCCATGAGAACGGTGTCGAACCGCTTGTTCGCCACATCGATGAGCCCGAGAGGCTCCCGCGCAGCCGCCGGCAAGGTCTCGGGAAACTCCTCCAGAATCGCAGCGGCAAAATCACCCTCGAACCCGAAGAAGTCGAACTCCCCACCCGGCCCGGCAATGAACCCGTCGATCGACGTCGCGATGTAGTAGGTCAGCTTTCGCATCGCACCATGCTGTCACGCCAGGCACTGCCCGTTCGGAAGCAGCCCGCGCACGTCCCCCGGGTAAGCGCCCACTCCCATCTGCACATAGGAGACCGCGCAGTAAGACCCACCGAGACGCACGCCGTAGACCACCGCACCATCCGGCGCGGGATCCCCGGGACCCGAAAGGCGAACCACGGCATCGCCGAAACGCAGATCCGCGATGATCTGTCGAACCACCCCCACATCCGCGTCGGTGGCCGGCTGAGGCCGGCTCCCCCGGCGGCAGATCGACCCGCCGGGCGGATGGCAGATCGCCTTGTTCAACGCCTTGTAGATGTCCGTCGCGGAAGAGTCCTGCACGGCCCCGGCCGGCACCGGCGCCCGCCGAGCTTCGTCCAACGCTCGCCGGTCACACAACGCCTCTTCTGCGGCGGCCTGCTGCTCATCGGACGCTTCAAGACGCAGGCACGTCGAGACAACCGCCTCGGTCGAGCCCCGGGGCCGGAGGGCGAACGCCCCAGCGGCCACGAGCGCCAGGACCACCAGCCCCGCCCCCGCAAGCTGCCAGCCACGGATAGACACAGCCACCAGCCTGAACCCACTTGGTTGCAGACACCGGACGATTGCCCGGGACACAAAAAAGGCTGCTTCCGTCACCGGAAACAGCCTCTTTTTCGGGGTGGAGCTGTGGGGATTTGAACCCCAGACCCCCTCGATGCGAACGAGGTGCGCTACCAGACTGCGCCACAGCCCCCCGGTCCTTCAGGACCGCAGCAAGGCTAACAGGTCTCCCGGCCGGCTTGCGAATCACCCTCCCCGGCACGCCGGGAGAGATCGTCAGGCGGGGTGGGAGGAGCCGCGGCCGCCGGCTTCGTAGGCGCGGCCGCGGAGGCCGCCGCCGCGCCGGTAGGACACAGAGCCGCCGTTGACGGCCGCCGGGAGGTCGGACGGGTCGCGGTCGAGGCCCATGGCCGCGCGGCGGACCGCTTCCTTCTGGGCGGCGAGGCGGCGCTGAGCTTCGCGGCGGGCGGCTGCACGGCGGGCCTGCTCGCGGCGTACCTCGGCCTGCCGGGCCGCGAGCCAGGCGGCCTCGCGGGCTTCGAGGCGGCGGCGGTGCCTGTCCGCGATGGCGCGGTTGCGCAGGTGGACGAGGTAGATGCCGAGCAGGGTGCCGGTCACGGCGAAGCTGATCCAGAAGCCCGGGCCGACCGCGAGGACGCCGACCAGCTCGATCAGGTTCAGGAGGAGGAGCGCGGCGAAGACGCGGCGGCGGCGGACCACCGCGGGGGTCTGGCGTTTGCGGACGGGCGGCCGGCGGACCCGTCCGCGGGCCGGGACGAGGCGGAGCCGCCGGGCCGGTGGAGCCGAGACGGGGGCGGCGGAGACCGGCGCAGGATCACCCGTTAGGGTCCGCGACGTAACCAGATACTGGCGGCCGGGGTTTACCGGTCGGCGTCCGGGCACGCTGCGGAGCCGACGGCGGCGCTGCAGCACCCGAGCCGTCGACGACGCCCGCTCCGCCGCCAGGCGCTCGGTGGCGTCGTAACGGCGAACGAGCGCCGGTGCGAGGGCGAGCAGCCCGGCTGCGGCGAGGACGGCGAGGAGTACCGAGGTCGGCACCCTCACTCCTCCCGTCAGCCTTACAGGTCAGCTTTGACACGTCCGGGTGGCCCGGACGCACAAAAGTCCTAATCTCCCCGAGGCTACGGGCGGGAGCTGCCTATATCGGCGCGCCGCGCCGGGGCGGTACCGTCCCGATGATCATTTTGCGTCGGCGCGCAACCTTCGCCAGCGGGCGACCAGGCCACCTTCGGCCGACACCTCTTCGCTGGTCATGGCATATCCCAGGTGGTCGCGCCAGGCGCCGTCGATATGCATGTACCGCGGGTGGTACGCCTCTTCACGGAAGCCCAGTTTTTCGACGACACGCCGGCTGGGGCCGTTCTCGGGGCGGATGTTGATCTCGACGCGGTGCAGGCCACCGGCCCCGAACGCGTGGTCGACGGCGAGGGCCAGGGCGGTCGGGATGACACCACGACCCGCGACCCGGGCGTCGACCCAGTACCCGACGTACGCGGAACTGAACGCCCGCCGGACGATGCTGCCGAGGTTGATGTGGCCGACCAGGCGTTCGTCGCCGTTCTCGCGCAGGCAGACCGCAAACGGCATGCTGTCGCCGCGCCGGGCCGCACGTTTCATGTCGCGGTAGACGTAGAGGTAGGCGCGGGCGGAGTTCATCTCGGCCCAGGGGCCGGGCGGGGACGACTCCCACGGGCTCAGCCACGCCTGATTGGCGATGCGGACTTCGGCCCAGGCGCGCGCGTCACTGCGGCGGTACGGCCTGAGCAGCACGGGCCCGTCCGCCAGGACGGCAGGCCATCCGGGGGTGGACCCCAGCATCATCGCCTCCGGTCGAGCAGCAACACGTCGACGGTCGACCCGGCTGCCGCCGAGGTGACCCGCTCCCCGAGCACCAGCAGTCCGTTGGCTTCGGCGAGGCCGGACAGAGTGTACGGCCCTCCGGCGAGCGGCTGCACAGTGTAACCGCCGCCGCGCCGTTCGGCGACGTGCGCGGGCCGGAACTCGCGGAGCCCGCCGGGTGAGGAGACGGTTTCGAGCAGGTGTGCCTTGACGCTCGTGCGGAACACCGGTTCGGAGCCGGCGAGCAGCTGGATGACGGGCCGGGCGAGCACCTCGAAGCCGATGAGGGCGGCACCGGGCTCGCCGGGCAGGCAGACGACGGGCACTTCCTCACCGCCGACGGTGCCGAAGCCGAGGGTCGCACCCGGGCAGAGCGCCACGTCGGTGAACTCGACCGTGCCGCGCCCGTGGTCACGGCGGGACAGGACGCGGCGCAACATGTCGCCCGGACCCGTACCGGTGCCTCCGGTGGTGATGATGAGATCGGCCCGCAGCGTCTGGTCCTCGAGCAACCCCCGGAGTCCTTCGGGGTCGTCGTCGCAGATCCCGATCCTGTACGCGAGAGCACCCGCCTCGACGGCCGCCGCGGTCAGCGCGTGGGAGTTGGCGTCCACGACCTGCCCGGGCTGGCTGGGCCGGCCGACGTCGACGAGTTCGTCACCGGTGGCCACGACCACGACGCGCGGGCTGGGGCGGACGACCACGTGCCCGATGCCGGAGGCGGCAAAAACCGCGACCATCGACGGCGTCACGTACGAGCCGGCGGGGGCCAGCACCCGGCCGACGGGCAGTTCGTCGCCCGCCCGCCGGACGCCGGAACCCCGTTTGGGCGCGTGCATGATCTCGACGGCCGCCATGCCCTGATCGGTCCAGTGCACCGGCACGACGACGTCGGCGCCGATCGGCAGCGGCGCACCGGCCGCCACCGAAAAACACGTTCCCGGCGTCAGCCGCACCGGTCGCCAGCTGGCGGCGCCGAGGTCACCGACGACGTTCAGGCGGACCGGTCGCGGCCCGCCCTCGAACGCGCCGAACGACGGGTGTGATCCGATCCGCCCGGCGGCGGCAAGGTCCTCCCAGCGGGCCGCGTACCCGTCGATGGCCGACTGGTCGAAGGCCGGGTACGGGTGCGGGGCCAGCACGTCGTTCGCGAGGACGTTGCCGTGCGCCTGGGTGAGGTCGAGGTCGAGCGGAGGCAGCGGCCGTAACCTGCGCAGCACGCTGCCCAGGTATTCGGCGAGAGGCATCAGCTCGTTGGCGGCCGCCTCGGCATCGGCCGTAGCGGTCATCCCCGGGCACCGCCGGCGACGAACTCGCCGAGCCAGGCCCGGAACTCCTCGCCCAGGTCCTCGCGCTTGGCCGCCAGCTCGACAACCGCCTGCAGGTAGCCGAGGGGCATGCCGGTGTCGTAGCGGTGTCCGCGGTAGATGATGCCGTGCACCGGCGTCCCGTCGGCGAGGAGCGTGGCCATCGCGTCGGTCAGCTGGATCTCACCGCCGCTGCCCGGCTTGGTGTCCTTGATCGCGTCGAAGATCTTCGCGGGCAGGATGTAGCGGCCGAGGACGGCGAGGTTGCTGGGCGACTCCTCCGGCGACGGCTTCTCGACCAGCCCGGTCACCTCGACGACGTCCTCGCCCAGGTCGGACGGCGAGACGGAAGCAATGCCGTACCGGGAGGTCTCCTCGGGCTTGACCTCCATGAACGCGAGCACGATGCCACCGGTCTGGGCCTGCAAATCCAGCATGGCGGGCAGCAGCGGCTTGTCCTCCTCGACGAACTCGTCGCCGAGCAGCACCGCGAAGGCGTTGTCCCCGATGTGCGAGGCGGCCACGCCCACGGCGTGACCGAGCCCGAGCGGCTCACCCTGACGGCACGTGTAGATGTCGGCGAGCTCACTGGTACGCCGGACAGCCGCGAGCCGTTCGAGGTCGCCCTTCTCCTCGAGCCGCGCCTCGACGTCGGGTCGCCGGTCGAAGTGGTCCACCATCGACGTCTTGCCACGACCGGTCACCAGCAGTACGTCGGAGATGCCCGCCGCGGCGGCTTCCTCCACGATGTACTGCAGAACCGGGCGGTCCACAACGGGCAGGAGCTCCTTGGGGACGGCTTTTGTCGCCGGCAGGAAACGGGTCGCAAGCCCGGCTGCCGGAATGACGGCCTTCACCGCTCGACGGCCGCTCGTTTGGGCCTTGGTCGTCATCGCAGGGGTCACCGCACCTTCGCTCAAGTCATGCCCGGACATGCCGCGAGACTATCGGCCACGGCCTTGTCGCGGCGGTTGTGGCCCGCCGGACGACACGTCTGGTCCGGCCGTTTGATCGAATTGCCCTTCCGGTACGCCTGCCGAAACCGCGGTTTCCGTCACACCTGTTGCCGGCAACGGCACACTCTCGGCCAGTCGATACGTGTCTCTTCCCGCATTCTTCGCCGCATAAAGGGCGTCGTCTGCCGCATCGAGGACCTGCTGTGCCGTTGTTCCGTGCTCGGGATAAACGGCTATGCCGATCGACACGCTGATCGAGACCCGATCCAGGGGCAATCCGGTCACCGAATCCTGCCGCCGTGGATCGATGGGCACCGGGATGTCCCGGACAGCCGCACCCAGCCGCTCGGCCACGATCACCCCGCCGTACGCGTCGGTCTCCGGCAGCAGCACCACGAACTCCTCGCCACCCTGCCGGAACGCCACGTCCACCTCGCGCAGCCCGATCCGGATCCGCCGGGCGAACTCACCCAGCACGGTGTCGCCGGCGGCGTGCCCGTACGTGTCGTTGACGGCCTTGAAGTGGTCCAGGTCGAGCACGAGGACGGTCAGCATCCGCCCGAACCGGCTGGCCCGCTCGACCTCGCGGCGCAGCGATTCCCGCAGGTAGCGGTAGTTCCAGAGCCCGGTCAGGGGATCCGTCAGGGAGAGCCGTTGTGCCTCCTCGTGCACCCGGACGTTGTGCACGGCCACACCGGCCTGACCCGCGAAGGTCCGCAGGGTGAGCAGGTCGGCGTCGTCGAACTCGTCGCCGCCGAGCCGGTCGTAGAGGGCGAGCACCCCCAGCGTCGCCGGTTGCCCGCTGACCAGGGCGTCACCAGGCACCAGCGGGTCGCCGACGGTCGCCGGGGCGCAGATCGGCACGGCCACGTAGGTCCGGCAGGCCGGCTCGTCGAGAGCGCCGGCACCCGGCCCGAAGCTGCCGCGCCGCGGTTCACCGGTGGCCGCGACCGCACCCAGGACGCCCGCGCCCGGAGTCATGCGCAGCGCCGGCAGGTCGGCCTCGGGCACGTCCCAGCGACCGGTCAGCCCTTCGGCGCAGCGGGCCACGAGCCGGCCGTCCACCGGGTCGAGGAGCAGGACGATGCCCGCACGCGCACCGGTCGCGGACAGCGCGGTCTGCAGGATCACCTGCAGGATCCGGTGCAGGTCGTGGGTGCTGGAGAGGGTGTCGCCGAGGATCGCCAGGTGGCCGCGCAGCTGGTCCCGGCTGGCGGTGAGCGCCTGCACGTAGGACTGCAGCTCACGGGTCATGCGGTTGAACGTCCCGGCCAGTTTGCCGAGCTCGTCGTCGCGACCGACCGGCACCCGGGTGCCCAGTTCACCGTCGGCCACCTTGCCGACGGCCCAGACCAGCTCCTCGAGCGGCCGGGTCGTCGACCGGGCCAGCCGGCGGGCGACCACGATCGCCCCACAGGCGACGATCACCACCCCGCCGAGCAGGAACGCGTAGAGCGACATCGGGTCGGAGCTCGGCACCGAGACCGCGAGCGGCAGCGGCTGACCGGGCTCGGCCGGGATGCCCCGCACATGGTGATGTCCGCGTCTGGTCATGCTCCCGGGCAGCGCCGCCGCAACCCGTCTGCTCACCCGGTCGGTCTCGGAACTCAGCGCCGGCCCGGCTCCCGGACTGTCGCCGGCCAGCAAGGTCACCTCGGCCCCGCTGGACGCGGCCAGCCTGTTCACGAAGCCCGCGTCGAGACGCTGGGCGGCGGACACCGTGATCTCACCCTGGCGAGCCCGCGCGACGATCGCGGTGACGGACCCACCGGCAGCCGGGGCGGCGCAGTCACGCTGATCGGCCGAACCCTCGGGACCGATCCGGATCTCCGACGCCAGGCCGCGCGTGACGAGCTGGTCGGCAGCGGGCCGCCGGGCCTCCTCGGGCAGCACGGCCACCGCGTCGGCGGCAGCCTGCAACTGCCGGCACATCGCCCCGACAGCGGTCCGCACCGTCGTCGCGGCATGATCGAGTCGCTCGACCGTCCGATCCTGGCTCACCGTGGCGACGGTCATCCCGACAAAGAAGGACCCGAGCAGAACAGGACCGAGCACGACCGCCAAAAAAGCGGTAGTAAGTCGGCCACGCAGAGTCACACGTCCTCCTGGAAGTGGCCTTCTTTGGAGCGATGCTGACATAGTGTGCACCGTTTGCCGCTTTTCAAAAGGGGGTGTTGCATGCCGGATTTCCCCGGTGGAGCGGAAAAATCTCGAACCGCGAAGGTCGCGCTCCGCAATCAGCTGCTCGCAGCCCGTAGATCACTCCCCCCGGAAACCCGCGTTTCCGCCGCGGCCGCGGTCCAAGCCGTCCTCACCGATCTGGTACGCGTACAGCAGCCCACGATCATCGGCGGCTACGTCCCGGTGGGCTCCGAACCCGGCGGACCCGATCTGCCTTCCGTACTGGCCGGCCACCTGTTGCTACCCGTCCTGCTCCCCGACAACGACCTCGACTGGGTGCGCTACGACGGGCCGGAGTCCCTGCGACCCGGCCCCCGTGGCCTGCTGGAACCCGTCGGACCCCGCCTCGGCGCCGACGCGATCGCCCAGGCAGCACTGCTGGTGGTGCCCGCCCTGGCCGTCGACCGGTCCGGCCTGCGGATGGGCCGGGGCGGCGGCTCCTACGACCGGGCTCTGGCCCGCGCACGCAGGGCGTTCAAGGTTGCCCTCCTGCACGACGGCGAGCTCCTGGCCTCGGTCCCGGGCGAGCCGCACGACCGCCGCGTCCACGCCGTCGTCACACCGTCCGAGGGTCTCAGCGACACCACCGACTGGACGAAATAAACTCCGATGACGGAGCATTGGCACTCCTAGACGGCGAGTGCCAAGCCATGAGCAATGCGGAGGACGACCAGTGCCCACGTACCAGTACGCCTGCACCGAGTGTGGCGAGCAGCTCGAAGCGGTGCAGTCCTTCTCCGACCCGGCACTGACCGAATGCCCGAACTGCAGCGGCAAGCTCCGCAAGGTCTTCAACTCGGTCGGCATCGTCTTCAAGGGCTCGGGCTTCTACCGCAACGACTCCCGCTCCGGCAACGTGGGCGCCGAGAAGGCGGAGAAGCCGGCCGCGGCCGCCTCTTCCTCGTCCTCCGACAGCAAGTCGTCGGACTCGTCGTCGTCGACCACCCCGGCGTCGACGACACCCGCGTCCTCGTCGTCTTCTTCCTCGTCGACGTCGTCGGCTTCTTCGTCGACGTCGTCTTCTTCTTCGTCTTAGCAGACCCGGCGCTTGCCGCCGAGTTGTCCACATCCCGGGGTTGTCCACAGGACGACCACCGGGATGTGCCGCATCCGCCTACCGTCCTGCCCCTGACAACCAGGCGGGACGGGGGCGGAAAATGCGCGGCGAACCACGCCTGGACCCGGTCCGCTGGCGCCGCCCCGGCCGGGCAACCCTCCTGAAGCTCTCGGTCGTCGCCGCCCTCCTGGCAACGGCCGCCATCGTGCTGTGGTCACGCCCAGAGACCTGCACACCCTCGACAGCCCTCGCCGGGCCTGCGGAGGCCCCCATTTGCCCAGTCGCAGACGGCAGGCCGCCGCCGAAGGGTGCCGGACAGCCCCGCTCGTCGGTGCCGGGGCAGCCTTCAGCTCCGGGTCGGCCTGCCGTGCCGCCAGGGAGGGTCGGCGTGCCGGTCCGGCTGGCGGAGCCGTCGGCTCTCGGGCTCATCCGCCCGGGCGACCACGTCGATCTTTTCCGGGTGGACGAGGACGCCGAAGCGATAGCCACCGCCGCCCTGGTGCTCGACGTGACCGGCGCGGACGACCCGTCGCTGGGCGGGCTCCTCCTGGCGCTGACACCCGCAGAAGCGCAGCGCACAGTGACGGGCGCCGGCCGCGGTTACGCGGTCCTCATCCGCCCGGACGGTTGACGCCGGTCAGCCCCAGTGCGGGGGACGGTCCTCCAGGAGGCGGTCGTCGTTCGAGTCGTCGGCGCTCGAACCCCAGCCCCGTTCGGTGTCGTCGCGGGTCTGTTCCGGCAGCAACGGCGCTTCTTCGGGCTCGAAGTCCACGGTGCGCTCGGCGTCGGCATCACGTTCAGGCTCGTCCAGGATGTCCACGGTATTGAGGGTAGGCCGCGTCGCGGTGCGCTGTCCGCACCGGATAGATGTAGCGTCGATGAACGTGAGCGCCCCGACCGGATCCGATGACGACGCGTACTGGCAGCGCCCCGGTTCCGAGCCGGAGCCCTTCGGGGCCGGCCGCCCGGTGCCCCAGCCCGCACCCACACCCCGCTACGAGGGGCCGCCGCGCACTCCGCCGCCCTCGCCGTACTGGCGACCGCCGCTGGTGCAGAAGCCTCCGCCGCCGCGGTCCATGCCCGGCCAGGACATGGACTCCCTGGACGAGACCGAGGGTTCGGCGCGCACGGTGACGTACGGCGTCGGCCTGGTCGCGGGCGCGATCGCGCTGATCCTGATGTGCCTGCTCTGCGCCCGCGCGATCTTCTGACCCGTCCCGGCCACCACCCCACATGGCGGCCGGGACGGCGGACCGTCAGGAACTCGTTCCCCAGACTGCCTGGGCTCCCGAGTCCCCCGTCCTGAAGACGTAATAGCCGGAAACCGCGGCGAGCGCCACCATGATCACTGCAAGTCCCAGCTCCGCTGCGCGCGGTAGCGGTCGACTGGACTTACGGAGCGTCAGGAACACCATGACGAGAGTCACAACGCCGAGTCCGAGCGAGAAGTAGAACGTCAACGTCCCGAAGCCCATGTGGTCATCGATGGCCTCGAGCGGCGGGCCGCTCATGCCGTTGCCGATCAGGCGCTCGCGCAGTTTGCCGCCGGAGGCCATGGACACCCCGGCCGTCACGGGTGCCGCGATCGCGAGCAGGACCGCAGCCCAGCCGATCTTCGATCGCCACCGGGGCAGGACCGCGTAGACGATGGCCAGCAGCGCCAGCAGCGGCACGAAGACCACCGCCGCGTGGATCACAAGAGCGTGTACGGGCATGCCGTTGATCTGGTCGAACACGGTCACCTCCTTGGAACGATTCGGGACCCAGGGACGTCAGCCTAGAGTTATCTGACGCCGCAAACATCCCCCCGTTTCCGCCTACGCGCAGTCGACCATTCCGGTTCACCGGCCACACGCATGTTCTCGAAAACGTGCCCTCCCGACCGTTCCCGCGCCTGGGACGAGGTTGAGCCCGCCGGTGTCGCGTGCTGTCATGGTGTGATGCCGACCGGTGAGCAGTTGCTGCGCGCGAACGGTCTGCGCGTGACGCGGCCCCGCATGGCGGTGCTCGACGTGCTGACCCAGGGCGGTCATCTCGAGGTCGAGGAGATCACCCGCCAGGTCCGGGAACGCCTCGACTCGGTGTCGACCCAGGCGGTCTACGACGTGCTCGGCGCACTGTCCCGCGCCGGCCTGGCCCGGCGCATCGAACCGGCCGGCAGCCCGGCCCGTTTCGAGTCCCGGGTCGGCGACAACCATCACCACATCGTCTGCCGCAGCTGCGGCACGATCGAGGACGTCGACTGCGCCGTCGCCGAGCGCCCCTGCCTGGATCCGGGCACCGGCCACGGCTTCGAGGTCGATGAGGCCGAAGTCACCTTCTGGGGCCTGTGCCCGTCGTGCCAGCGCCGAAGAGGCGCGGATCGCGCTGCCTGAACCTGTTCAACTTCCCTCCCGGCGTGGCACGCTGGAGGCATGGACATGGGACTCTTCGGCCCCGATTCGGTCACGTGGAAGGTGCACAAGGAGCCCATCTTGCTGCTGGGCGGCCTGCGTTCCCTCTACCTCCAGGCCCTGCACCCGCGCGCGGTCGCCGGGATCGCCCAGAACTCGGGTTTCCGCTCCGACCCGTGGGGCCGCCTGAACCGCACCTCCGAATACGTCGGCACGGTCATCTACGGCACCACCGACGAGGTCGAGCTGGCTGCCAGCCGCATCCGGCGCCTGCATTCACGCATGACAGCCACCGACCCGCGTACGGGCGAAAAGTTCCGCATCGACGAGCCCGACCTCCTGCGCTGGGTCCACGTGGCCGAGGTGGAGTCGTTCCTGTCGACCGCCCGCCGCGCCGGCCTGAAACTCACCGACGAGGAAGTCGACGGCTACTACACCGAGCAGCTGCGCGCCGCAGAGCTGGTCGGCCTGGACCCGTCAACCGTCCCAGGCACGGCCGCCGAGGTCGCGGCCTACTACGACCGCATGCAGCCGGAACTCGGCATCACCCGCGACGCCGCCGAAACAGCCTTCTTCCTGACCGTCCCCCCGGTGCCGAGCAACTGGGGCAGCCGCGCCCTCCGCCTGGGCCTGACCCTCGGCCCGACCCGCTGGGCCTACTTCGGCGTGGCCGGCACCGCCGTGGCCCTGCTCCCAGCCTGGGCCCGCAAGATGTACGGCGGTCTCGGCTGGCCCACCACGGACCTCTCCGCCGACCTCTCACTCCGCGGCCTCCGCCTCTTCCTGAGCGCCCTACTCGCCGCCATGCCCGAGCGATACCGCGAAGCCCCCATGCGCCGAGCCGCCCTCGACCGCGCCGGCCTCACCTAACCCCAGCCCGGCCCGCCTCCACCACCGCACTCAACCCAGGCCAGCTCGGCCAGACAAAGCAACTGCGCCCAACACGCTGTCCCGCCCCACCCCGCAGGTAACGCACCACGACGCAGCAGTTCACAGCCCTGCGCACGCGGGACCCTTCGGCAAGCCCAACAGGCCCAACTCCAAGGAAGTCGGCCCTACGCCAAGCCCCCAGAGCCCAACTTCAAGGAAGTCGGACTCTCGGCCGCTCAAGAACCCCAACCTCGGGGAAGTCGGCCCTACAGCAGACCTATTAGGCTCAACTTCAAGGAAGTCGGCCCTACACCAAGCCCGCAGTGCCCAACTTCAAAGGAAGTCGCGCCCACGGCAGCCCCACAACCCCAACTCCGGGGAGGTCGGCCCTACGGCAGACCTGGTAGGCCCAACTTCAACCAAGTCGGCCCTACACCAAGCCCGCAGTGCCCAACTTCAAAGGAAGTCGCGCCCACGGCAGCCCCACAACCCCAACTCCGAGGAAGTCGGCCCTACGGCGAGCCGGCATAGCCCAACTTCAAGGAAGCCGGGCCTAAAGCAACCTCGGAAGGCCCAACTTCAACGAAGTCGGGCCTACCACGAACCGCCAAAGCCCAACTTCAAGGAGCCTTTTTCATCGTGGGTGATCAGCTGCCTCGATGCTGTGCAGAACCTGGATGGCCTGCAAAATCGCGGTGGTCCGGCCAGGGCTGCAGCGGACCTGGACCAGGACTTTCCACTGCTTGAGAGTGGCGTTGGCGCGTTCACCGTTGGCGCGGATCGCAGCGTGGTCGCGGTTGAATTGCTTGTTCCAGGCGGTGAAAACTCTGCGGCCTTTGTGTTTCTTGTACGGAGTGATCAACGGGCTTTGGGTGCCTTGGTAGGCCCGGTCGGCGAAGGTGATCACACCGGCGTGGGTCAGGGCGTCGATCAGGCCGTGGGTGCGTGCCGCGGTCAGGTCGTGTGCCCTGCCGGGTAGTGCGGGTGAGGCCCAGATGAGCCGGCCGGCGGGGTCGGCGACGACTTGGATGTTCATGCCGTGCCGTCGGTGTTTACCGGAGTAGTAAGCCTTGCCGTCGGCGACCCGGTCGATCGGGATCAGCGTGCCGTCAAGGATCACAAAACAGAGCCGCCGGATCCGGGTCATCGCGGTGGTCAGATCCGGTGCTGCGCAGGCGAGTAGGTCGATGGCTTCGCGGACGTATCGCCAGGCCGTGGTCGTGCTGATGGAAAAGCCGGTGGCCAGGCGGTGGTAGGTGTCGCCGTTGCGCAGGTGGGCCAGGGCGAGCAGGGCTTGCCGGGCCGGGTTCAGCCGCCGCCACCGTGACCGTAGTTGCCGGCGGTGGTGACGGATGAGGGTGGCCAGGTGGTTCAGGGACTGGCTGGACAGAGAGATCGTCGCGGGGTAAGACAGCACGGTGAGGCTCCCGGTTGGGGCATCGGATCTTGGTCGACTGCTGTCTTACCGGGAGCCTCACCTTCATCGATACCCGACCCACACCCGCCATCGTGACCAGCACCAACACGATGAAAAAGGCTCAAGGAAGTCGGGCTTACGGCAAGCCCGGAAAGCCCACCTTCGAAGAAGTCGGGCCCACCACAGCCCCACAAACCCCAACTCCGGGGAAGTCAGCCCTGCAGCAAGCCCACAAGGCCCACTTCAAGGAAACTGGGCCAACGGCGAACCCACGCAGCCCAGCTTCAAAGAAGTCAGGTCCACGGGAGCCCACGAACCCAACTTCAAGGAAGCCGGGCCTAAAGCAACCTCGGAAGGCCCAACTTCAAGGAAGTCGGGCTCTCTGCAAGCCCGTGGAGTCCAACTTCAAGGAAGTCGGGCACTCCCGCAAGCCCGTAAAGCCCAACTTCAAGGAAGTCGGGCACTCCGCAAGCCCGTAAAGCCCAACTTCAAGGAAGTCGGGCCTTAGGTAGCCCCGGCCAGGCCAGCCCTGGGCCCGGCCGCAGAAGCCCAGCGCCCGGGCACGACCGGTCCTTCCAGCACGCGACCCAGCTCAGACAGAAGCGCAGCCTGGGTCAGGCCGGCGGGCGTTCCAGGTGTTCGACCGAAGCCCAAGGCTCCTTGGCCGCGACCTCCTGCCCCGCCGGACAGCTACGGCGGAAGTCACACCAGCTACACAGCGTCCCCGGATTAGTGGGGAACTCAGCGTCCGGATCAGCCCCCGCCGCCACCGCCTTCTCCGCCGCCATGATGTCGCGAGCTGTGTCTTCCGCCCGCGCCACCTGCCGAGCCAACGACTCCTCAGTGTGCTCGTGCGAGGCAACGGTGCCCGTAGGCAAATGGTGCAGCTCGACCCGGCGGCACGGCCGCCGGAAGACTCGCTCGGCGGCGTACGCGTAGAGCGCCAAAGCCTGGGACCCCCGCGCGTCGTCAGCGTCGAGCCCGGAGCGGCCGGTCTTGTAGTCGACGATCACAGCCTCCGGGCCATCGTCGCCGACGCGGGAGTCGATGCGGTCGGCGCGGCCGTTGAATGCGAGCACCGCGGTCTTGGTCGCCACCACCCGCTCGACGCCCAGCGGCTCGTCCTCAGGATCGAGGCCGGTCACGTAGGTGTCGAGCCACCCCAGCGCCTTGCGGTAGGCGATGCGTTCCTGGTCGACGTCGCGGTAACCCTCGCGGACCCACGTCGACTTGAGCAGCATGGGCATGGACTCCGGCACGCGGCGGTCGGGGGTTACGGCGTACCAGTTCTTGAGGGCCGTGTGGACGCTCGCGCCGAGGGAGTTGTGGGCCCAGGGTGGGCCTTTTTGCGGTGACGGCCGGTCGATGTAGGTGTAGCGGTAGCGGCGCGGGCAGTCGGCGTAGGAGCCGAGTTTGCTCGGCGTGCAGACGAAGAGGCGCTCGGGCATGCCGGCAAAGCCCAACTGCTCGGGCACCGCGGCCGATCGGGGGGAGGTCCTGGGCACGAAGTAATCCTGCCAGCACCCTCCGACAAGAATCAGGCCGCGGCGGTGTACAACTCCACAAAAGCGGCAACGGCGTCGGCGATCAGCTGGACCGCGATGGCGGCGAGGAGGAGGCCGGCGATGCGGGTCAGCACCTCGATGCCGCCCGGGCGGAGGAGCTTGACGATGCCGCCGGAGAAGCGCAGCACCAGCCAGACCGTGGCCATCACTGCGATGATGCCGAGGCCGATGACTGTGTAGTCGTTGAGACCGTCGGCACGCTGCACGAAGAGCATGGTTGCCACGATCGCGCCGGGGCCGGCCAGCAGAGGCGTACCGAGGGGCACCAGGGCGACGTTGCTGGTGCCGGCCTGCTCGGACGGTTCGTCGGTCTTGCCCGTGAGCAGCTGCAACGCCACGAGGACCAGCAGCAGACCACCGGCGCCTTGCAACGCGGGCAGCTGGACGTGGAGGTAGTCGAGCAGTGTCTGGCCGGCCACCGCGAAGATCACGATGACGCCGAGGGCCAGCAGCACCGCCTGGGTGCCCGCACGGATGCGCTCCTTGACGGGCAACGTCCCGGTCAGGGCCAGGAAGACGGGCACCATGCCCGGTGGGTCCACGATCACCAGGAGGGTCACGAAGACCTCGCCGAACAGCTTCAGATTCACGGGATCAACCTAGGCCGCGGCCCTCGGGGACGCCCGGGACTGCGTCGATCGTCACCCCAGGACGGGCACTCCGGTGGCGGCGGTCACGATCTGCGCGTACGCGTCGGGGGCGGTGGTGAAGGCACCCAGCCGGACCGTCTTGTGCGTACCGTGGAAGTCGGAAGATCCGGTGGCGACCAGGCCGAGGTCGTCGGCGAGCGCGCGCACGTGGGCCCGCTGCTCCGGGGTGTGATCTTCGTGGTCGGCCTCGAGCCCGAAGAGGCCCGCGGCGGCCAGCTCGACGATCAGTTTGTCGGGGACGATGCGGCCCCGCACGGTCGCGTTCGGGTGGGCGAACACCGCAACCCCACCGGCTGCCCGCACCGATCGCACGGCCTCAAAAACATCAAGATCCGCCTTCGGTACGAAGTAACGGGCGCCCAGCCACCGCGAAGCGAACGCCTCGTTGGTGGTGCGCACCAGCCCGGCTCGGATCAGCGCCTGGGCGATGTGCGGCCGGCCGACCGAGCCACCTGCGGCGTAACCGTGGACCTCGGGCCACGAGATGTCGACGCCGTCCGCCCGCAGCAGCTCGACGATCTTCTCGGCACGGTGCTCGCGGTCGGTCCGCAGCCGCACCAGATCGGCGGCGAGCTGCGGCTCCTCGGGGTCGAAGAGGTACGCGAGCAGGTGCAACGGGATCGCCGGCTCCACGCCGAACCAGCGGCAGGACAGCTCGGCGCCTCGCACCAGAGTCAGGCCGGAGGGTCGCGCTGCCGCGGCCGCCGCCCAGCCGCCGGTGGTGTCGTGGTCGGTGATGGCCATCACGTCGAGACCGGCTTCGGAGCCCGCACGGACCAGCTCGGCCGGGGTCAGTGTGCCGTCACTGGCGGTCGAATGGCAGTGCAGGTCGATTCTGGTCACTCGAAAACGCTACCGGGTGCAGGCCCGCGGCAGGAATGTGGACGTCAGGCATCGTCGCCCGCGTCACCGTCCTTGCCCAGCCGGGCCTCGACGGCCTGCGGTTCGTACATCTCCTCGACGACCCGGAGATAGAGCTCGTTCGGGTTCGGCAGGTGCTTGACCTCGCGCAGGGCCTGGTCCTGACCGGCCGACTCCAGCACGAACGTGCCGTAGCTCAGCATGCGGCCGAGCGCGGACTGTTCGTATTTCATGTCGGTGACCCGGAGCAGCGGCATCATGGCCACCTTGCGGGTGATGATGCCGTTGACCACCATGACGCGCTTGTTGGTCAGGATGAAGCGGTCGAAATACCAGTCGCCGACCTTCCACGCGACCCAGCCCATGACGCCGAGCCAGATCAGCACCGCCGCGGTGACCAGGCCGTCGATGTTCTGCCGGGTCAGGAAGCCCGCCAGATAGCCGAGCGCCAGCGTCGCCCCGATGCCGATCAGCAGCGGCGTCGAGAGGTGGATCCAGTGCCTCTTCCACTCGCCGCGATATCGCTCGGTCGGGAAGAGGTAGCGCGAGACCAGAGTGGTCGGTTCGTCCTCGAGCGGCAGCACACGCCGGGGTCCACCCGCGACGCCCGCACCCTCGCCGCCGAGGCCTTCGAGCTCCTCCGGCGTGAAGACAGGATCGTCGTACTCACCGGGGTCGCGGTAGTCCTCGTCGCGGGGATCAGTGCCGTAGCCGGCGTAACCGGCGTCGGGCGAATATCCGGCATCGGCCGAGTAACCGGCGTCGGCGGAGTAGCCGGGGCCTGACGAGGCCACACCCCGGGCATACTCGGGACGGTCGTCACGAAACGCCGGATCGTTGTATCCGAAAGTCTCGTCGTCGTCCTGAGGGCGGCGCGCACCCTCATCTTCAGGTTGACGCGGCTCACCAGGACCCATCAGGTGATGTTAAGCGACGAGGTTGGTGAAGAACGTTCCGAAACCGCGGGCAATGTCCCCGATGGTGCTTCCCAGTGACTCGAACACGGCCGCAGCCGAGTTCGGGTTGAACGCAATGAAGAAGATCAAGAATGCAATGCCAAGCCAGGTGAGAACCTTCTTGATCATGGCGGGCCTTCTCCTCCGTTGCGGGTGACGGTCATCGCCGCGGCAACACTCACGGTATCAGTTTCGTGGCTCAGTGTGAACAATGTGGCTGAAAAGCCGATACCGCACCTGCGAGTTCAGACCTTTGTGTTCAGGCCCGGCCGTGCAGGTACGGAGACGGCGCTCCGTACACGAGCTCGGGCGGCACCCCGTCGGACAGGTCGTGCAGGACGACATGCTCGGCGAGGAAGTAACCCGCGCTCGCGGGCCACGCTACCGCATAGAGCCACATTCCTTTGGCTTCACTCACATAGGCGCTTCGATCCTCCGGGGACTTGACGCACCACAGTGGAGTGGGATGCCCGCCGGCTCTGATCTTGGCGTGCGGACCCGAGTGTCCACCCGGGTCACAGTCACCCAGCGCGTCGGCCAGCAGGTGGCCCGGATCGATGCCCGGGATGCCCGCAAAACGCGTGCCCAGCCCGACGCCGGGCTGCTCCGCGATCAGAACAAGATCGGCCGGGCCACCGCCGAGCGGCTCCGGCCCGCTGCACGACAGGGCCGTTGCGCGTACGCCGCTGCGATCGTCACCCGCCCAGCCGACACCGGTGACCATCCAGCCCGGCGGCAGCGGCCAGGGGCACCAGAGCGGCAGGTGGTCGACGGTCGGCGCGGGCTGACTCAGCGCGCTCTCGATGATCTCGGGGCCGATGTGCTCCGCCACGTGGAACGGAGAGACGTCGCCACAGCTGTCGCAGCGCCAATCACTGTGCATCAGGTCCGGCGGCCGGACCTGCGCAGCACAACGGGGGCAACTCACTGTGACACCCACCCCCTAAAGGTGCGGGTCGGCGGGGCCCTCGTCAAGCGAATCGGCAGAACCCGGGCGCATCGTGCGGTTCGCCCGTCCGATCATCCGGGCGGCGGCTCGCCGTGAGCGCGTACCCAGGAGTGCATGGCGATGCCGCTCGCCACGCCGGCGTTGATCGAGCGCGTGGACCCGTACTGGGCGATCGAGAAGAGTGCGCTGCAGGCAGCGCGGGCGGCCTCGGAGAGACCGGGCCCCTCCTGGCCGAAGATCAGGACGCATTCGCGGGGCAGGGTGACCGACTCCATGGGCCGCGAGCCGGGCAGGTTGTCGATTCCGATGACCGGCAGGCCGGCCTCGGCCGCCCAGGTCGTGAAGTCCTCGATCGTCGGGTGGTGACGCACGTGCTGGTAGCGGTCGGTGACCATCGCGCCGCGCCGGTTCCACCGCCGGAGCCCGACGATGTGGACCTCGGCCGCGAGGAACGCGTTGGCGTTGCGGACCACCGTGCCGATGTTGAAGTCGTGCTGCCAGTTCTCGATCGCGACGTGGAAGCGGTGCCGGCGCAGATCAAGATCGGCGACCACCGCCTCGCGCCGCCAGTAGCGGTAGCGGTCGACCACATTGCGTCGATCGCCCTGCGCCAGCAACTCGGGGTCGTAATGTTCATCCTCGGGCCACTCACCCGGCCAGGGACCGACACCGATCCCATCCGTGGCTACGGGTTCGTCCGTCGTCTCTACGGCACCGGGAATTTCGTCGACCATGGTCGAGGAGGCTAACCAGGGGCCCGCGGGCCGCACCTGGGGGGAGACGCAATGAGCGGCGGGGCCCTCCCCGGCACCCGCCGCCCACGCTCTGTTGGAGAAGAGTTTGCCTTACCCTGCGTATCGATGTGAAGGGGTTTCAAGAGTGACCCAAATCACATTTAACTTTGTTACCTATTACCTTCGGTGGTGACCTTGTCGTTATCGAGCTGCAGTAGGCGTCGGCCAGAGCGCCCACCGATGCTGCTCTCGCCCCAAATTGGACGTCACACGGGGCTTAACAATTGAGAGCACTCTCCCTACTTTGCGTTACGATGAGTCGCCCATGGTCAACGTCCCGGGCCGCAAATGGTGCCGCAGGCCACGTGTCGGCCGGCCCGAGGGCGGGAATCAAGTACCTGGACGATGGGTTGACACCGCTCGTAGGCCTCTTTCCCGTGGCCTTTTTCCCGTGGACGGAGAGATCATGGCGACAGTTGCGCTGACCACAGAGAACTTCGACGAGGTGACCGGCAAGGACGGCATCGTCCTGGTCGACTTCTGGGCCAGCTGGTGCGGGCCCTGTGTCCGCTTCGCGCCGACATACGAGCGTTCCTCGGAGAAGCACACCGAGATCACGTTCGGCAAGGTCGACACCGAGGCCCAGCAGGACCTGGCGGCCAAGTTCAAGATCACCTCGATCCCGACGATCATGGCTGTGCGCGATGGCGTCATCGTCTTCTCGCAGCCCGGCGCCCTCCCCGAGTCGGCGCTCGAGTCCCTGATCGACCAGGTCGAGAAGCTGGACATGGAAGACGTGCGCAAGCAGCTCGCCGCGCACAACCACTGATTTTCAGTTCCGAAGGAGCACCGCGGACCGGCTTCCGGTCCGCGGTGCTCCTTTTTGGTACGTCTTCCGGGTACGGGTGGACAGGTTGATCGAACGTGTGTTCGAATCTTCGCCATGCGATGGTCAAACCTGTCGGCCTCCCCCGACGACGAGTCGCTCCTGAACGCAGCGCCGGCGGCCCCACCCCTGCCGCTGGCGCTGCCCGGAGCGACCGTCCGCACGTTCGACACACCGGGCTTCGCCGGCATGACCTTCTACGAGGTCCGCGCCAAGTCCCTGATCAATCGCGTTCCCGGGGCGTCCCGCGTTCCCTTCGGCTGGACGATCAATCCCTACCGGGGCTGCTCACACGCCTGCTCCTACTGCCTGAGCGGCGACACCCCGATCCTGCTCGCCGACGGCTCGACGCGTCCCCTGTCCCAGCTCCGGCCCGGCGACGCGGTCCTCGGCACGATGGGCGCCGGCCCCCACCGGCGTTACGTCCCGACCACAGTGCTGGATCACTGGACGACGTCGAAACGCGCCTTCCGCGTCACCCTGGCCGACGGCACCCGCCTGGTGTCCAGTGGCGACCACCGCTTCCTCACCGACCGCGGCTGGCGCCACGTCAGCCCCGCCGAGCCCGGCCTGCCCGCCCTCGCCGTCGGCGACCGCATGTCCGGCGTGGGCCGTTTCGCCGACCCGCCCAAGGAGTCCCCCGACTACCGCACGGGCTACCTGTGCGGGCTGGTCCGCGGCGACGCCGGCGCCCCCGCCGGCTCCCGCGAGGGCGACGCCTGGGTCCGCGCGGACACCTACCTCGAAGACATCCCCATGCACGTGGCCCTCCGCTGGCCGGAGCTCCCCACCGGCAGCTGGTTCAGAGGCTTCCTCGCCGGCGCGTTCGGTGCCACCGGCTACGCCGACCGCCTCGCGGTCGTCTTCACCAGCCGCGACCTCGGCTACCTCGACCGCATCACCGACGCCCTCACCCACCTGGGCCTCCCCAGCCGCCGCCCACCGAACGCCCAGCTCGGCGGCGTCTACTCGGTCGAGATCGCCCGCGACCTGTGGGCGGCCCTGCGCTTCCGCCACCTCACCGGCGTCACCGAAGCACCCCTCGACGCCTCGGGGGTCGGCGTCCGCAGCGAGTCCCAGCTCACGGTGGCCGACATCGAAGACCTCGGCCTGACCCTCCCCCTCTTCGACATCACCACCGGTACGGGCGACTTCATCGCCGACGGCGTGGTCAGCCACAACTGCTTCGCCCGCAACACCCACACGTACCTGGACCTCGACGCCGGCCACGACTTCGACTCCAAGGTGGTCGTCAAGGTCAACGCCGGCGAACTGATCCGCAAAGAACTCGCCGCACCCCGCTGGCAGGGCGAATCAATCGCCATGGGCACCAACGTGGACGTCTACCAACGCGCGGAAGGCCGCTACCGCCTGATGCCCCAGATCCTCACGGCGCTCCGCGACTTCGCCAACCCGTTCTCGATCCTCACCAAGGGCACGCTGATCCTGCGCGACCTGCCCCTCCTCCGCCAGGCAGCCACAGTCACGGACGTCGGCCTCTCCATGTCGATCGGCTTCGTCGACGAACACATGTGGCGCGCGGTCGAATCCGGCACCCCCAGCCCGCGCCGCCGCCTCGACGCGGTCAGCAAGCTCACCGACGCCGGCTTCCGGGTGAGTGTCCTGATGGCCCCGATCCTCCCGGGCCTCACCGACACCGACGAATCCATCGAGGAAACGGTCTCCGCCATCGCAGCCTCAGGCGCGGCCAGCGTGACCCCCCTGGCCCTCCACCTCCGCCCCGGCGCCCGCGAGTGGTACGCCTCCTGGCTGACCCGCGAACACCCCGAACTGGCCTCCCGCTACCGCGACCTGTACGGCAACGGCTCCTACCTCCCCAAGACCTACCAACACGAAATCACCGCCCGCGTCCGCATGGCCGCGCGTCGGCACGGCCTGCACCGCGCGGGGGCGGGCGAGGCCCGGATGTCCGGCCCCAACGCAGCCCCCGCCACGGCCTACGCCGACGCAGACCCGACCGACAACGCGCCGCTCGCCCCACGCCACCCAGAGCCCCAGCAACTGACCCTCTTGTAACCCGCAGGGCTGGACGGCCCGAGCCCCGCCAGGGGTTCAGGGCTCGCCGACCACCAGCTGATGGGCCAAGCGGAGCTGAAGCCTGCGCCTCACACGCGTTCTCATGATCGACATCTGGACCGCCAGCGCGGGCCAGACGCCGAACGGTCAGATGGAGGTGACGGCCAGGTCGGACCCGGCTTACAGCAGCGCGCTGACCGTCCGCAGGCGGCCCTGACCACCAGGAGCACCCCCGCTGTCCGGACCCCAGAGCTCCGGGACACCGGGACCACACGGATAGCCCGAAGACCCGGATACCGGGACCTCCGGCATCACCTTGCAGCGCAGAACCGGTCGGCATCGACCGTGCGGAAGGTACTGGCGGACCTGACGTCCGGGCGGAGGGCTTCGGCCGGCAGAACGGCTGTTGGACGGGGAGGCGCGAACGTTCGGAAGCTCAGGCGTCGGTGACCGGATCCGCTGACGCACGGGCTGATACCCGGGTGGTCAGCGGCCGACCTAACAACCAAGACGGCGCCGAACCACCGGCGGAAACCGGCTATCGGCGTGCCGCTGATCATGGTCATCGTGTTAGCGGCGGCCGCTGGCCTCCCGCGATGGGTGCGGGAATGCCAGCCGTATGAACCCGGCCCGGGTCGTTGCCGAGGGGTGAGACGGAACGCCGTTTCGGGTTGACCGGCCGGGTCGGCAGGGTGTCAGCCACGCCAGCGGAGTGCCGGACTGGACAGGGGTGCTGGCCGGCGTCAAGGCGTCGACCTGGGAGGCAGGCGTCGCCCGCGCCGGCGCGGTGGCGGTCCGGCACCGCGAATGGTGTCCCGGGCGCGGGTGACCGGTGTCCCGGCGGCGAGCGGCCGGCGGCCGGGCTGCCCTGTGTCCAGTGGCCGGATGTCTGGTGACCCGTGGTCGGGGTGGTGGGTGGCCGCTGGCCGGGTGCCCGTGGCGGGTGGCCGGTGGCCGTGGCCGGGATGGCGGGTGGCCGCTGGCTGGGTGCCCGTGGCCGGTGGCCGGGTGGCCGGTGGCCGTGCCGCGGTGCCGGGTGCCCGTGGCCATTGGCCGGGCTGGTCGGGTGCTCAGCCACAGAGTTCGGTGACCGCAAAGCGTCGTGACGAGGAGGGGAAGCAACGTGCCCGCGTGCACCGTTTGGGTCGGGGCTGGAACATGCATCCAGGTCGAGGAAGGATGGGCCGTCGGTTGTCCACAGGCCTGGAACTTCATCGCCGCCACCCCCACCCCCGTCGATAGAGTCAACGGCATGAGGAGTGCAGAGCAGATCCTGGCGGAGGCCGATGTCATTGCTGTGGTGGGGGCTTCACGGGATCCCTCCAAGCCGTCGCACACCGTGCCGCTGCAGATGCTCCGGCACGGGTGGAAGATCATTCCGGTGAACCCGTTTGTCGACGAGGTTTTCGGGGTGAAGACCGTTCCGACCCTGGCTGACCTGGCCGAGGCTGTCGACCTTGTCGATATTTTCCGGCCCTCGGCCGATGCCGTGGAGATCGTCCGGCAGGCGGTGGCGATCAAGGCTCCTGCTGTCTGGCTGCAGAGCGGCATCGTTTCCGCGGAGGCGCGGCGGATCGCGACCGAGGCCGGGATCGACTACGTCGAGGATCGCTGTCTGGCCGTCGAGCGGGCCGTTGCGAGGCTCACCAAGCTCACCTGAGCCCGGTTCCGAGGGCGGCCAGGACCGCACCGGAGGCACTCGAACGGGCCGTGACATGCGGCGGGACGGTCGGACACGCAGCAGCGGGTGCCCCGGAATGGGCGGCGGCTAGTACCGTGCCGGGGTGAACGAGGAGGACCTTTAATGACTTACCCGCCGCCCGGTGGCACGCCGGACCCATATCAGCCCCAGCAGCCCTACGGGCAGCAGCCGGGCTACGACCCTTCGCAGCCGTATTCGCAGGACCCCTATGCGGCTCCGGCCAGCGGCGCGCCGTCGAGCGGGCAGCCTTACGGCCAGCCTCCGCCCTACGGTGCCCCGTCGAGCGGGCAGCCCTACGGGCAGCCTGGTTACGGGCAGCAGCCCGGTTACGGCCAGCCGTATGCGCAGCAGCCGTTCAACCAGGCGCCGCCGACCAACACGATGGCGATTCTGAGCCTGGTGTTCGCCTTTGTGTTCGCGCCCGCCGCGATCGTCATGGGGCACATCGCCAAGAAGCAGATGCGTCAGACGGGTGAGTCCGGTGAGGGGCTGGCCACGGCCGGTCTGTGGCTGGGCTACATCTTCACCAGCATCTACGTGCTGATCTGCGCGTTCTACATCATCGTCGCGATCTTCGCGATCGGTTCGAGCAGCGGCACGACCTACTGATGCCGGTCAGGCCCGGTGGACCACGGTCCGCCGGGCCTGCGCAAGCTGCGGATCAGCGGAATTCCGCCTCGCGGACGCTGTTGCCGCCGTCGACGACCAGCATCTGGCCCGTGATGTAGGACGCGGCCGGCGAGCAGAGGAACGCGATCGCCGCGGCGACCTCGTCCGGGGTGCCGGGGCGGCCGATCGGGGTGCCGAGACCCTGCTTGATCTCCGTGACCGTCGACGCCGCCGTGTAGATCGTTCCGGGGGCGACGCAGTTGACGTTGATGCCGTCGGCGACCAGTTCCATCGCCAGTGCGCGGGTCAGACCGACCACGCCCGACTTCGCAGCCGCGTAGGCCGCCTCGGTGGGGAGTGCGTTGATCGGGCCGGCCGTTGCCGCGAGGTTCACGATGCGGCCCCAGCCCTGCTCCGACATGCCGCCGACAAACGCGCGGCTGCACAGGAACGCCGTGCTCAGGTTCCGGTCGATCTCCGCGCGCCACTCGTCGTAGGTTAGCTGTGCAACCGGCCGGAGCACCTCGGGGCTCGTACGGCTGGCTAGACCGGCGTTGTTGACCAGAACCTCCACGTCACCGAGCTGGTCGGCGATCGCGTCAGCGAGGGCACCGACCTCGGCCTCGTCGGTGAGGTCGGCGACAAAACCGGTCACGCCGAGCTCCGACGCGCGTTCGTGGATGCGGCGGGTCGTGGAGACGATCGCCACGCGGGCGCCCAGGTCACGGAGGCGGCGAGCCGTCGCGTACCCGATGCCGTCCGGGCTGCCCGCGCCCGTCACCAGGGCGACCTTTCCGTCCAGGCGGAGCGTCACGGGGCCCTCCTCGGCTTCGACCTCGGTCGCGGGTTCGTCCTGGGTGAGATCGACGGGATCCGGCTCCTGGTCCTGCTCGGGCTCGGAACTGGGCGCGGCAGACCTGGGGCGGCGGCCGGCGGCGGGGCGGGTGGCATCCCGCCTCGACCGGCTGCCGCTGGCGGAACGGGCGTCGAAGACCATGCGGCGATCCTGCCCGCTCCCGCCTGCCGGGGCAAACATCGAACACCCGTGGCGCACCGCGGACAGGCGACGGCCGTGACAGCGGCAAGTATTCTGGCGGGCGGACACGACGCGCCGGAGGAGGAAGTCATGACCTATCCGCCGACGCCCGGGCCGGACGGCACCTACCCGCCGCCACCGGACCCGCCGGTGCAGGCCTACCAGCCGCCGGAGCCCTACCAGCCACCGCACAACCAGAGCTACCCGCCGCCGCAGGCCTACGAGCCTCCGCAGCCCTACCAGCCACCCAGCTACGGACAAAGCGGCGGCTACGGACAGAGCGGCTACGGACAGAGCGGCGGCTACGGCACCACCCCGAGCTACGGCGCCACCCCCGACTACGGCAAGCAGCCGGGCTACGAGCTCCAGCAGCAGGGCTACGGGAGCCTGCCCGGCAGCCCTTACTCGTACCCGAACGGTGGTTATCCGCCCACCCGCCCGACGGAAGGTATGGCCATCGCCTCGCTGGTGGTGGCTTGTGCGAGCGTCGCCGGGCTCTGCTTCTGGGGTGTCGGCGGTCTCCTCGGCATCGTCGGCGCGGTGTTCGGGCATGTCGCCCGGCGCCGGATCCGCACCACGGGCAACAACGGCAGTGGTCTGGCCCTGGCGGGCATCATCATCGGCTGGGCTGTGACCGGCGTGGCGGTGCTCGGTGCGATTTTCCTCTTCGCCGCCGTCATATCCGACTCCGGACGGACGACCTACTAGCCACCCGGCTGGGGCGCCGTCGGCACGCCGGGGACCGCCAGCGGCACCACCGGGCCCTGTTCGACGAAGACCAGCGGGGCCGTACGCCCGTAGCGCCGGGACATCTCCGAGCGGGCCAGGTCGACGTCGCCGGTGCCGATCTCCACGCCGACGCCGTCGTGGCGGGCCGCGATGCTCGAGATGCGGACGCCGTGGGCCTGCCAGGCCGGGATGTCGGCGACGAGGCGGTCGTTCCATTCCATCAGCTCGGCCAGGCTGTGCCCGGCGTCGCGGACCACGATGCAGGTGTCTTCGGCGCTGTTCCGGATGAAGTCGTCGAAGGGGGCCGACGGCACGCGGTAGACGATCGCGCGCACCCGTTCCTGGTCGACTTCCAGGCCGGCGTAGCTCGTCGGGAAGTCGGCCCGGCCGCCGGCGTCGATCCGGGCCATGGCTGCTTCCAGCGCCGGCGGGGTCGCGGGGAGGATGCGGCCGCCCATCGTCACCGTCTCGGGCGTACGCGAGAACTCGCAGCCCGCGGTCGTCCAGCCGCCGGTGAGGCCGGTTTCGGGGGTCTCGGGCTCGCCGCAGGCGCTCGTCACGAGCACCGCCCCGAGCAGCAGCAGACAGAGCCGGTATCGATCGCTGCGCATCTCATCCCACCTCTCTACCGCGGGCGGCGGCAGTTCGCCAAGGTTCAACGAGGCGGGGCGGGATCGGCCACATCGGCCGGCGCGGCCGGGGAGCCCAGGGCGGCACGGCGGCGGGCACCGCCGAGCACCACCACTGCCACGCCGACGACCAGCAGGCCCAGGCCCGGGAGGGCGGCGACCCGGGGTGTCTGTCCGAGCCAGGCCCAGGCCAGCAGCGCCGCGCCGGGGACCTCCAGCAGGATCAGCACGCTCACCGTCGTCGCGGACGTGCGGTGCAGCGCGTAGTTGAACATCGAGTGCCCGAGCAGCTGCGCCCCGACCACCAGCGCCAGGATCGCGGCCCAGGTCCGGTTGTCGTACCCGTGCAGCTGCACCCGCCCGACCACACACACGACCAGCAGCAACGCGCCGCACGTGCCGTAGCAGACCCACGTGTACGTCGTGGTGCTGAGACTGGCGCGCGCCCGTTCGCCGTACGCGGTGTAGATCGAGGCGGCGATCGCGCCGATCAGGGCGAGGACGTCGGCGAGGACGGCCTGTCCCGAGACGCCGATGTCGATGCCGGTCGCCCAGGCCGCACCGGCGACGGCGAGGCCGATGCCGACCCAGCCGGCGGTCGACGGCCGTTTGCCCTGCGCCGCGGCGATCAGGCCCTGCCAGACCGGCTGCGTCGCCACCAGCGCGGTGGCGGTCGCCACGGACCCCAGCTGCACGCTCGGCATCCAGGTGGCGAAGTGCAGCGCGAGGGCGACCCCGGCGAGCACCGCGAAGACGCCACTACGGCTGCGGAGGGTCGCCAGCTCGAACCGGCGCGGCCCGACCGTGATCGGCGTCAGGGCCGCGAAGGCCAGCCCGTTGCGCCAGAACGCCACGGCCAGGGCCGGAGCGGCCGCGAACGCGATCAGTGGCGCCGACGAGGACACCGCCAGGACCGCCACGGTCAGTGCGGCTCCCGTGAGCAATGCGGGTGTTGAACGCATATTCATCCCCCGCCGTCGCTTCTTGCATATCGACACATCACAGTTTGTTGACCTCAGTTGTACGGAAAGTGAGCCACTCGCTACGCTCGCCGCCGATGCATTTTCGTCAATCCCTCTGGAGAGTGGTTTTCCATGGCCGCGTACCAAGCGGTGGTGTTCGACTTTTTCGGCACTCTGACCCGTTCCGTTCGGAGGGGGCCTCAGCACGCCGAGATCGCCCGGGCACTCGGCTGTGATCCCGACGCGGTGCTCAGCGTTCTGGACCGCACCTTTCAGGTCCGGGCACGAGGTCATTTCGGCTCGGCCGAAGCCACCCTACGATGGGTCACCGAGCAGGCCGGTGGCAGCCCGCGAACAGCACAACTGCAGGCCGCGGTGCCTGCCCGCGTGAATGCCCTGAAAGCCGACACCCGGCTGCGCCCCGACGCGGAAAGCGTTCTCGAGGCCATCAAGCGACGCGGCCTCCGCACCGCGCTGATCAGTGATTGCACTCACGAACTGCCCGCTTTCCTGCCGAGCATGCCGATCGCCCCGCTGCTCGACGTGAACGTCTTCTCGGTCGAGGTCGGCCGGTGCAAACCCGACCCGCTGATCTACCTCGAGGCGTGCTGGCGCCTGCGCGTCGCCCCCGAGGACTGCCTCTACGTCGGTGACGGCGGCAGCCACGAGCTCACCGGGGCGGCGGCGGTCGGCATGACACCCGTACGCCTGGCTGCGCCGGACCTCGGCGACCACCTGGTCTTCGACGCGGACGAGGATTTTGCCGGGCTCACCGTGCCGTCGCTGACGGCGGTCCTGGACCTGCTGGATCGCGTCCCGGCACTGACCTGAGCGCATGCGAGGATGGCCCGGTGACGACCGAGCTGGTGGCTGAGGCGATCAAGAAGGCCGGCATCGCCTGGATCGGCGCGGCCGGGGGCGGTCCGGCGCGGGGCCTCTGGGTCATGCCGCTCGACGGCGCGCTGATCGTGGTCTGCGGGCTCGGCGAGCAGGCGGCGCCGGGCCTGGCCGAGGCCACGCGGGCCGAGGTGCGCCTGCGCGGCGACAACGGCGGTCTCATCCTCATCGTCGAGGCGCAGGTCGAGCGGCTGACACCGGGCAGCGAGGCGTGGGCGGAGATCGCCCCGCAGCTCGCCGGCAAGCGGCTCAACGCCTCGGGAACGGCCGAGCAGGTGGTCGCCCGGTGGGCCGAGACCGGCTGCGCGGTCCTGCGCCTGACCCCGACGGAGGACCTGGTCGCCGCGCCGGGCCTGCCGTCCGACTCGGCCGCGGCACCTCCGCGCGAGACCCCGGCGCGCATCCGGGTCCGGAGTCCGTTCAAGCTGCACCGGGCCCGCAAAAGAAATCTCTAGACCCAGGATGTCCCAGCTCAGCGGGGGTACGGGCCGTCGCTCCCGCGGACACCGGTCGCTGCGCGTCCCTGCCGGGCCCGTGCTTCCGACAGATCTTCAGCCGATGAACGGTGGCACCGCGATCTCGCCGCGCGCGATCGCCACGACGTGGCCGGAGACCGTGGCGGTGGTCACCGCGCCGCCCGAGGCTGTCACCGTGCACTCCAGCAGCGACGGCCGGTGCATCTCGACGCCCTGATGGACCGTGTAGGACGACGTCCCGTCGCCGGGCAGCCAGCCGTTTCCGACCAGCCACACACCCAGCCCGAGCGCCGCCGACCCGGTCGCCGGATCCTCCGGCACGGACACACCCGGACAGAACACCCGGACATAGGCGGTACGCGTGTCGGCGTCCCAGGCGAAAACACTGATCCCGGTGACCTTCAACGCCCGGGCCCGCTCGGAATGGGCCCACGCCCGCGCCAGAGCGTCCCGGTGCACCGGCAGGAGAACGAACTCCAGCCCGCACCCCGCCCGCGCGGGCAGGGCCGAGCCGCCGGCGAAGTCCTCGGCGTCGAGCCCGACCAGGTCCAGCAGCTCGTCGGCGGGCAGACCCGCACTCAGCGTCGGTGTGCCCCCGGTGAGCGTCGCGGAGGCCGGCGTCACCGAGATCGGCAGCAGACCCGCACCGCACTCCTGCACGATCTCGCCGGCCTCGGCCAGACCACGCCGTACCGACGTCACCGCCGCACCGATGCTCGGATGCCCCGCGAACGGCAGCTCGGTCTCGGGAGTGAAGATCCGGGCGCGGTAGGTCGCCCCGGCCGTGGACGGCAGGACGAAGATGGTCTCCGACAGGTTGAACTCGCGGGCCAGCAGTTGCATCTGATCCCCGGCGAGCCCCTCACCACCGAAAACGACCGCCAGCGGGTTTCCCGCGTACGGGCGGTCGGTGAACACATCCACGATCTCGTACGCCACGGTAGACATGGGTCGACGCTAACTTAGGCTGGAGCCGTGACCATGGGGAGCAGGGTTTACCTGGCGCGGCTCGCGGCGCTGCCCGTTTTTGACCCCAACGGCGATCGTGTCGGCCGGGTTCGCGACGCCGTCATCCGTCTACGCACCACGAACAGACCGCCGCAGGTGGTCGGTCTGGTCGCCGAGATGGCGCTGCGCCGGCGCATCTTTCTGCCCATCGGGCGGTTCACGTCGATGGACGCCGAATCCGTCGTGCTGAGCACCGGCATGCTCAATCTGCGCCGCTTCGAGAAGCGGCCGAACGAGCTGCTCGTCCTCGAGGAGGTGCTGGACCGCCGGGTGACCGTCGAGCCGGAGGACCGCCAGGGCCCCGGCCAGCCCGGCTCGGTGGTCGACCTCGGCATGGAGCTCAACCGCAACAACGAGTGGCTGATCACCCGGGTCGCCGTCCGGGAACACTCCGGCCGCCTCACCCGCCGCGGGCACACCTACCAGGTCGAGTACGACCGCGTACGCGGTCTGGTCGGGCCGACCGACACCCAGGGCACCTCCAACCTGGTGGCGCTGCTCGAGCAGATGCGGCCGGCCGACATGGCGAATGCCCTGCAGGACCTCTCCGACTCCCGGCGTAACGAGGTCGCGCACGCCCTGAGCGACCGGACGCTGGCCGACGTCCTCGAGGAGCTCCCCGAGCACGACCAGGTCGAGATCCTGGTCCAGCTGGACCGCGAACGGGCCGCGGACGTCCTCGAACGGATGGACCCGGACGACGCCGCCGACCTCCTGGCCGAGCTGCCGAAGGCCGAACAGGCGGTCCTGCTGGACCTGATGGAGCCCGAGGAGGCGGCGCCGGTCCGCCAGCTGATGAGCTACACCCCCGGCACCGCGGGCTCGGTGATGACTTCGGAGCCGGTCATCCTGCCGCCGGACGCCACGGTCGCCGAGGCGCTGGCCCGGATCCGCGAGCCCGAGCTGTCGCCGGTCGTCGCGGCCCAGGTTTTTGTCGCCCGCGCGCCGTCGGCCACACCGAGCGGGAAGTACCTCGGCATGGTCCACTTCCAGCGACTGCTCCGCGAACCCCCGTCCTCGATCCTCGGCGGCATCATCGAGACCGACCTCGACCCGCTGAGCCCCGAGACGGATCTCACCGAGATAACCCGACGGATGGCGACCTACGACATGGTGGCAATGCCCGTGGTCGACAGCGCGTACAGGCTGGTGGGGGCGGTGACGGTGGACGACGTGCTGGACCACTCGCTGCCCCGCGACTGGCGTGACCGTGACATCCAGGACGAGACGCCGACGCCGATCCTGCCCGGGGCCTCGGCATGACCGACCCGCGTCGCGACCGGCTCGACCGCCTCGACCAGCCCGTCGAGCCGGGCCGGGTCCGCCTGCCCCGTTTCGACCCCGAGGCGTTCGGCCGCTGGTCGGAGAGCATCGCCCGGTACATGGGCACGGCCAAGTTCATCGTCTACATGACGTTGGTCATCGCCGCGTGGTTCTTGTGGAACACCCTCGCGCCGTCGGGGATGCGCTTCGACCCGTACACGTTCACGTTCCTGACTCTGGTCCTGTCCTTGCAGGCGTCCTATGCGGCGCCGCTGATCCTGCTCGCGCAGAACAGGCAGGCCGACCGGGACCGGTTGACCATGGAAGAGGACCGCCGGCGGGCGGCGATGCAGAAGGCCGACACGGAGTACCTGGCCCGGGAGATCGCCTCGCTGCGGATCGCCGTGGGTGAAGTGGCGACCCGTGACTTCGTCCGCTCCGAGCTGGCCCGGCTGGCCGACGAGTTGGACGAGGCAGCGCATCGACGACAGAAGCTGGAACGCAAGGAGTGGGAGGAGGAGCGGACCTGACACCGACGTAGCATGGTCGGCATGTCCGCACCTGCCCCCACCATCGAAGACGCCATTCAGGCGGCTCTCGCCACCGTCGACGACCCCGAGATCCGCAAGCCGATCACCGATCTCGGCATGGTCAAGGGCTTCACGGTCTCCGGCAGCAGCGTGAAGGTCGAGCTGCTGCTCACGGTCGCCGGCTGCCCGCTGCGGGACAAACTCACCTCCGACATCACCGCCGCGGTCACCACGATCCCGGGCATCACCTCGGTGGACATCGATTTCGGCGTGATGACCGAGGAGCAGCGCAAGGCCCTCCAGGTCACGCTGCGCGGCGGCGGCGAACAGCCCGCCGAGCCGGTCATCCCGTTCGCCCAGCCCGGCTCCAAGACCCGGGTGTACGCCGTGGCCAGCGGCAAGGGCGGCGTCGGCAAGTCCAGCGTCACCGTGAACCTGGCCGCGTCCCTGGCCAAGCGGGGCCTGTCGGTCGGCGTGGTCGACGCGGACATCTACGGCCACTCGGTGCCCCGGATGCTCGGCGTCGAGGGCCGTCCCACCCGCGTCGAAGACATGATCATGCCGCCGCAGTCGCACGGCGTGAAGGTCATCTCGATCGGGATGTTCACCGCGGGCAACGCCGCCGTCGTCTGGCGCGGGCCGATGCTCCACCGCGCGCTGCAGCAGTTCCTCGCCGACGTCTTCTGGGGCGAGCTCGACGTGCTGCTGCTGGACCTGCCGCCGGGCACCGGCGACGTGGCGATCTCGCTGGCCCAGCTGCTCCCGAACGCCGAGATCCTGGTCGTGACCACCCCGCAGATGGCCGCCGCCGAGGTGGCCGAGCGGGCCGGCGCGATCGCGATGCAGACCCACCAGCGCCTCGTGGGTGTGGTGGAGAACATGTCGTGGCTCGAGCTGCCCGACGGCTCCCGCATGGAGGTCTTCGGCGCGGGTGGCGGCCAGACGGTCGCCGACTCGCTCACGCAGACCATGGGTGCCTCGGTGCCGCTGCTGGGTCAGATCCCGCTGGACACCCGGGTGCGCGAGGCGGGTGACGCGGGCACGCCCGTCGTGCTGGCCGAACCGGACGCCCCGGCCGCCAAGGCGCTGGACGCGGTCGCGGACCGCCTGGCCATCCGGCGTGAGTCGCTGGTCGGCAAGCCGCTCGGCCTGACGGTCAGCGCCCGGAGGTAGGGCCTAGGTAGCGTCGAGATCGAACGTGCGCGGCGCCGGGGTGGACTTTTCCACTGCGGCGCCGCTGCCGTTCGAGGCGGGGCTGATGTCGTTGCGGCGGGCCTTCAGGTCGGCCGCGGAGGCGACGTCGCTCAGATCCGACTTCACACCGTCGAGGTCACTCTTGACGTCCTCGAAGAGGCCCTGGAGCGGCTTGCGGATCGCCTGCTCGTCCTCCTCGCTCAGCAGATGCTTGCGGATGAAGGCCTTCGGGTGCAGGTCCTGGAGCTGGATGTCGGTGCCGAGCTCGCGGCTCAGGTCGGTGGTCGCGTTCTGCGCCATGGCCCGCAGACCTCGGAGCATGCGCAGCCCGTCGCCGATCACCTTGGGCAGGCGCTCACCGAAGATCAGCAGCGCGAGCATGAGCAGCGCGCCGATCTCCCACCAGTTCAGGTTTTCGAACACGGCCGACCTCCCTCGTCCCTACCCGGGCAAGACTACGCACGTTCGCTGTGCGCGTGCCGCCCGCCCGTGAGGACGTTTCACTTCGCGTCGGCCGCCAGGGTGACCGACGCCGACTGAATCTTGGTGCCGCGGCGGTACTCGACCGCGACCACCGAGGCCGGTGCGTACTTGCGGACCAGGGCGATCAGGTCAGTGCCGTCCTCGAGGACGTGACCGTTGATCTTGGTGATGACGTCGCCGGACTTCAGGCCCGCCGTCGCCGCCGGACCGGCCGGTTCGACCGAGCGCAGCCGGGCGCCCACCGAACCCGTGGACCCGGTCGAGCCTCCGGTCGCGACCTCGGCGCCGATGACCGTACGCCGGGCCTTGCCGAAGTCGATGATGTCCTTGGCGATGCGCTTGGCCTGGTTGATCGGGATGGCGAAGGCCAGGCCGATGTTGCCCGCCTCGGTGTCGCTGCCACCGACGGAACGGATCACGGAGTTGACCCCGACCACCCGGCCCGCCGCGTCGACGAGCGGCCCACCGGAGTTGCCCTGGTTGACGGCCGCGTCGGTCTGGATCGCCGCGTAGTAGCGGACCTGACCACCCGGGTCGCCGGCCTGGATCGTGCGGTCCAGCGCGCTGACGATGCCGGAGGTGACGGTGTTGACCAGTGCCAGCGGCGAGCCGAAGGCCAGAACCGGGTCGCCGACCGCGATCGAGTCGGAGTCGCCGAGCTGCACGGCGGTCATGTCGTCTTTTGCGACTTTGATCACTGCCAGGTCGGACTCGGGATCGCGGCCGACCACCGTTGCGGAGGCCGTCGAGCCGTCGCTGAACGACACCGACAGCGTCTTGTCGGCACTCTCGACGACGTGGTCGTTGGTCACCACGTAACCGTCCGAGGAGATGACAAAGCCGGATCCGATGGCGCCCGTGACCCGCACGGTGACCACGCTCGGCAGCACCTGCTTGGCCACACCGGCCAGTGATTCGGGTGCCCGCTGGGCCGCCGACGGGGCTGCCAGCGGGGTGCCGCCGAGCTGCGTACCGCCGCCGCCGACACCACTGCGCGTGGCGAAGACGAAGCCCAGGGTGCCGCCCAGACCACCGGCGAGCAGGGCCGTGACCAGGCAGATCAGCAGGATCGGCGTCATCGATCGGCGCGGTGCGTCCGGGTCGGCGATGGGCTCCAGCTGCGGGCCCGTGCTCACCGGCGCGGTCGGCACCACCACGGCCGACGGTGCGTACGGGTCCCGCCACGGATCGGACATCGCATCGGACCACCACGGTGAGCCGGTCGATGCTCCGGGCGTGGGGGACGGCGGCGGTTGAGGCTGGCGCCAGTTCCAACCGTCGGTCACGTCGATGCCTCCACTCGTCGCACTGGAACCCCCGGCTCCGCATCCAGGATGACACGGATCGGCACCGATCATCCGCTCAGTGGGACGCGAGGCGGTCCGCCGTCGCTTTCCGCCGCCGAAGTCCCGGTGCGCGAAGGGTGAGCATCGCTCTACGCTCATACCCGATGTGCACCGGTTCCGGACTGCTCATCCTCTCCCCCCGACGGAGGTTGTCATCGTCACCGCAGCCCGATCGCTCGGCACCCCGACCGCGCAGTCGATGCAGTTCGCCGAGGCGTACGCCGCCGAGGACATCGTCCTGCAGACCGCGCGGAGCCTGGCCCAGGAGGTCGGCCTCGCGGCCGTGACCCCCGGCGCGGGGTCCGTGCTGAGCCTGCTCGCCGCGGCGGGCAGCGCCAAGGCGGTCGTCGAGATCGGCACCGGTACGGGCGTCAGCGGCGTCTGGCTGCTCCGTGGCATGCGCGCCGACGGCGTCCTGACCACGATCGACGTCGAGAACGAGCACCAGCGCATCGCCCGCCGCATCTTCCAGGAGGCGGGCTTCGCCTCGTCCCGCACCCGCATCATCACCGGCCGCGCGCTGGACGTCCTGCCCCGCCTGGCCGACGGCGTCTACGACCTGGTCTTCGTCGACGCGGACGCCACGGAGTTCGGCGCCTGCGCCGAGGCCGCCCTCCGCCTGCTGCGCCCCGGCGGCATCCTGATCGTCAACGGCGCCCTGGCCGGCGGCCGCATCAGCGACCCGGCCGCCCGCGACGTCGACACCATCACCATCCGCGAAACCGTCAAGGCCCTCCGCGAATCCGAGGACTGGACCCCCGCCCTCATCCCCACCGGCGCCGGCCTCCTCGCCGCCGTCAGGCGGTAACCGCAACCAGAGTCGGATTGCGCCCGTCGTTGTCGAGGGCGCCGAAAAGGACTAGGCGCCCTTTGCCGTGGTCATTTTCGGTGACCTCGGCAACGACCTCGAGGGGCGCAATCCCGCCGTGCCGGAGGCGCGGCCATGACTCAGTCAGGCGGTAAGGAGATAGCGCAGGAGCATGCGGGCGCCCCAGCCGGTGGCGCCCTTGGTGAGGTCGGCTTCGTTCTTCTCGGCCCAGCTCGGGGCGGACATGTCGAGGTGGGCCCAGCGGTCGGCCCGGTCGCCCAGGAACTCCTGCAGGAAGAGGGCGGCGACGACCGAGCCGGCACCCATCGACGGTGAGCTGTGCCGGTCGGCGATGTCGCTGTGCAGGTAGTCGACGTATTCATCGGGCAGCGGCAGCCGCCACATCCGCTCGCCGGCCGCCTCACCCGCGGCCGCCAGCGCGGCGGCCAGGTCGTCGTTGTGGCTGTAGAGGGCGGCTGTGCGCTTGCCGAGCGCGACCGCGTTGGCCCCGGTCAGCGTGGCCAGGTCGATCACCAGGTCCGGCTCCAGCTCGGCGACGGCGTAAGCGAGCGCGTCGGCGAGAACCAGGCGGCCCTCGGCGTCGGAGTTGGTGGACTCGGTGGTGGTGCCGTCCCACTGCGTGATGACGTCACCCGGGCGGAACGCGGAGCCGCTCACTGCGTTCTCGGCCAGCGGCGCCAGCGCGGTGACCCGGACCGGTAGCGACAGGTCGGCGGCCGCCAGCGTGGCCGCGACGACCGCCGCGGCGCCGCCCATGTCCTTCTTCATCAGCTTCATGCCGTCGCGCGTCTTGATCGAGATGCCGCCGGTGTCGAAGGTGATTCCCTTGCCGACGAGGACCACATGGCGGGACGCGGACGGTGGATTCCAGCTCAGCTCGACCAGGTGCGGCGGTGTGGCGGAGCCGCCACCGACCGCCAGGATGCCCCCGAAGCCCTCGGCGGTGAGGCGCTCCGGCCCGCGTACGGTCACGGTGACGCCCGGGCGTGTCGCGGCCTCGGCGACCACCTGCGCGGCGAACCAGGCCGGGTTCTTCACCGCGGACGGCGTGTTGGTCAGGTCGCGCGCCAGCCAGGTCGCCGCGGCGGTCACCCGTGCGGTTTCGAGGCTCCGGGCGTACGCGTCAGGGGTGGTCGTGGTGAGGGTGACCGGCGCCGAGCGTGGCGGTCGCGGGGCCTCGTGGAAGCGGTAGGCGCCGAGCCAGAGCCCCTCGGCGAGGCCACGGACCGCAGCCGGGGGGAAGTTGTCGGGGAGCAGCACGGTGAGTGGCTCGTCGTCGGCTGCGGACCGGGAGATCGCGGCTCCGGCCGTCCGCAGCGAGGTCTCGTCGGCGGCACCGGCACCAGCCAGCAGCACCTTGGCCGGGACGCGCAAAGGGCGCGGGAAAATCTGCACCGCACCCGCCCGACCTGCGTCTTCGGCAGTCGACCGCAATTCGGCGGTCTCGTCGTCGCCGCCCGCGAGCACCGCGGAGTCGTCGACCAGAAGCACCCGGGTGCCGGGGCCCTCGTCGGCGGAGAGACGGATCGCGAACACTGGAGGATGACCTTTCCTCAGGACGTGGAAAGCCCGCCGGTACGGCAGGTACCGTACCGGCGGGCCACGTGAAACGTCAGCCGGCGATCGCCTTCAACGCGTCACCAAGCGCGTTGGCCTCGTCCGGAGTCATCTCAACGACGAGACGGCCACCACCCTCCAGCGGGACGCGCATGACGATCCCGCGCCCTTCCTTGGTGACCTCCAGCGGACCATCGCCCGTCCGCGGCTTCATCGCCGCCATCTTGTCTCCCCTCAGACCTACATCAGGGTCGGTGGGTTACCCCACAGCCACTTCGTCAACGCACCGTGCTCAGCCCCACGATGCGCCGTACCTCGTTTCCGACCGGCGGAGTCGCCCCCGCTGGACCGACCCGAGACCGCAGCGCTGCGAGCCTCGCCCAACGTCACGCGACGTGGCTCACCGTGCCGATCAAACATTTTCCCTGATGAACACCGGCGAACCCAAACCCAGCCCGGGCTGATGTGACAGCGTCTAGCATATCGCCTTTCCGGCTGTCACAATGTGCGGTCATGCAGGCGCGGTCGGCACTCTTCGACCTCTACGGCGACTATCTGCGCCCGAGAGGGGGCCGCGCGCCGGTCGCAGCCCTCGTCAAACTGCTCGCTCCGGTCGGGATCGCGCCGCCCGCGGTGCGCACCGCGGTGTCCCGGATGGTGCGTCAGGGCTGGTTGCACCCTATGCGACTGGTGTCCGGCCCGGGCTATCTGCTGACACCCAAGGCCGCCCGCCGCCTCGACGAGGCGTCGGCCCGGATCTACCGGACCGGCCGCAACGGCTGGGACGGACGCTTCGACCTCGTCCTGACAAATGCCCCGGTTCCGCGCCGCGAGGCCAAACGACTGACTTTTCTCGGGTACGGAATGCTCGGCGAACTTGCCTGGGTCGCGCCCCGCGCCGCGGACGAGATCGACGCCGTCCTGACCGACGCGGCGGTCGGCTTCGAGCGGTTCAGCGCCAGCCACGCCGCCGGTTCGCCCGGTGCGGCGGAGGTGGTCGGACGGGCGTGGGACCTGACCGAGATCGGCCGGGCGTACGAGGAGTTCATCGAAGTCCAGCGCCCGATCGTCACCGCCGTGAACGCCCGCAGCTCCGACGAGGAGGCGTACGCGGCCCGCTTCCAGCTCGTTCACGCCTGGCGCTCGTTCCTCTTCCGCGATCCGCAGCTGCCGGCGTCCCTGCTTCCGGCCCGGTGGCCCGGCGCCAGCGCCGCGACGTTCTTCGACCGGCACGCCACTCGCCTGCGTCCCCCGGCCGATCGCTTCGTCGAGCGCTGCCTGGCCTCAGTGACAAGGGGCGGCCGTGTGGGATTCTCAGACACATGACCGCCATCCAACCGCCCCACCCACCGCCCACGATCGGACTGAAGACCGATTCCTTGCTCGTCGACCGCACCGACGCGGTCGTCACCCTGACCATGAACCGCCCCGACGCCATGAACGCCCTCACGGTCGACCTCAAGGAGGCGCTGCGGGACACCCTGGCGTCGATCGAGACGGACCGCTCGATCCGGGCCGTGGTGCTGGCGGGCGCGGGCAAGGCGTTCTGCGTCGGTCAGGACCTGCGGGAGCACGAACGCGACCTGAAGAAGGGCGCGACCGAGCTGGACACCGTGCGGCAGCACTACAACCCGATCGCTCAGCGGCTGGCCAGCCTGCCGAAGCCGGTCGTCGCGGCCGTCCGGGGCACCGCGGCGGGCGCCGGCGCGTCACTGGCGCTGCTCGCCGACTTCCGCATCGGCGGGCCGCGCACCACGTTCCTGATGGCGTTCGCGAACGTCGGGCTGGCCGGTGACACCGGCATCTCGTGGTCGCTGCCGCACATCGTCGGCCGCGCCCGGGCCCTGGAGCTTCTGCTGCTCGCCCAGCCGCTGCGGGCCCAGGAGAGCATGGAGTACGGCCTGCTCACCCAGCTGGTCGAGGACGACGAGCAGGTGCTGACAACCGCGCAGGAGTTCGCCGCCCGGCTCGCCGCCGGCCCGACCGTCGCGTACGCCGCCATCAAGCGCGAGCTCTCCATCGGCACCGCGGGCTCGCTGTCGGACGCGCTGGCCGCCGAGGCCCAGGCCCAGGCGATCTGCGGCGCGACGGCGGACCACCAGGCCGCGGTCGCGTCCTTCGTCGCGAAAGAAAGGCCGGTCTTCGAGGGCCGATGATATGAGTCTTTCGGGATAGCCCCATACATGCCGGTAAATGTTTGACTCCTCAGCATCAAGTTCTCGGGCTGGGGAGGTCTGGATGGTCAGATGGCGCAGGATCCTGGGTGGGCTGGCGGCCGCACTCACGGTGGCCTCGATGGGCACCCTGGTGTCGGCCTCGCCCGCCTCGGCGGAGCCCGACGGTCCGCAGAAGGTCGTCGGAGGCACCCGGGCCACGCAGGGTGAGTTCCCGTTCATGGTCCGGCTGTCGATGGGCTGCGGCGGCGCGCTCTACAGCCCGACGCTGGTGCTGACGGCCGCCCACTGTGTGAACCGCACCGGCGCGACCACGTCGATCACCGCGACCATCGGTGTGGTCGACCTCAACTCGACCAGCAAGGTCACCCGCCGGTCGAACTACGTCTACCGGGCGCCCGGGTACAACGGCAACGGCAAGGACTGGGCCCTGATCCGCCTGTCCAGCCCGGTCACCGGCTTCGCGACCCTGCCGATCGCCACCACCACGGCGTTCGACTCGGGCACCTTCACGATCGCCGGCTGGGGTGCGGCGACCGAGGGCGGCGGCCAGCAGCGGTACCTGCTCAAGGCCACGGTGCCGTTCGTCAGTGACAGCACCTGCAACTCGAGCTCGATGTACAACGGGCAGATCGTCGCGACCGACGAGATCTGCGCGGGTTACACCGCCGGTGGCGTCGACACCTGCCAGGGCGACTCGGGCGGCCCGATGTTCCGCCGCAACGCGTCCAACGCCTGGATCCAGGTCGGCATCGTGAGCTGGGGCGACGGTTGTGCCCGGCCCAACAAGCCCGGCGTCTACACCCAGGTGAGCTACTTCTCCTCCGCGATCGCCTCGGCAGCGGCGAGTCTCGGCGGCTGACTTCTGCACCACGGAGGGCCCGGAGCATCGAGCTCCGGGCCCTTCGTGTCAGTCGTCGTCCTCGTCCTCTTCCGGGTCGAGGTTGGCCTCGGCGCCCAGCACGAACGCCTGCATGGCCAGCTCGTCACCGGACGGCGAGACGAACGCCGGCAGCTCGGCGGGCCCCAGCTCCAGCACGTACGACCAGAACTGGCGTACCGCCTCGGCGGGTGTCGCGGCCTCGATCGGCAGGTCCAGGCTGACCAGCCAGGTGCGCCGCTCGAAACCCCCGGTCAGCCGCGTCGCGAGGCGCCGGAACAGCTCCCCGTCGACCTCGGCCACCGGCTCGGCCAGCTTGAGCTCGTCGGCCGGCACGGGCTCGTCGAAGGCCCGCCGGGTGTAGGTCACGACCAGTTCGGGAACGCCGTGGGCGCCGCGCCGCGCGGGTGCGCCGTCGACCGTGCCGAGCGCCACGACGTGCGGCGTCTCCTCACCGGCCACGAGCAGCACCTCGTCGCCCGCTTCCGGCGACACGCCGGCCAGACCGGCCACGGTCAGGGTGTCGTGATGGAACAACCGCTCGGTCGCCCATCGATCCGCTGGAATGATCACAGCCCAGTGCGCCATGCGCACCATCTCATCACGGGCGCACGCCGGTGACTCAGGTGGCCCACGCCGCCCCTCAGAGGCTCGTCAGGCCGCCGGGAGGCCGTCAGCGGGCTCGCGGGTGGGTGCCACAAAACAACCCGCCAGATGATCGTCGACCATGCCGGTCGCCTGCATCAGGGCGTAGGCCGTGGTCGGGCCGACAAACTTGAAGCCCCGCTTTTTCAGGTCTTTGGCCAGCGCAGTCGACTCGGGGGTGATCGCCGGGACGTCCGCCCGCGAGGCCGGGCGGGGCCGCGGTGCCGGGGCGTAGGACCACAGCAGCGCCGCGAGGCCGTCCGGCAGCCCGGCCGCGACCCGGGCGTTGTGCAGCGTGGCGTCGACCTTCATGCGGTTGCGGACGATGCCGGTGTCGGCCATCAGCCGGGCTGCGTCCTGCTCGGTGAAGGCAGCGACCGCAGTGATCGAGAAGCCCGCGAAGGCCGCCCGGAAGGCCGGCCGCTTGCGCAGGATCGTGATCCACGAGAGCCCGGACTGGAACGCCTCCAGCGACATCCGCTCGAAGAGCGCGTCGTCACCGTCGACCCGCCGGCCCCACTCGAGATCGTGGTAGGGCTCGTAGTCGGGCGTACTGCCACCCCAGGCGCACCGGGCCCGCCCGTCGGCGCCGATCACCAGGCCGTCGGTGCCGGCCTCGTCGACCACATCCGTCATGCGGACAACCGTACGAGCTGCCACCGGCAGAATCTCAGCGGAGGCGGCCTTCCTCGACGAGCCGGCCGAACTTCTTCAGGGAGGCCTTGAGGCTCAGCTTGGAACCCGGCCAGAGCAGCGGCCAGGCGACCTTCGTCGCCGCGCCTCCGGGCAGGTGGAACCACTCGTGCATGACAACCTGGGTGCGGTCACCACCCATGGCCGTGCAGCGCATCGAGCCGGGGCCGCGCAGCACCTTGCCGCAGTGCACGACCCGCAGCTCGTACGGCGCGTCGACCCGGACCACGCGCATCTCGTCGCGCAGGCCGGCGCGTCCGACACCGGTGATCGCCTCGATCAGGCTGCCCTCGCCGCCGTCACCCTCGACCACCCGGACCTTGGTGAGCGGGATCCAGTCGGACTGGCGCTCCCAGTTCATGAACGCCGCGAACACCTGCGGCGCGGGGGCGTTGACGATGACGGTCGCGGTCACCTCACCGGTGCCCGGGCGTGCGGCATCACCGAGATTGTTGATCGGTCCGGTCTCGCTCATCGACGCTCCGCCGGCTCGCCGTCGCCCGCGGCCCGTGCAGTGGCTTCCTCGGGCGTGGGATCGTCCTTGACCGCAGTGGCAGCGGGCTCGGCCTCCGTGACCGGCTTACCGGGCGGCGGTGGCGCCTCGGGCAGCGAGCCCTCGGGCTGCGCATCCTCGGCCGGGGCCGGCGGCGGCGGGGCCACCGCGGCCTCACGGGCGCGGCGCAGCACGTCCGCGTCGGCCGTCCGGCCCTCGCGCAGTGCGGCGACCTCGGCCTCGAGGACCCCGATCAGCTCACCCTTGTAACCGATGTCATAGGCGGCCCGCTGGAGCGCCTGGTCGACCTGGGCCATCCGGTATCCCCGGAAGCCGGTGTCGAACCGGGTGCGGAAGATGTCCTCCTCGCCGAGCGGCCGGTCGCTGGGCAGCGGCAGGGACCTGCCGTCGGGCTCGACGGGCGTCAGCCCGGAGTCGCCGCCGCTCACCAGGACGGTCACACCGAAGACGATCGCCGCGACCACGAGGCCCACGACGATGAAGAGGAAAAGCTGACCCATGGGCACGATCGTGGCACGACGCTCTCCACCTGGCGAGCCCGCCACCCCGCCCACGGGTAAACGCCGGGCTCGATCGAGGGGTGTCAGGTCCAGGTGAGGATCTTCTTACGCCAGGCGTACGCGATGCCCAGCGCGAGAACAGCCACGAAAATGGCCATCTCGACCACCGTCACCAGGCCGAAACCGGGCCGGTCGAAGATCACCGCCCACGGGAAGAGGAAGACCGCCTCGACCGCGAACAGAACGTACAGGTACGCATAGACGTAGTAGCGGATCTGGGCCTGCGCCCAGTCGCCGCCGACCGGGTCGACGCCGCTCTCGTAGGTCATCCGCTTACCCGCGGGCTCCGCCGGATGAGCGGGGCTGAGCAGCTTGTTCGCCCCGAACGCACCCACGAAGACGAGCACGCCGGCGGCCAGCAGCAGCCCCAGCGTGGCGTACGAACCCAGATACCCGTCCACGCGAGCAGCGTAGCGAACCGAAGGATGGACTCGGTTGGCTCAGGCAAGCCTTACCTGGCTACTGTGGTCAACGGTCTGAAGTCGGACACGCCCCCGAAACCTCGGTGGTAAGGAGTGCCGACGTAGGCTGGAAGTGACTATTGCGGGCCGGCTCATCGACGTGCGTACCCGCCGGCCCGCGCCCTCAGGAGGTTGGAACGTGGCCGCTCCCGCGAAGCGTGTCGAGCAGCTCGACCGCGTGGTCATCCGGTTCGCCGGCGACTCCGGTGACGGTATGCAGCTCACCGGTGACCGGTTCACGTCGGAGACCGCTCAGCTGGGCAACGACATCTCGACGTTGCCGAACTTCCCGGCGGAGATCCGGGCACCTGCGGGCACCCTGCCGGGTGTCTCGAGTTTCCAGGTGCACTTCGCCGATTACGACATCCTCACCCCCGGCGACTCGCCGAACGTGCTGGTGGCGATGAACCCGGCGGCGCTGAAGGCCAACCTGGCCGATCTGCCGGCCGGCGCGGACATCATCGTCAACACCGACGAGTTCACCAAGCGCAACCTGGCCAAGGTCGGCTGGACCGCCAGCCCGCTCGAGGACGGCTCCCTCGGGGAGTACGCCCTGCACCCGGTCGCGCTGACGTCGATGACCATCGGCGCCCTGGCCGAGCTGGGCGTGGCCAAGAAGGACGCCGAGCGCGCCAAGAACATGTTCGCCCTCGGCCTGCTGAGCTGGATGTACTCGCGGCCGTTCGAGTCGACGATCCGGTTCCTGGAGCGCAAGTTCGCCAAGCGCCCCGACCTGGTCGCGGCCAACAAGGCGGCCTTCCAGGCGGGCTGGAACTTCGGCGAGACGACCGAGGACTTCTCGGTGCGCTACGAGGTGAAGCCGGCCAAGATGCTGCCCGGCACCTACCGCAACATCACCGGCAACGCCGCCCTGGCCCTGGGCCTGGTGGCGGCGGGTGTGCGCGCGAAGCTGCCGGTCTTCCTCGGCGCCTACCCGATCACTCCGGCGTCCGACATCCTGCACGAGCTGTCGAAGCACAAGCGGTTCGGCATCACGACGATGCAGGCCGAGGACGAGATCGCCGCGATCGGTGCGGCCCTCGGCGCCTCGTACGGCGGTGCGCTCGGTGTCACCACGACCTCCGGCCCCGGTGTGGCGCTGAAGGGCGAGACGATCTCGCTCGCGATCGCCCTCGAGCTGCCGCTGGTCATCGTCGACGTGCAGCGC